>PMJT01000127.1:0-2490 GCA_003158495.1 Chloroflexota bacterium | reverse complement strand
GTAGTCGAAAGGACATCGCCAGGCCGGAACGCCCCTGTATGTCGTCTTGAACTGCCCCAGGTAGATGGACCGCAGGGAGACGTCCATCGCGTAGTCCGGCGTCTTGCCGAGGATCCTTCTGAACATATGCCGTTTCGGCCCCTTCCGGTCGTACTGCGCGAGTCGCCCCGGCCACAATCTATCACGGCACAGGCCGGACCCAGGGCCACCTCCTGGCGGCCAGCGCGGTCGCTCGGAGCAGCGGCAGCATCGGGTCTCTAGCCTGCGGAGGCGCCTCCGGATTGGCTCCCGTCGACGCTCGGGCTCGCCTTCGCCAGGCTGTCACTCTCGGCGCGTCGGCCGTGTATTCGGGTTCCCCAAACCAGGATTGCAAGCTCGACGACCACGTCAAGCGCCAGCAGGAGCGTCGTGACGGGCGTGCGTGCCGCTTCTTGCTGGGCGTACATGACGGCAGCGCCGGCCAGGGCCGCGATCGCCATCACGCCGACGACGAGAATCTCGAGAATCGAGCCGCCCCAGCTCCTAAGCGTGCCTTTTGCGAAGAACTGGCTGGGCACGTTCATCGACTGGCCTTCCCAGGAGAACATGTCGGCCGAGACTGGGCCGGCTTTGCCGGCGGCCAGGCGGATGAGCTCTCGGATTTCGTCGGCCCTATCGGCCAGGTATTCGCTGATCAGCAGAATCTTCGTCGTTGTTCCGATGCACGTCGCCGCGACCATTGCCAGCACGGCCGAGACGAGGAGCAGCATCGACGCGAAGCCGTCCGGGCGATCCCCGAAGCTAGTGAGCGCCGTTGAACCCACGAGGGCACCGGTACCTACGATGGAGTAGACGACGAGGTACGAGACCCTGCGCATGTGCAGGGGGATCTCCTTCCTCAGGGCCGTGTACTCGCCCATGTACACGTCTACGAGCATTTGGGTGACGGGGGAGTCGAGGGTCTTGCCCTTTGTCGCCCTGGCCACGTCAGCCCTCCCTGCATCTTTGGCGGAAAGTCTCTGGTCGATGCTGCGCGGGACGAACCTACTCGACCTCGAAGTAGTCCTGGTCGATGCGCTTCGTTACGTATTGGTTGACGTCAGCGACGCCGACGCCGTGATCGATCATCAGCTGCGCCAACTCCTCGCCATCGATCAGCACGATCTTCTTGCCAATGGTCTTGACGTAGCTTCGCGCGTCCGGTGTGAACGTCGACGTGGTGATGAAGACCCCCTTCGAAGCGCGCTGGCCCTCGAGACTCCCCGCGAACATCTGGACGTCCGGACGGCCGACCGACTTCGCCCACCGCTTTGCTTGGACGTAGACAACATCGAGCCCGAGCTTGTCCTCGTTGATGATCCCGTCAATCCCCTCGTCTCCGCTTTGCCCGATCGCTTTCCCGGCCTCCTTGCGCGACCCGCCGTAACCCATTGCGATCAGCAGATCAACTACCAGCTTCTCGAAGAAGGCGGGCTCGACCGTATGAACTCTCTCCAGGAGGTCCGCTGCAAGTTGCTTGCGAAGCGCCTGATAGGTCGACTCGAGGATCTCATCTGGAGTTGCGGTCGACGCTTCGGCCGCCTGGTGCTTCTCGCTCTCTCCGCCACCCGTTGTGCCAGTTCGGAAGGCAGCCAACTCCGGGAACTGGGATAGGTACTTGAGATCGATCTGTTGGCCGCTGGCGATCGCCTGCCTGCCGCGCTCGGTGATCGAGTACCGGCCTCGACCGGGACTCTCGAAAAGGCCTGTGGCGCGAAGGTACGCTGTGGCCCACGCGACGCGGTTGTTGAACCGCCGCTGCCTACCGCTGGGCAGCAGTTCCTCGCGCTCCTCCTTCGTCAAATGGAACTGGTCGGCTAGAGCCGCGACAGCGTCGCTGGTCTGGACCTCCTTGCCGCTCACGGCAAGTTCCAAGAGCGGCCTCATCACGACCTGGAACGTTGGAATCGCCATTTACCCACCTCTCGTATTGTCCGCCGCCACGAATACGGCGAAGGTCCGACGACCCTGTCGGACCCGCCCTACGGACTCGTCGGGCCGTGGCCCAAGGTTCTCAAGCCTGACGCCCCGCTTGTGACGCGAATGATCGGGTCACTCGACTACTCGACTACGTGTCAACCATTCCTGGATTGAGCAACAGACGCTCATGACTAGCAGGAACCCGACCCCCGGAGTCCCGCATCAGGAAATCCCCGGCTTGGCATCTGGCATGACGCCGCCCACTTCCAGCACCTCCAAAGAATTCTGTTGGTGCACTTCAGGCCCGCTCACCCATGTGTCGGAGTCCAAACCGGCGGCAAGTCCTTGGTCATCGGGAACAGCCCGCGAGTCTGATCAGCCCCGGCGTATGTGCCCGTCAGCAGGCGAGGAGTTGAGTTAGGTGCGTTCCTGTACAGGATCACCATGGTCGCCATGTCGTGGAAGCCGAGTGGGTACTTTCCGTGGACCGTCCGGGCGATTTCGATGAGGCGCGCCCTGGTCTCATCGGAGAGGAGGTCGCTATTGGGGAGA
>PMJT01000198.1 GCA_003158495.1 Chloroflexota bacterium | reverse complement strand
ATCAGGAGAGGGCGTTGGAGCCAGCCGGAAGCTCGAACAACCAGGACGGTCGAGGGAATCGGACACCTCCTGACGAGCAGCAGATACGAATGGAACGAGCGCGTTTTGCACGCGGGCTCGATCCGTCTTCTGACTCGCGTCCACTCGACGGATCGGGCGTAACGGGCAGCCCGATCGGCGCTTCGCCGCGCGAAGTGCCGTTTTCTACCGCTCCCAGGCCGGCCACTGCGGCGGCTGCAACCGGCGACCAGATAGACCTCGGGCCGCGCTTCCGGCCGTGGTCGGACCCGACGGCCGCAGCCACACAGGGTCCCGTTCGCTGCCAGTTCCTGCGCGCCGTCGGGCCCGATGGGAAGCTGATCGACGCCCAGAATTCGGCCGTACCGGCGCACCGGTGCGCCGCCTTCGGCGATCCTCTGCCGCTATCGCTTCGCCAGCAGGAACTCGTTTGCCTGCAGCGAGTCCACGTCAGCTGCCCGCGTTACGCCCGCGGCACCGTCCTCGCCAACGAGACGGTCGCCACGCCAAAGACCAGCCAGCAGCGCTGGGGTCGTTTCTCACTCATGACCATCGTCGGCATCGGACTGGTGATCCTGGCCGTCGGTACGCTGCTGACCGCCCTCTTGGGCCTGCCGCCGTTCGGCGGGGGCAAGGCGGCGGTAGTGCCCACCGCGTCCGCGCCGGTAGTCACGTCGTCGGCCTCCCAGGTCGCCCTCGCCTCCGCGAGCCCTTCGGTCGTGTCCACCGCCTCGCCGGGTGCCACCGCCCGTCCGACCGCAGCGGCGACTCCGACTCCGTCAGCCACTCCGAAACCGACCGCCACTCCCCAGCCGACGGCGGCTCCGACGGCAACGTGGCCGCCCGGTGCCACGGCCACGCGGATGAGCCTCCTGACCCCCTGCGTCGGCACGGCCAATTGCTGGGTCTACACGGTCAGAGGCCCAGGCGTTGCACCGGCCGGCAACGGGTCGAGCGTGGCGGACACTCTCGCCGGGGTATGCACGTGGTTCGGCGCGAACATCAACACGGTTCGACAGATGAACCCCTGGCTCAACGGGTCGGACACGATCCATCCGGGCGACAAGCTCAAAGTGCCGAACCCAACGCGGTAGCGCTCGGCTCCCTCGCAACTCGAGCCGTCAGAGGCCGGGCCGGCCTCCCGATCGTCCCATCGCGACCGCCGCGGGTCCACGGGCTTTGCCGCAATAGGTCGCGGCCGCTCCCCGACGTTTCCAGACGTGACGCCGCGCCCGCATGCCACTCGCGATTCCGATGGGCGTGGGTTGCCGGACACCCAGCGGGCTCGCCGGGTTGCGTGCACCGGCATCCGCGGCCGCCCATGCGAGTCGGCGGCCACGGCGCTGTTACCTGATCGGTAGGTAGAAACCTACCCGGACGGTTCTATCCGGAGCGATCCGGTCATGGTTCGGCAGGCGCAATGGCACTGTCTCCCGCCTCGGCCGATGAGGCCTCATAGGAACGGCCCGCGAGCGTCTCTGCGGGTCCGGGTCGGTCGTCCGACCGGAGCGGCCGAACTAAGGAGCCTCGGATGTCGATCGGTTGGGAGCCCAGGATGGAGACGGGCGCGCCTCTCCTCGATGCGCAGCACCGTGCCCTGGTAGAACGTGCCGACACGCTTCTCGCGACCATACAGGGCGGCGAGCGGGCAAAGATCGAGCGGGCCCTGCGTGAGTTCGGCGACTACTCGGTCCGGCATTTCTCCGACGAAGAGGATTGCCATCTGCGCGGCAGCTGCCCCGCAATCCAGTGGAACGGCACGGCCCGGGCTGAGCTGATCAAGATCGTCTCCGGGTTCCGTGAATCCTACGAGCGTCGTGGCGCCAGTCCGGCCCTGGCCGACGACCTGTCGTGCGAGTTGTCGGGCTGGGTCTCGCGCTACATTCCCGGTCCGATCACGTCGCTGCCGTGCGTCACTGCGCGGACGTAGACCCGAAGAGTCGCTCGAAACCCGGGTAGGCGCGCAGGGGCAGGACCTCGAACTCGATCAGGCCAGCCGCGACCATCGGCAGAGAAGCCAGGGCGGCGTCCGCCTCGACCAGGTCCAGGCACTCCAGCACGAGTACAGCCAGCGCCTCGTCCGCGTGGAAGTAGAGTTCCCGAATCACACCGGCCTGGTGCAGATCCCAGGCTCGTCGTGCCTCGGCGGCCGCGATCTCGGGCGTGAACTGGTCGTCGGTAACGCCGTCGACCGTTCTCTCGATGGCGAGGATCCGCACCGGTCCCTCCTCGGTAGTTGCGGCCGTCCGTAAACGGCGGCCCGGTCAGGCAGGCCGTCGCTCGCTTCCTGGACGCTCCGCAGTGGCGGGCAATTGTGGCCCGCCGAGCCCCGCCGCGTCACGACATTTCCGCGTCCGCCCGCCGTCCCAATCCCGCCCCGAATTGGGCGTACCGGTGGTCGCGCCACCCAAAGCGAGGCGTTGACTGGCCCGCTTGTGGGTGTATGATCCATCGAGCGGGGAAAAGTGGTGACCAGTGGTGAATCAGCCCACTATTGTCCCTGCATACGGGTTGTCGGTGGTGAACCGAGAGCCATACGAGGCCACTTTCCGGGAACCCGCCCACAGAACGCGGCATTCGCCCGCGATGAGCGGAGACAGGCGANNGCCTTCGTAACCCGCTGGTTCGACGGCTGCGCGGCCATATTCACCAAGCCTGCCTTCGAGGCCATCGCCTCCAAGTTCGCCAATCAGCCGCTCGCCAATGAGAACGCGACGTCCGTGTCGCGCTTCCTGTTCTCGAGCGCGTTCGAGATCGAGCGCGACGGCCAGGGCCGCATGGTACTGCCGCTCGCAATACGTGAATGGGCCGGCCTCAAGACCGACGCGATCTTCGTCGGCCAGTGGGATCGGGTCGAGATCTGGTCGCCCGAGAAGTGGGCGTCGACGCAGGCGGACGTGGCCACGCCAGAAGCGCTGGCCAGCGCCGTCAAGAACTCGGCTTTGTAGGTGGTTTGGAGATGAGTCGCAAGGGCCCGCTCAAGAAGACGGCACGCGGCGCTTACGCGACCGGCTCTTCCGAGGGGGGCGCCGAACAGGAGGTAGGGCACTTGCCGGTAATGGCAGGCGAGGTCGTGGAGACTCTCGCCCCGCGTTCCGACAGCCTCCAAATCGACGCCACCCTGGGGGGAGCCGGCCATGCCGAGCGGATCCTTGACGCCTCAGCTCCTGATGGCCGCCTCCTCGGAATAGACGCCGATGGGGCGGCCATCGCCAGGAGCGCGGTTCGACTCGCCCGCTTCGGCGAACGGGTGGTCTTCCGGCAGGCGAATTTCCGCCAGCTGGAGGAAGTCGCGCCACCCGCGGGTTTCGAGCAGGTCGACGGGATGCTCCTCGACCTGGGCCTGTCGAGCTTCCAGCTCGCCGACTCGGATCGCGGCTTCGGCTTCCGGACCGGCGGCCGGCTCGACATGCGTTTCGACACGACCGTCGGCGTTCCCGCGGCCGATCTGCTGGCCGGGCTCGACGCCCGGGAACTGGCGGCGCTGTTCCGCAAATACGGCGAGGAGCCGTTCGCCGGCCGCATNNGCCCGAAACATCGTGGAGACCCGCGTCCACACCCCGGCGGAGACGGCCGAGCAGCTGGCCGCTCTCGTCGAGCGTGCGGTGCCCGCGCCGAAAGCTCGACGGACGCACCCGGCCACCCGCGTCTTCCAGGCCCTGCGCATCGCCGTGAACGACGAACTCGGAGCCCTCGAAGCGGGCCTGGCCGCGTCGCTGGTCCTGCTCCGGCCAGGAGGACGCCTCGTGGTCCTGAGTTACCACTCGCTCGAGGACCGGATC
>PMJT01000026.1:10661-11299 GCA_003158495.1 Chloroflexota bacterium | reverse complement strand
CGATGCCGGGCAGGGCGGCCTGCAGGTCGTTGAAGCGCAGCGGGCCGTCCAGCAGCGACTCCACGACCAGGAGGCACCAGCGGTCGCCGACGCGGTCGAGAGCCGCCTGGAGAGGCGACGCCTGGACCGCGGCGTGACCCGGCACGGTCGCGCGCCCTTGGCCTTGGTCCGCCGAGAGCGCCCGACCGGGTTCTACGGCGCCGTGGATTGCCGAACGGTCTGCGTCTGCCACGGCTCCATGGTAGCGAGTTCGCCCTTGCGGCCCCGATCACGATGGGGTAACTTGCAACTAGCAAGTCACTATTGACACCGAACAAACAGGTCGCCGGCTCGGCGGCGACCCAGAGGTAATCGATGAGCGCACTAGACGAATTCCAGACGGCCGTCGCGGCAGTGGCCGGCAAGGCCTCCCCCGCGGTGGTCGGCATCGGCGGCCACCATCACCGCGGCAGCGGCGTCGTGGTGGCGAAGAACATGGTCCTGACCAACGCCCACAACGTCCACGATGACGGCGCCACCTGCGTCTTCTCCGATGGCCGCCGCGAGCAGGGCAAGCTCCTCGGCGACGACATGGACGGCGATCTCGCCGTGCTCGAGGTGAACACCGGCGACGTCACGCCCCTGGCGTGGAGCGTGGC
>PMJT01000026.1:0-10634 GCA_003158495.1 Chloroflexota bacterium | reverse complement strand
GACGCCGAGGGCAAGATGCTCGGCCTCAACACGCAGCGCCTCGGCGAGGGCTTCTACCTCGCCATCCCCGCAGATGACGAGCTCAAGACGCGGTTCGAAGCCCTCTCCAAGGGCCAGTCGACGGTACGGCCGAGGCTTGGAATCGCCGTGGCGCCGAGCCACGTCGCCCGGCATCTTCGGCGAGCGGTTGGTCTGCCGGATCGAGATGGCATCCTCGTCCGCGGCGTCGAGGAAGACAGTCCTGCCGACAAGGCGGGCATCCGCGAGGGCGACCTGATCGTGGCCGCCGCCCGTGCGCCGCTCAAGGACCCGGATGAGTTGCACGCAGCGCTGGCGAAGGCCGGCAGCGGGACCATCGAGATCGGCCTCGTCCGCGGCGCCGATGACCTTACGGTCAAGGTGGAGTTGGGCCAGGATCCCGCAAACAAGGCGAACTGACCCGACACCCCACGGGGGCGGCTCGGACGAATGCCCGGGTCGCCCCCGATTTCGTTGCCTGTCTAGGCGCCACCGGCCGACGGCGATCGGGCTGCGCCGCAGCCCCCACGATCTGCCGCGCCTGCGCAATGATTGATGGATGCCAGCCCATCGGGTCCGTGCTGCCGGAACGTTCGTGGGGGTCGATGTCGGATCGACTCACATAAAGGCCGTGCTCGCGGCACCGGGGAGTGGTGTGCTCCACGTCGCGCGGCGGCCCACCGAGACCCACGTCGTGCGCGGCGGCGGCGCCTACCACCGCCCGGCCGAGTTGCTCGCCGCGGTAAGCGCTGCGATCGCCGAGTGCGTTGCTGCGGCCGACGGACCGGGCGGCAAGCCCACGGCGATCGGCATCGCCAGCATGGCGGAGGCCGGCGTCCCGATCGACCGTCGCAACCTGCCGGTCGGCGACATCCTCGCCTGGTACGACCCGCGCCCGGAGCGCCAGGCCGCGTGGCTGGAGCGCCAGATCGGCGCCCCGGCTCTGTTCGCGAGAACAGGGCTGCGGCCCGAGCCCAAGTACACGCTGCCCAAGCTGCTCTGGCTGCGCGAGCATAAGGCGGCCGACTTCACGCGGTTGCGCCACTGGGCCGGAGTCTCGGAACTTGTCGCGCTCGACCTGACGGGTGAGCTCGGTACCAACGCCTCGCTGGCCTGCCGGACCCTGGCCTTCGACGTTACCCGGCGCTGCTGGGATCGCGACCTGCTGGCTTTGGCCAGCCTGGGACCGGACGAGATGGCCCCGATATTGCCTCTCGGTACGGCGGTGGGCGGGCTGACGGCCGTGGCCGCGGCTCGGCTCGGATTGCCCCCGGGAATCCCGGTCGCGATTGCCGGACACGATCACATAGCCGCGGCCCTCGGTGCTGGGGTCATCAAGCCGGGCGACGTCCTGGATTCGATGGGCACGGCCGAGCAGGCGCTTCTCGTGACCGGTGCGCCGGTCCTAATCGAAGAGGTGCGCCGGGGTGGCTTCTCTACGGGCTGCCACGCCATCGACGGGTTGGCATATGTCGCCGGCGGCCTGCAATCGTCCGGGGCGCTGATCGAGTGGTTCCTGGACACGTTCCTGGGTCCACTTGCCGGAGGCACGACCGGGACGTGGGGCCCCGCCCCTGCCGGGGCCACTACCGCGGCTACTGCGCCCACGGCAGCGGCCGAATCGGATCGCTATGCCCGCTTCATCGCCCTGCTCGACCAGGCCGGGCCCGGTCCGGTCGAGCCGATCGTGCGGCCATACCTGCGCGGCCGGACCGCGCCTCACCGCGATCCGGCGGCGAGCCTCGAGTTCGAGGGATTGCGCGAAACGCACACGCTCGTGGACCTGGCGGCGGCGGTGGTGGACGGCGCCGCCTACCACGTCCGTTGGATGCTAGACGAGCTGGCCCGCATCACGGGCACGTCGTTGGACCGGGTCAAGGTCACCGGCGGCGGGGCTCGGAACCGGCGCTGGGTCGTCGCAAAGGCGGCCCTCGGCCCCGGGCGCCTGGAGGTGGTCCGGACCGGGGAAGCGGCCGCCCTCGGGGCGGCGCTGGTCGCCGGGGTCGCGTGCGGCGCCTACGAGTCCGTGGCGGATGCCCTGGCCGACGCTTCGCCGTTCGACCGAGTGACCGCCCCGGTCACAATCCAGGCCAGGTATGACGCCGCGTACCTCGATCGGTGGCTGCCGGCTGTCATCACGCGCCTGCGCCAGAGTGGCCTCGCCTGAACTAGGCGCCGCCGCGGATCTGCGATGACCCGCTGACCCATCTGGCGCGCCGGCGGCTGGACCGTTCAAGCGACCGCCAATAGGCTCGTGACGTCCAGCAGCAGGAGGGTTACGCCATGAGCCGCCCGGTCCATTTCGAGATCACCGCCGACGACCCGGCTCGGGCCGTCCGTTTCTACGAGTCCGCGTTCGGCTGGAAGATCCACCAGATGGACGGTGGCATCAGGTACTGGCTGGCCGATACCGGCGATGGCGACCGCGGCATCAACGGCGCCATCTCTGACCGCCAGCTGCCCGGCCAGCATACGATCAACACCATCGGCGTCGCCTCGATCGACGCCGCTATCGATGCCGTCCTGAAAGCCGGCGGGACCGTGACCGGCAAGATCGACGATATTCCGAACATCGGCCGCTTCACCTACGCCTTCGACACGGAGGGCAACGCCTTCGGGATCCTCGAGCCGCTTCCGGGGATGTAGGCCGTGCGGCCTCAGTGGTAGGCCGCCGCCTCCGACCGAACCAGCTCGACCAGGTTGCCGACGGCGATGTTCACGTCGACCGTGTGCAGACCCCAGGCGGGCGTGGACTCCGAGACGCGCGGCCGCGGATCGGCCTGGCTGCCGATGTGATCGATCTGCAGCCAGGACGCCCCTCCGCTGTACTCGCAATGGGCCGAGTACTCGTTCGGGAAGGTGACCCACGGCGTCGAGGCACCGAAGCTCGGGGCCGCCTTCCCCAGCAGCGTGACCAGCCCTCCGGTTGGGAAGTAGGGTTCGAGAGTCGCCGTTCCTCCACCCGGCGCGGCCGGGTTGACGCACAGGATCTGCTCGGGAAGCGTCGACGATGCCCCGAAAAGGCTGAGCGCGGAGCCTGTCCGCCCGAAAACGGCATCGGCCGGGGGCGTGCGATCGAAGCTCGAGTACGCGACGACGCAGCCGGTCTCGGCTGTCGACGCGCATGCCGGTATGTTGGCGAAGCTGCCACCAACGCTCTTACCGACCGGAACGGTCACGTTTGCGCCCGCGAGTATCGCGGAGACCATGAGCCGCCTGGTTGCCGGGTTCGCATCCACCTCGTACCTGAGCAGGGCGGTGAGCATGATCGCGCCCTGGCTGTGGCCGATGAACACGATGCCGCGGCCGTCGTTGTAGTGGGCCATGTAGTTGCGGAACGCGTTGTCGACGGCGCCGTAGGCGACTACGGCCTCGGTGAGGGTGATCTTGCTCGGGTTGGCTATGGCGGCCAGGGTCAGCTGCGGGTACATCGGCGCGAACACGCGGCAGACCTGCGAGAAGCGGGCGGCCTGGGCCGCGGCCACGGCTCGCTCCTCGGGGTCGATCGCGAGGGTCGCGTTCACGGTCTTCTGCTTGCTCACCGTCGGATAGACGTAGAAGCAGTCGATCGGCGGATCGACCGCGGGAGCTGCTTGTTGCAGCGTCGACTTGCCGGTGGCGCCGAAGGCCGTCGCATCGAGGCTGCCTGCGCATGGGTCGGCGGCCAGCCCGGGCTTGCAGAGCCAGACGGTGTCGTCCGGCGCGGCCGAGGCGGATGGAGCCGGGGCGGGCGACGCCGGCGTAGGCGACGCCGAGACCGTCGGAGCGGGGAAGCCCGGAGCAGTGCCAGTCGCGACAGCTCCGGTTGGCGCCGCGGTCGGGCCGCTCGGGGCAGGTGAGTTGCAGGCCGCGGCCGCGCACAGCACGCCCAGCAGAAGGGGAAGGAGGGGCCGACGCATCGGCTCATGGTGGCCCCAAACATCGATGGCTGCCTAACGCCGGCCCCGGCAGCCCCTCAGGCGGTCGCGCCTCGGCAATCAGGGGTAGGCGGCGGACTCTGTGCGGACGAGATCGACGAGGTTGCCGAGGGCCAGGCTGACGTCGAGATCGTGCAGCCCCCAGCTCGGCCCTTCCGACCCCGAGAAGGCCGGGAGTGTGCCCGGCAATCCGGTTCTGGTGACCTGCAGCCAGCTCCCGTCCCCGTCGGTCTTGCACTCACCGGACAGGGAGTTCGAGTACGAGACATACCGGGTGGCGGGCAACGGCGTAGGGGCGCCGGCGAGCTTCGCCATATCGGCCGTGACGAACTGGGGCTTGAGCACGGCCGCTCCGCCGGCCGGCGCCGCGGGATTGACGCACAGGATCTGCTGTGGCCCGTCCTTGGGGAATTGGAACATGGTCAGGTCGGGCACCCGCCCGAAAGCCGCGCCGGCCGGCGGAGTCGTATCGAAGCTGGAATAGGCAACCACGCAGCCGGTCTGGCTGGTCGAACCGCATGCCGGGATATTCGCGAAGTCGCCACCGACCGTCTTGCCGACCGGCACGGTCACATTGGCTCCCATCAGTAGTGCCGAAACGAGGAGTCGGCGGACCACCGGGTCAGCATCGATCACGCGATGGAGGAGCCCCACGAGCATCATCGCGCCCTGGGAGTGGCCGATCAGCAGGACGCCGCGGCCGTGGTTGTAGTTGGCGAGGTAGTCGGCGAAAGCCGCCCGGACGCCCTCGTATGCGGTCTCGATGACGGTCGAGTCGATCTGGCCGGAATTGAGTGCCTCGATCGTCGCCTGCGGATACGTCGGGGCAAAGACGTTGCATACCTGCGAGAAGGGCGCGGCCTGTGCGACCGCGACTCCCACTTCTTCAGGGTCGATCGATAGGTCGGCATTGACGGTCTTCTGGCGGCTCGTCGTTGGGTAGACGTAGAAGCAGTCGACCGGCGGGTTCGTGTCCGGCGGCGCGGGCTGTGCCGTCTGTTTGCCCGCGGCGTCGATCACGGTGAGGCCCTGGCTGCCGGCGCATGGGTCGGCAGCGGCTGCAGGCATGCAGAGCCACACGATGCCGGCGGCATCGGCCGTGGCGGGGCCCGTGGGCGAGGGTGTCGATGTCCGGGCCGAAGTCGGGGCCGAGGTCGGAACGTCCGACTTGTCTTGCGCCCGCACGACCACCGACGCCACGGCCCAGCCGAAAAACAAGACGACAACGAGTAGAACCGCTGCGTACTGCGACCTGGCGGGCTGAAGCCAGCGGTTGCCCATCGGTTTCCCCTCCCGTTGCGGAGTCAACTCTCGGCAAGTTTGGCACGTGGCGTTGCCGTTGTGCCCCTCGAACGGATCGCGGCGTGGACCGCCCGATCGCAGGGCAGAACTCCTGAGTTCGGCGACGTAGACTGGACGCCATGAGTTGGTTCGCTGATTCCAAGAAGATGCGTCTGCCCTCACCACGGGACGTTCTGCCCGGCCGCGCCCAGGCCATGCCGGTCCCGGATCACCACGCCGTTCTCGGCGGCCCGATTCGGCCGCCCTATCCTGCCGGCACGGAGATCGCCGAGTTTGGGATGGGTTGCTTCTGGGGCGCCGAGAAGCTGTTCTGGAACACGCCAGGCGTCGTGACGACGGCGGTCGGCTACTCGGGTGGCGGCACTCCAAACCCGACATACGAAGAGGTCTGCACGGGCCGGACCGGCCACATCGAGACGGTCCGCGTCGTTTTCGATCCCACGAAGACCTCCTACGGTAACCTGCTGAAGCTCTTCTGGGAGGAGCACGACCCCACGCAAGGCATGCGCCAGGGCGGCGACCAGGGCACGCAGTATCGCTCCGCGATCCTGACCCACAGCGAAGCGCAGCAGCGCGAGGCCGAGGCGGCACGCGATGCTTTCCAGGCCCGCCTGAAGACCGCTGGCATGGGTTCGATTACGACGGAGATTTACCCGGCGCCGGAGCTCTTCTTCGCCGAGACTTACCACCAGCAGTATCTCGACAAGAATCCGAACGGCTACTGCCCGAACCACGCCACCGGCGTGACGCTGCCAGCCGACTTCTTCAAGTCGGCAGGGTCGGCACAGACGGTCGCCGACGCAGCGAAGGCTATCGAGCAGGCTCGCTGAAGGGACCGGCCGCGGCAGACACTTGCCGCATTGCCGCCTCGCCGCGGCGACCTGGAATGCACCCGAGCTCTGGACCGTAGCCGCCCTGCGCCACCTGTCCGGGCCAGGCCGCGGCCGGTGGGCTCCTATACATTCCGGAGGGCGTGGCGTCGCCTATACTCTTCGCCGATGGGATCACCCCCTGCCCGTGGGTCCAGTGGACCGGCCAGCGGGGCACCGACAGCCGGGTCCTCCCGAGTCCGTGGCTTCGACCTCTTCTGGATCGTGGTGCCGGTCGCCGTACTGACTTCGCTGGGCCTATCGCTTCGTTTCTACTGCCTCGGGTGCCACTTCATGCTGACGTGGTTTGCGGCGCCCCTTGGGCGGGACGAGTTCAGCGGCTCTCATTCACGCGCAGGCGCCCCGCGCCCCGCGCCCCGCGCCTTGTCCTCGGCCCGGGCTCGGTGCCTGTCAGGGGATCCGGACGTCGTGGACGCTGCGGGCGGCGGCGATCTCGTCGGCCGTGAGGGTGGACACGTCGACGCGTCGGACGAGCGTCCAGTGCCGGCCCACCGGGCAACGCTGGTAGCGGACGTTCCCAAGCCGCACGGACTTGAGGGAAGACCCCGGAATGAGGGTCGTAGTGAACAGGTGGCCGGATCGGCACCGAACGATGCGCTCGAACGACCCGTCGGCGCGACTCCGTAGCGCGATCAACAGGGCCACGACGACAACGATCGGGACGCTGACGCCGAGGATCAGGCCGATGTCCATGGCTGCGATTCTACGGCTGCGGTTTCACCGTAGGCTCCTCGACGGCAGGTTCTGGGTAACCGGCCGCCTACCCGAAAGTAAGGGCGCGACTAGCGACATGAGGTCGATGGTGGGCGTCCGATTGATAGCTAGATTGGGTATCGGTCCCCTTTGCCGGCGAAGCGCACCGGGGCACGTATAGGCGGGGGCACCGAATGACAATCGACGAGCTGGCATCTCTGCAACGTCAACAGGCGAGGCGGCTCGCCGAAGCGCAGCCGTTCAGCCCCGAACGGGACGCCGCGAAAGCGGCTATCGACGACTTCGACGAAGCGCTTGAGGCTCAACGCGACGATCGGGCCGGCCCGGAGCGGCCGACATCCAGACAAGCAGACGCAGGGTCGAAACGTGGCGAATCCTAGGGACCGGGTCGCCTGGGTCCAGCCCCTGGCGGGCGACGGAGGTTCGGGCGGATCTCATCGAAGGCAGGCCGTCCCGCCGCGCCGTCAGCGCGTCTTGCGCGCGCTCGAACGGCGCCTCGGGCTGGCTCTAGAGGAAGCAGCGGCAGTGCAGTCCCTGGACGGTTGCTCGGACCTGGTCGCATTGCTGCCACGACTCGGCCGCCTGTGTCCAGCCGAGTCGACGAGGCTGTTCCTGTTCGAGAACGACCGGATCAGTTGCGTTGCTCAACTCCAGGCTGACCCTGCCACAGGCACGGCGAGCGACGACGATCGCCCGGAGCGAGAGATCGAACAGGCCGTCTCGGCCGGCCGACCCGCGATCGTCGAGCCTGCCATCCGATACCTGGCCCCCGCATCACATCCCTTGAACTGGCTGGTCCTCCCCCTCGCCGGCGGCGGGGTCAAACACGGCGCGCTCGTTCTCGAGCGGCGAGAGCTGTTCAGCGGCGAGGATCTGACGGTAATGACGGTGTACACGGCGCTCCTCGGCGAACGCATGACGAGTGCGGCTCGCGAGGCCCATGTCGACCGCCAGCAGCGCGAGCTCGAGCAGCACCTGTTGAGCCAGCGTCGACTCCTCGAGATCAACGAGCGGCTGCTCTCGAACGTGGATCCGGCCGGCGTCCTCGATCTGATCGCCGATTCTCTCAAGAGCTTGGTCAGCTACGACAACCTGACGATCTACCGCGTCGACGCGGAGGCGGCCGTGCTGCGGCCCGTGCTTGCCCGCGACAGATTCGCGGCCCTGATCCTGAGCATGACGCTGCCGATCGGCCGTGGGATCACGGGGTCAGTGCTGGCGCGCGGCGCGGCCGAATGCGTGAACGATGCCCACCGGGACCCCCGGGCGAACCTGATCGCGGGCACACCGATGGAAGACGAGTCTCTCGTCGTCGTTCCGCTGCGCGTTGGAGGCGACGTCGTCGGCACCCTGAACGTGGGACGAATGGGCGAGGAAGGCCACTTCAGCCCCCACGAGTTCGAGCTCGTCAAGCTGTTCGCCGGCCAGGCGTCGATCGCGCTCGCCAACGTCGAAGCCCACCGCGCCCTGTGGGCGCGGGCCGAGACGGACGCCCTCACCGGCCTGCGTAATCGCGGAGCCTTCGAACAGGACCTCGAGCACGCCCTGGGAGACCCGAGGCTGGCGTCCGTCCTGCTGCTGATGATCGACCTCGACGACTTCAAGCTCTACAACGATTGCCACGGTCATCTCGCCGGCGACCGCGTGCTCCGGACGGTCGGTGAGGTGATCGGGGCCGTCGGAGGTGCCGGCTACAGGTACGGCGGCGACGAATTCGCCGTCATCGTGTCCAACGGCACCGCGACCGATGCCGCCGCGATGAGTCGGCTTCTTGCGACCGGCATGGCCTCGATCGTGCACACGGGCGAGACGCCGCTAACGGCCAGCGTCGGCGCGGCGCTCTTCCCGGAAGTCGCCGCGAGCAAGGATGCGCTGGTGGCTGCGGCGGACGCGGAGCTGTATCGCTGCAAGGCCCGCAGCGACGGCCTGGCTGCCGCCGACTTGCGACCGAACTGACGGAGCTCCGAGGTCGCTACTCCCCGCGCCGGCCGGAGGTTGAGTAGCCGCTCAGGACATTGTCGACGATGCGCTCGGCGAACTCGCGGTTGAGTTCGCCGCCGAACATCAGCCGGAAGTAGACCGGGCCGACCAGCAGTTCGGTGGCGATCTCGGCGTCGGCGTCCGGGCACAAATCGCCCCGCTCGATTCCCCGGGCGATCATCCGGGCTATCTCCGCGCGCCGTGACTGCACCACCGTTGCTCGAAAAGGGTCGCCGAGGGCGGGGTTGATCGCGATCTGCGACAGCAAGGCACGGATGACCGGGCCGAACTCCGATTCGGTGACGGCCAGCAAAGGGTTCATGACCGCGGCGAGCATCTCCTCGCGTGTGTCGCCGACGTCCTCGATGGCGATGTGCGGCCCGGCAAGATCGGACAGGAGCGCCTGGGCGAGCGCCTCCTTGGATGGCCAGCGGCGGTAGATCGTTGCCTTGCCGACGCCCGCATGGGCCGCGACGTGCTCCAGGCGAAGCCGCGTGTAGCCGTCCTTGATCAGCAGTTCACGGGCGGCGTCGAGTATCGCCCGGTGCACCTTGTCGCTTCGCGGCCGGCCCCTGTGGAGCGCCGCTGCAGACGTCAACGGAGGCTCAGCTGCCGAGTTGCGAGACGGAGCGTCTTGATATATCTCGGGCACGCAGTTATGATACGGAACGGCTCGTATCTAGGCAAGGAGAATCTTGCAATGACAATCACCGACAACACGAATGCGGTCAAGCGCATCGAACATGCCGAACGCGAAATGCCCTTCTGCGACTGCGGACAGCCGATGACACCGGTGGGACGCGAAGACGGGATCTGGCTCGAGTGCATTTCTCGAACCGAACCGACCGGCAGCCCGATCGGGCGACTCCTCTCGACGCTCTCGAACACCGGTCATAGCCGCCGGCTGATCATCGAGGCCGACATAGCGGCCTGACCCCGGGATACACTTCGGGCCGGTTGCGCCACTTCGCGCGGCCGGCCCGTTTTCATTGCCAGGCAAGCCCGGCGCTAGGCGCCCGTAACGTTCGTGGGGACCTTCACGCTGTTCGCAGGATCGCCCACGTTCGAGATGTCGAACAGGACTTCGTGGACGATGCTCTTGTCGGCCGCTTCGGCGATGATCGCCATGCTGACGGGATAGCCGCCGGATCGGGCGATCCAGATATCTGCCGACCAGGTCGCCCCGGCTATGCCTGAGATCGCCCCAAGCGTGGCCAGAGCCGCACTCGACGCCTGGTAGTGGTCTGCCGATACGCCGTTCTTCGACCCGGTCCCAACCAGCTCGTATCCGCCGACCGTCGACGGATCGATGGTCGTAGAGAACATGGTGGCCGGGGAAAACCTGTCGGCGAGCCTGGTGCCGGTGATCGTGATCTGGTCGAACGCGCCGGTGCCGCCCACGTCCATGTAGTCGTGGCCGCCTATCTCGATGATGTGGAGGCCGACCATAGTGATGTCGGCGCCAATCACGGGTTTGATCGTGATCGTGCCACCCATCGTGAACGGGGCGTTTCCCACAGCCGATGAGGTGGGGAGCATCGCGAGCATGGAGCTGTAGGAGGCTCCGGCCAGGGTCATCGTGAACCTGTAGCTGTCGACATTCGCGAAGGCACCCGCCGCCGCACCCAGGCCGGTCGGCGGCTGGTCGGTGGCGCCCGAGTTGGATGGCGCCGCGATGGTCGCGCCGCTGCTGCAGGCGCCGAGGATCATCGCGACGAGCGCCAGGAGGACGATCGGGCTGCGTCTTTGCCGCCGGGCGAACCAGGGCATCTTGACCTCCGTATTGGCCGGTGGCGCTCGAACTGGCTGCCGT
>PMJT01000202.1 GCA_003158495.1 Chloroflexota bacterium | reverse complement strand
GCGACCCCAAGTGCGACCCCAACTACGACCCCAAGTGAGGCCCCAACTACGACCCCAAGTGCCCTTTCGTCCCCGAGCGCCACACCCACTGATGGGCCGAGCCCCACAGTAGACCCCAGCGCTCCGACCGGGCCGCCATCTGCCTCACCGAGCGTTACGGATGCAGTCCCGACGGATACGCCCGCTGTCACGGCGGCTCCGCCGCCGTCGATCCCGCAGGTGCTTCCGGTGGCTGCTGCTCCCGGAATGGTTAGCACCTGGTCTGTCGTCTGGGACGCATCGGGATCGCACGTAGCCATCTGGGTCGGGGACCCGGGCAGCGCCAGGATCGGCCGGCTGAGCCTCTTTGCGATCGATCCGGCGAGCGGCCGGGTCAAGACCAACGAACCCCTCATGGCCGCCGACAAGGTCCTTGCCAGTCTCACTTTCGACGCCGGCCGTCTCATCTACACGTCGGCCATAGACGGCAAGACGTACATGCAATCTGTCCCGGCCGTCCCGCCGTCCACGATCGCGACTCCGCTTCCGCCGACTGCCGGCCCCTCGTCGAGCAGCCCTCTCGAGTCGCCGTTGCCGCTACCCACGGATCGCCCCGGCAGCTAGCCGTTCACCGGCCAGCCGGCCGATGCCGCGCGCCGGCTTTGCCGACACGTTGTCGCATCCGCTCCTTCGCTCGCGCACGTCAAAGTGCGCTCGCTGCGGTACTCGGCTCCGCCTCTGCCTCGACCGTTGGGCCGGCGGACGGGGCGGGTGGCGCTCGGGGCGGCACAGTTTCGGCCGGCGACCGAAGGGCGACCGAGTTGTCTCTCGCGCTGTATCCTTCGCAGGACCCTTTAACGACCGGCACCGTGAGGCCGGGAAGGAGGACTGCGCCGTGCAGGGCAGCGAGAATAGATGACCGACCGCCAGATCATGACCGGGGACGAGATCCGGCGGGCCATCGTTCGGATCTCCCATGAGATCGTCGAGAAGCACGCCGGCACGCAGGACCTGGCTCTTGTCGGCATCCAGCGCCGGGGCGTGCCGCTCGCGCATCGCATCGCCGACGCCATCGAAGAGCACGAGGGTGTCCGGGTCCCTGTCGGGGCGCTCGACATCACGTTCTACCGCGACGACCTCTCCCTGGTCGCCGAGCAGCCGATGGTCAAGGGGACGGACCTGCCCTTCGACCTGAACGGCGCCACCGTCGTCCTGGTGGACGANNATAGACCGCGGCCATCGCGAGCTGCCGATCCGCGCGGATCACGTCGGCAAGAACGTACCCACCTCGCGCGAGGAGATCGTCCACGTCCGCGTCTCCGAATTCGACGGCGTGGACGAAGTCGCCATCGCGCGCCAGGCCCGCGCGGCCGATGCCGCAGGAGCCGACCGATGACGACCCAGGGGCCGGCCGCGACCGAGGCGCCGGCCATCACCTGGCATCACCGTCACCTCATCGACGTCGACGTCCTCACGTGGCCGGAGTTCGAGCTGATCATGCGGACCACCGAGGAGATGAAGCACGTTCTGGCGCGGCCGATCCGCAAGGTCCCGGCCCTCAACGGCCGCCGCGTAACGACACTCTTTTACGAGGCATCCACGCGAACGCGCGTCTCATTCGAGACTGCGGCCCGCAACCTGTCCGCGGACGTGGTCAGCATCTCGCCGGCCACTTCTTCCGTGACAAAGGGCGAGTCGCTCGTGGACACGGTTCGGACGCTCGAGGCGCTCGGCGCCGAAATCCTGGTCATGCGCCACGCGGTTTCCGGTGCGCCCTATCTGGCGGCCGAGATGTTCAGCGGCCACGTCCTCAACGGCGGCGACGGCTGGCACGCTCACCCGACGCAGGCGCTGCTGGACCTCTATACGATGCGCGAGCACTTCCCGGCCGGCGACCTGCGCGGCCGCAAGGTCGTGATCGTCGGCGACATTCTCCACTCGCGGGTTGCCCGTTCGAACATCTGGTCTCTGACCGCCGCCGGCGCCGATCTCTGGCTGTGCGGTCCGGCCACTCTCTTGCGGGGAATGGATCGCTGGGCAGCGGCCTGGGCCGGCGGCGCGATCCCCGGGCACGGCAAGTTCAACGTGACCAGCGACATAAGCGCCGCCATCCGCGACGCGGACGTCGTGATGGGCCTGCGGATCCAGCGCGAGCGGATGCAGGGCGGCCTGCTGCCCTCGATGCGCGAGTACGCGGCCCGGTTCCAGCTCAACGCCGAGCGGGTGTCACTGGCCAGGCCCGACGCGATCGTCATGCATCCGGGCCCGATGAACGAGGGCGTCGAAATCGCGCCGGACGTCGCGATCAGCGGCCGATCGGTGATTACGGACCAGGTCGCGAACGGAGTCGCGGTCCGAATGGCGTTGCTGTATCTGCTCGCCGGTGCCCACGAAGCTGCCCGCACCGAGGCCGTCCGATGAGGACCGAACGCGGAGTCTACGGACCGGGAAGCGCTCGAGGTGCCTCCGGACGGGCCGAAGTCGTGTCTGCCGAAGCTGCCGCCGGACCCAGGATCGGCGAAACGGTCGAACGGTTCGAGCTGGAGAAGGCCTGGCTGGTCGACCCCGTGTCCGGGCGCGAAGGCGCGGGCGAGATCGTCGTCACGGACGGCATTCTCGAATCGGTCGTCTGGCTCGAGGGCGCGGAGGCCGCCGGCGTCACCGACAAGGGCGTCGTTGTCGCTCCGGGCTTCTTCGACCTGCACGCGCATTTCCGCGAGCCAGGCTTCGAAGACGCTGAGAACATCGCCACCGGCTCAGCCGCGGCCGCTCACGGCGGCTTCACCACGGTCGCGCTTATGCCGAACACCTCGCCGGCCGTCGACGACCCGGGCGTCGTCGAGCGCATCCGTTCGGCCGCCCGAGCTTCGGGCTCGCCGGTCGAGGTTCTCACGTACGGCGCCGTGTCGGCCGGTCGGGCAGGGGAGCAGCTTTCCGCCATGGGCGAACTCGCCGATGCCGGGGTGCTCGGCTATTCGGACGACGGCGCGCCGGTGAAGACACCGAAGCTGCTGCGCAGCGCCCTGCTGTACGCGGGCATGCTCGGCCTGCCTATCGTCGACCATGCCGAGGACTCGGAACTCACCTCCGGCGCGGAGGCCCACGAGGGTTACGTGGCCTCGGTCATGGGCCTGGCTGGCTGGCCCACCGCGGGCGAGGTCAACGCCGTTTCGCGCGATCTGGCGGTCCTCGCCGACGCCCTCGGCGATCAGCCGGCCGCGCGGCTCCACCTCACGCATGTGTCTACGGCCGCGGCCCTGGACCTGGTTCGCCGCGCCCGTGCCGCCGGCCTGCCGGTCACGTGCGACGTCACGCCGCACCATCTTGCCTTCACGGATGAGTGGATCGCCGGCGCGCGGCGCTGGTCGTGGGAGGCGCTCGGGGCCGACGGCACAGCGTGCGACCCGTGGGCGGACGGGGCCCTGAAGGCGGGCCCGTACGACACGTCGCTGCGCGTCAACCCGCCGCTCCGAACCGCAGCCGATGCCGCGGCCTGCCTGGCGGCCCTGATCGATGGAACGGCCGATGCCGTAGCCACGGACCACGCCCCGCACACGGTCGTGGACAAGGAAGTGGAGTTTGGCAAGGCCGCAAACGGAATAAGCGGCATCGAGACGGCGCTCGGGATCCTTCTGTCGCTCGTCGATGCGGGCAAGCTGCCGCTGGGTCGGGCTGTGGCCGCTCTGACCACTGGACCTGCCGCCGTCGCGGCCGCCTCGGCCGGGACCGCCGGCTCGTCGGCCGCCCGGCCGCGTGGTCTGATCGAAGGGGTGCCCGCGGACCTGGTCGTTTTCGACCGCGCCGACCGTTGGGCAGTGACGCCGGAGTCACTTCTCTCGCGCGGCAAGAACTCCCCGCTGCTCGGCCGCGACCTGCCCGGCCGCGTCGTCCTGACCATCGCCGCCGGCCGTCTCGCCTACGAGGACCCGGAGTCGGATCGGGGCTGAGCCCGGGCCGATCCGCTCCGGCGGCGGCCAACCCGGACCGGCGAAAACCCGCCGCGACCGGGGTTGTAGCTCCGGGCCTCCGGCGTGCGAGAATATGAGACCGCGGCGGCGCGCCCGGGCCACCGCCTTCGCCGAGAGCAGTCAGGAGACCGCAGAGCCAGTGCCAGTCCTTGCGACCTTCTTCTCCGTCCGCCGGGGGCGAGACCCGTTCTTCAAGTTCTTCATGCGCACCCTGTTTCCCGGCCAGATGAAGCAATACAACGAGAAGTTCGGGATCAAGTTCATCGGCTGGTACAACGTCGCCCACGGCTGGGACTTCGACAACGTGATCCTTCTAGACCTGCCGGACTACGCCACGCTCGACAAGCTCGAGCG
>PMJT01000241.1 GCA_003158495.1 Chloroflexota bacterium | reverse complement strand
TACGTCAACGTCATCGTGGCCGGCAAGCAGCCCGCCCCGAACTGGCTGACGATGGAGCAGGCGATCCTGCACTGCACGCGCGGCATCGGCATCTGGGATTGGGCCAGCAACGACCAGGGCGGNNTCCGCGTCGTCAACGTCGTGGATCTGATGCGCCTCCAGCCCGACTCCGAGCATCCGCACGGCATGACGGACAAGGAGTTCGACTCGCTCTTCACCACGGACAAGCCGATCGTCTTCGCCTACCACGGCTACCCGTGGCTCATCCACCGCCTTACGTACCGTCGCAACGGCCACGACAACATGCACGTCCGCGGCTACAAGGAAGAGGGAACGACCACAACTCCGTTCGATATGGTCATGCTCAACGACCTTGACCGCTACCACCTGGTCATCGACGCCATCGACCGGATCCCCGGCCTGGCACCCAAGGCCGGCCACGTGCGCCAGCTGATGCAGGACAAGCGCACCGAAGCCCGGGCCTACACCCGAGCCGAAGGCGAGGACGCGCCCGAGATCCGCGACTGGGCGTGGCCGTACTAGTCACTCGCCGATGAAGGCCGGCTTAGGCCCGTGCAGTAGCCTGTCGGAAAAGAGGGCGGGCGCCCAGGCGCTCGCCCTCTTCTTGTGTTCCGCGCCGCCCCGCAGCCGAGGCCGAAGCCAGGCCCACCGCGACTGCGCAGCCCGACTAGGCCAGGATTTCGAGCGCCTGGCGGGCGAGCTGGACGCCCGCGATTTCGGCCGCACTGCCGAGCATCGCCATCGATGCCCCGCCGAGCGGACCGAGGCCGCGCTTGCCCAGGCCACTCAACTCCGCCAGCGGATTGCCGTCCATCGAGACGAGACCCTCGACCTCGATGACCGCCGGCGCACCGGGCAGGAACGGCGCGAGGTAACGCTGGATCTGGCTGCCGGCCCGGACCCTCGTGAACTTGCCGCTGACCATGAGCTGCTCGGCCGGAGAATCGGGGCCCGTGAGGCGGACGCCCAGTCCCGCGCGCTCGAGCTCTTCCTCGACCGCGGTGTGGAAGGCGCGGGCGATCACCTTCATGTCGATGCCGCGCGGGGTCTTGATCCCTTCGGTCGTGAAGGGTCGGAGAGTGCACGGCTTTCCGACGAGATTCAACGGTTCTGCCTCCAGCGGTGATCACGGCCGAAGCCTCGCGTTCGATGCCAAACTCTACCCCGCGACGCTGCCGGCGGCTCGGCCGGCATCCACTCCACGAGACTGGCTCCGGCTCGCTACCATGACCCCATGATTCAAGACGCCACGGCCAGCCTGCGCTCCCAGGTCCGGGAGGCTATCGAGGCCGCCTGGGGACTCGCCCAGGCCGACCTGATTCCGGCGGGCGCAGATGCCGGCACCGAGGCCGCCGCCCGCCCAGATGTGGCGGTGATAATCGAACGCCCGGCGGACCCGAGCTTCGGCGACTTCGCGAGCAACATCGCCCTCAAGCTGGCCAAGCCATACCGGCGCGGCCCCATGGACATCGCCAGGGCGATCGCCGCCCACGTCGTGACCGCGGCCGTCGACCCGGCTTCGCCGATCGTGAGCGTCGAGGTCGCGCCCCCCGGCTTCCTGAACGTCCGCGTCGCCGACGGCCACCTGGCGGCGCTGGCCGCTCGGATCCTGCGCGAGCCCACCACCTGGGGCCACGTCGCGGCCGAGCATCCCGAGCACATCAACGTCGAGTTCGTCTCGGCCAACCCCACCGGACCGCTCCACATCGGCAACGCTCGCGGCGCATTCGCCGGCGACCTGCTCTGCCGCGTCCTCAGCGCCGCCGGGCACAAGGTCGAGCGCGAGTACTACTTCAACGACTTCGGTAGCCAGGTCAAGAACCTGGGCGCGTCGGTCGTGGCCATTCGCGACAACGACGAGATCCCCGAGGACGGCTACCGCGGCGACTACGTCTACGACATGGCGAAGGACGTGCCGGCTTCCATTTTCGAGGAAGCGGCCCGTACCGGCGAAGACCCGTCGTGGGCGGTCGGCCGGTGGGCGTCCGAACGCGTCCGGGCCGGTATCGAGGCCAGCCTCGAGCATCTCGGCTGCCATTTCGACGTCTGGCGCTCCGAGAGCACGCTTCACAACGACGGCTGGGTCAAGCAGGCAGTCGATCGCCTTAAGGCTGCCGGCGACGTCTACGAGGAGGACGGGGCGGTCGTCTTCCGCTCGACCAAGTACGGCGACGACAAGGACCGGGTCATCCTGCGCTCAACCGAGGATGCCGCGCCAACGTACTTCGCGGCGGACATCGGCTACCTCGTCGAGAAGTTCAGCCGCGGATACCAGCGCATCGTCTTCATCTGGGGCGAGGACCATCACGGCTACGTCGCCCGCGTCAAGGCCGCGGCCCAGTCGCTCGGCTTCGATCGCGACCAGGTGCAGATGATCCTGACGGCGTGGGTCCGCTTCGTCCGCGACGGCAAGGAGATCGCCATGTCGAAGCGATCGGGCGAGTTCATCACCCTGGACGAGCTGCTCGGCGAGATCGGGGTGGACGCCGCCCGCTGGTTCTTCGCCTCACGCGCCGCCTCCAGCGGCATCGACTTCGACATCGA
>PMJT01000087.1:9725-10673 GCA_003158495.1 Chloroflexota bacterium | reverse complement strand
CGAGCGCCGCTCCGGCCGGGGTCCTCTCCCAGCGCAGCGAGTCCCAGCCCACGAAGGCGCTGATGCCCATGTATCCGGCCACGATGGCCACCAGGCTACGTCGCCGGCCTGTCACCAGCGCCGACGCAGCCGCGCCGATGACTACCGTCGGGACGGCAAGCTGGCCGACATAGGCCACGAAGTCGAGCCGAGCCTTCGGCGACAGCCGCGAGCTGGCTATCACGCTCGGTCCGTGCTCGAAGGCTCGCCGGAAGGCACCCTCCGCCCAACGAAGCCGCTGCGACCACAGGCGGTCGGACGTCCTGACGGGCTCTTCCCACACCTCGACATCCAAGGCCCACGCGACGCGCTCGCCGGCCACGGCCGCAATCCGGCTCGAAAGATCGATGTCCTCGGTCAGGGCCGATGCTCGCCAGCCGCCGGCGAGGGCGAGCAGTTCGCGCCGAACCATGATGCCGTTGCCGCGGAACTCGGAGCAGCCACCCATGGCCCAGCGGCCGCGGTTCAGCTCCCCGTCGAGCGTCTGCTCGTCCGCCTGGGCCCCTGCGAGCCAGCCGCTGTCCGAGTCGAGGATCCGGCGCCGGGCCGTCACCGCGTTGGCGCCAGCTGCGAAGTATCCGGCTGCACGCCTCAGAAACCACGGCTCTATGCGAGCGTCGGCGTCAAGAACGAGAACGACATCGCACCTGCATATCTCCGGCTGAGCGGCCGTCAGGGCCGCTCCCTTACCGTCCGCCACGCCCTCTCCACGGCGCCGGACAACGCGCGTGACGTCGGCAATGCCGTTCGCCAGGGCCGCTTCCCAGGCCTCCTCGGCTGTGCCATCAGTGGAGCGGTCATCCACCACGATCAGCTCGAAGAGTGGCGAGTCGTCCTCCGCACGGTAATCCTGGCGGCCGATGTCGCCCACGAGTCGCCGGAGCACAGTGGCTTCGTCGCGAGCCGCGA
>PMJT01000087.1:0-9679 GCA_003158495.1 Chloroflexota bacterium | reverse complement strand
TCCGAGAGCAGCGATCCGCCACGAAACGGGAGTCAGGTCAGCAGTTGCCACTCGACCGGCCGAACCGTCGCGATCCGACCTCTCCATCACGTGGGCCGGCCGTCACCGGCCGCGGCGCCGTCGGAGGACCCGGTGGCGCCGGGCGACGCGGTCGGCCGGCTCAACGCCGACGCGGACTGCCCGCTGAAGTCGTTCGGCGACATCGCCGCGGTCATAGGGTCTACCGGCGCGCCGCTCGGCGTCGACGGTGCGCGGGCTGGGTCCCCCGACCGCCTGCTGATGATGCTGGCGACGCCCCACAAGGAGACGATTATGCCGACGACGAAGATGACCGGTTCGCGGCCAACGATGTCAGCCACGGGGCCGACAACGAGGATCGGCGAGAGGCTTGCTACCGAGACCAGCATGTTGAGGACCCCGAAGACACGACCGCGAACGTCCTCGGGCAGGTCTTCCTGGAGCTGCGTCTGGGCCGAGATCGCGACCACGGCGTACGCGGCGCCGACCATGAAGGCAATCCCCATCACGAGAGACAGAAGCGACACCACGCGGCTGGCCTCGGCCAGGCCGGAGGCGTTGGCGCGATCGTGGAGGAAGTTCGAGATAGGCGACGACAGGGCCAGCAGGGCCAGCATCGCGCCCATGCTCACCATCCCCGCCTCGATGGTTCGGCGGCGTGGCAGGTAGCGGCCGTACGAGTTGAGTACCAGGATCCCCATCACGATGCCAAGGCCGAGCGGCAAGACGATGAGTGCAAAGTCCTTCTCGCCGAGAGCCAGGGTCTGCTTGGCGAAGCCTGGACCGAGTGTCCCGAGGATGCCGACGAGGGCGCCGGTGATGCCGAGATACGAGAGCGACCAGCCCACGTTCATATGCTCGCGGATGTAGGTGATCCCCTCCACGAACTGGCTGAGCATGGTCTGCACGGCACGTTCGGCGTCGGCGACCGTCTGGCCCGGCGTAACGACGTTTGCGTCCGCGGCCGACTCGGGCGGGAGCGTCCAGCAGAAGGCGGCCGCGACGAAATAGAGCGAGGCGACGATGACAATCAGTGCCTCCGCGCTGGCGAGGGCGACAACGAACGGCCCCAGCAGGGCGAAGCCGAGGGCAAAGGCAACGTTCATCGTGAGCGTGAATAGACCGTTGGCGGCCAGCAACTGCGTCTTGGGGACCAGCGAAGGGATCATCGACGCCTCGGCCGGACCGAAGAACGTGGTCACGGTCGACACGAAGACCATCAGCAGGTAGAGCATCAACAGGTTGTTGCCGACCAGCACGATGGCCATGAAGGCCAAACCGCGCAGGATGTTCGTAACGATCAGCATGTGGCGCTTGTCGACGCGATCGACGAAAACGCCGGCGATCGCCGAGAAGATGATCGCCGGTACGAGGAAGCTCAGGAGAAGGGCGCTCACCGCGCTGTTTGAGGCGTAGGAGGCCGTGATGATGATGGTCAGGCCGTAGATGACCATGTTGCCGCCGACCTGGGTCGACAGCTGAGCCAGCCACAGCAGCAGGAAGGGGCGGTTGCCGAGGACCGCCATCCCGCTCGTGGCTTCCGGCTCGCTGGGCTTCCTACGGCCCTCGCCGGCCGGCCGGTTGCCGCGCTTGGGCTTGATCGTGACGTTCAACGGTCGTCCTCGGGGGTTCGGTCGGCCGAGGCCGTGGCCGCACTCCCGGCGACTGTGGCGACGGCATCGCGCGCCAGCGGCGCGACAGCCCGGCTCATCGCCAGGTCGCCCCGCTCCACGAAGTCGGTCAGGCGCCGCTCCATTGCCCTACGCTCGATCAGGACGTGCCTGCCGCAGCCGCGGCAGCGAACGCCGATGTCCGCCCCGAGGCGATCCACCAGCCACACGTGGCTGCCGCACGGATGCGCCTTCCGGAGGCTCACGACGTCGCCCAGCCGGAACTCGACGACCTCGGTTTGATTGGCGGGCACTACGCCGGCCCGGTGATTTGAGGCGACGCGATCAAGTCATCCATAACGGCCGCTCAATCTATCAGAGCCGGGCGGCCTCGGCGCGACCCGAACGCCGGGTCCGAAGTCGCGGCCGGACATCGGCGGCTCAAGAAAGGGCCCGACCGCCCGATCGCATCGACATCCACCACGCCACGCCCAGGAGAACGAGGCCGGCGAGCGCAATGACCCCAGCCACGCCGTAGGCCGATTGGTCGTCGACCCCGGTCGAGGGCGCCTGGCCGGGAGTCGTCGGCCCGGGCGTCCCGGTGACTGCCCCGGCGCCGGTCGCACCGGGCTGGGGGGTCGTGACCGAACCTGAACCGGTGCCGTTCCAGCCGGGCGGAACGGGGCCGGTGGGAGCGGGCTGCGGGCCATACTGCGTCGGCGTGACACCCACGCTCGTCAGCCAGGCGGCATTGAACGTGGCGACGTCGATGCCCATCCCGGCCTTGAACGCCTCGTCGTCGCTCGTACCGCTGGCATAGGTCCGCACGATCTTCGCGACCGCCGCCTGACCGTACTTGCGGACCATGTAGTCGATCGCTGAAACGGACTCGGCGTAGGCCAGGAAGATCCGACTCGCGTCGAGCGGGAAGTAGTCCGAATAGGCCAGCAGCGAGCGCAGCGTTCCGTTTCTCACCGCTTGCGAGACGAGTTGCCGGTCGCTGCTGGAGTAGCCGTCCGCCATATAGACGGCCAGACCCTCGTTGAACCAGCGCGGCGGGTTGTGGTACGGGCTGTCGCTGGCGTCGGCAAACGCGATATGCGTGAGCTCGTGAGGAATGACGCTCTGGCCGTAGACCGAGTCGCCCGGCGTCACGGCCGCGAAACATGTCCGGAAGGCAGACAGGGTGACGCCGCCGATCGTCCCGGCCTGGCTCAGTCCTTGTTGGAAGACCGCCTCGCTCGGGTAGACGAAGAAGTCGACGGGCGCCGTTTCTGTCACGCCGAAGAAGTTGGCGGCCTTCTGGAGTCCGTTCTCACCCCACGTCAGCATCTGCTGCGCGAACGCGTCCGAAGCCTGGATGTAGTGGAGCCGCACCACCTTGCCGACGACCACGTGCCATGTGTAGCGGTCGTCGGCGTATCTGATCGAGATGTCCGGCCCATCCTGAACGGTGCCGTCATTGAGCACGATTTCGAAATGGGCCACGACCGGCGTGTTTGGATAGAGCCCGGAGCTGGAAGTGTCCATCGAGTAGACGAGGCTGCTCGCCCCGATCGTGTCCAGCGCGGCAACGGACGGTCCGATGTCACCCGGCAGCGTCACCAGCAAATCGGCCGACTTGATGGTCGCCCCGCTGTATGGCTGCGTGAAGACGATCCCCACTCCGAACTTAGAGGTCGCTGAGCCCGTTCCGAACGAGATGGGCCCTGCGGCGGCCACGGGCCCGGCGGCATAAAGCAGCCCAAACAGGGCGCACAGAACTACGCCGCTGAGGCGTCGGAGCAGCGGTCGGGTAATCGGCTGGGTCGTCATCACGGCGCCCACGCCAGGCCGGCGTATCTCAGAAGGCCAGAGCTATTGGGGATGGCGCCGAGAAGACCCGTGGCTGCCAGCGCGTAGCCAGCGCCGTAATCCACGGGGATGACCGGGGCCTGGTCGAGGACGATCGACTGGGCCTGGTCGAACGCCTGCTGGGTCGCGGCCGCGCTGGATGCGGACAGGGCGGTCGAGATTGCGGCATCGAAGGTGGGGTTGGCCCAGTGGGAGTAGTTGTTCGGCTGGCCGGATCCCAAAAGCAATCCCAGGAAGTCGTTGGCGCCTGGATAGTCGGCGACCCAATCCATCCACCAGAAAGCGGGCGGATCAGTGTTGAGTGAATCGTTGTATGTGGTCCAGTCCACGGCTCGATACGAGATGTCGATGCCAAGGTTGTCATGCAGCTGATGCACGATCGGCCCGTCGAGACTCTGCCCGATGGTGACCAGCGTGATCTTCGGGAAGCCTTTGCCGTTGGGGTAGCCGGCCGCCGCAAGCTCCGCCTTTGCCTTCGCCAGGTCAAACACGGGGCCGAAATCTGTCGTGCTGTGACCGGGCACGCCGGCCGGAACCATGCCCGTGGCGGAGACCAGGAGCGGGTTCGACTGCAGGGCGACGATCCGCCGCCAGTTGATGCCGTACTCGAAGGCGCGGCGGACGTGGACGTCCGAGAAGGGCGCCTTGGACGTATTGAACCCGTAGTACTCGATGGAGGGTGACGGCTCGAGTCGCAGGGACGGGCCAAGAGTCTTGTCGTAGCCGATCCAGGTGCCGTCCTGCTGGTAGATCGGGGTGTAGTCCAGGCGGCCCGCCTCGAACTCGTCGATCTGGTTGGCTGTGCCGAGGTCCGTGATGACATGGACCGTCGAGATCGCGGGCTTGCCGGCCCAGTAGTGTGAGTTCGCGGTCAGCGTCATCTGGGTCTGGCTCATCGAGGTCAGGACGTAGCCGCCGCTGCCGACGAAGCTGCCCGGCAGGAGAACGCTGGGCTTCGTGTCGATGCTGGGCGGCACGATTGCCAGCGTCGGGCTCGACGCAATGGCCGGGAAGTCGTCGGCCGGACTCGACAGGTCGACGTCTACCTCGGAGTCGCCGGCGGCATGGATGCCGACGGCAGACGCCTGGCCGGTACCCTCGCGGTAGGCCCTGGCGCCCGTCACCGCGTCGAGCAGAGACGCAAGCTGGCTCGGATGGGCGGGGTCGAGAACTCTCATCCAGCTCGAAACGACGGCCGCCGCATTCAGGACCGACCCGTCGGAGAACTGCAGGCCCGGCCGAAGGTGGAAGACGACCCGCTTGCCGTCGCTCTGGGTCTGCCAGGAGCCGGCGAGGGCCGGCTGCACCCGCTCGGATGAGTCGACTGCCGTGAGCGACTCGAACAGCTGGGAGACGATCTGGGCGCTGCCGGCATCGCTCTGGATCGCGGGGTCCAGCGAAGCGGCTTGGCCGCCGACGTAGATGTTGACGTTGTTGCGCGCCGCGACCGCGGCTGAGGGATGCCACGAAGACCCGATGGCCAGGATAGAGGCCAGGCCGGCCGCGGCAAGGACGATCAGGACGCGGCGGGATCGCCCCAGTCTGGATCGACCCTGGCGGGCCAGGTCATCGAAGCCGACCGGGACCCTGTTATGGTCCGGAGCCGCGGGCACGGTCGGCTCTTGCGGATCGAATTGCGGAGGCATTGGCGGAGTATACGGTCGCTCCCCAGGGGGCGCCCACGAGGCTTCCCGGAGGCGCACGCCTCAGTCGGTGTGTCTTCCGATGCGCGCGAGGGCCGCTGCGCCGAGATCCGCCACGAGCGCGACCTCGCCCGAACACCCGGCCGACGGCGCAGTTCCGGCAGGCATCGCAGCGCCGAGCACACCGATCACCGAACCGTCGACAAGGAGTGGAGCGCCGATCCGGACGCTCTCCCCATCCTCGTCCGAACCGGGCATGCCGGTCTCCAGGACCCTGTCCCACAGCCCACTGCCGCGCGTGACGGTCTCGTCAGTCGTGACGTACTTGCCACCGGCCGCAACTCGGACCAGCGCCTTTCCGTCGCGCGCAGGGCCGCGGCTCGGTGGCGTCGCGGATGTAGCGCCGACGACGGCCAACGCCGGCCGCAACGAACGATTCGCGGTATCGATGAGGGCGACGAAGCAGTCCGCCGTCCCGCACAGCGCCGCGATGCCCCGAACCATCGCCGCTGAGGCGGTCTCTATAGAGTCGGCGGCGATCAGGTCGCGCGCAGCGCCAAGCCACGCGGCAAGTGCTGCGTCGCCCGGCTTCGTGCCTGTCGCGGCGGCATCGCGGGCAGGAGGCTCACCCCGCTGCCGCTTGGCCCGGTAGAGCGCCGCGTCGGCGGCCTCGACGAGGTCCGAGTGCGAGCGGCCGTCGGCCGGCCAATGGGCTGCGCCAACCGACGCGCTGACCTGGACGCCGAAACCGCCCACAGACGAATTCTGGACACCATCGCGCACAGCGACTCGAACTCGCCCGGCGACCTCCTGGGCGGCGGCGCGACGGGCTCCGAACAGGAGAAGAGCAAATTCGTCGCCGCCGTATCGATAGGCCCGGTCGTTCTGGCGAGTGGCGCTCACGATCGCCCGGGCCACGGTTTGCAGCAGTGTGTCGCCGGCCGGATGGCCGAACGTGTCGTTGAAACTCTTGAACGAGTCGAGATCCATCATCAGCAGCGAGAAGGGCTGTCCCGCTTCGATCATCGCGGCCAGGTCGCGCTGGAAGGTGCCGTGGTTCCGGAGGCCGGTGAGGGCGTCGAGGTCCGCCCGGCTCGACACGGTGACGTGGGTCTCCGCGTTCTGGAGCGCGATCGAAGCCTGGCTGGCGAAGAGCTTACTGAGTTCGAACTCATGCTGGCTGAAGTGGGCCTCGACGCCACCGACACGCGTCAAGTTCAAGCTGCCGACGACCTCGCCGTGAACCCGCAGAGGGACGACAATCGTGTTCCGGGAGCCGGACGCGTCCTTGGATGCGCTCTTCGTCCGGGGTCGCCTCACATGTGGACCGCGGCCGGCCGAACCCTCGGCCGCTTCGGGTCCGGCTGCATCGGGCCCTGACGCCAGAACGTCGTCGCGAACGCCGTTTGCGCAGACCGCGTCGCCTCGTCCGATGACCCAGCTCGTCAGGCCCTCGTCGGGCGATCCGCCTGCCGGCAGCGCCTCCGACTCGGCCGCGCCGCCACCGGCCCGGGCCAGGACGGACCCGATCGCGCCCGTGGCCGAGTCGCGGCGGTAGATGGTCAACCGGTCGTAATGGACGACCGTGCCGATTGTCTCGGCGATCTGTTCGAGCACGCGACGCGGGTCCAGCGTCGACACGAGCTGTTCGCTGACCTCCAGGAGGCGCCGTTCCGCGGCGACCTGATTTGCCAACAGGGCGTGCTGCTTCTCCAGTTCGTCGATGTTGTCGGCGTTGACGATGGCCTGCGCGGCGTACCGGCCGAAGATCGAGAGCGCCTGCTCGTCGTCGGAGCCGTACTTGTCGACTCCCTCCTTCGACACCACCAGGACACCCTGCACCGAATCGCCGTATGACATCGGGACGAGCAGAAGGGACTCGGGCCCAAAGCTGGACCGGAAGATCGAGCGGCGCTCGACCGAGGCGTCGGGGATGATCAGCGCCTCGTTGCGCTTGGCGACCCAACCGGGCAGCGTCTCTCCGTGGCCGCTCACAAGAGCTTCCAGCGGCGGCGAGGTAATACCCAGAAACGTCCCCGAGGCGGCCACGGGACGGAAGACACCCTCGTCGTCCAGCCGGTAGACGCGGACCGTGTCGCAGTCGACGAGCCGGCCGACCTCGGCCACGATGGCCTCGCCGATCGCCGCAACGTCTTTCAATTGGTTGAGCCGCAGGCTCAACTCGTGGATTGCCGCCAGCCGATTGGCCAGCGAACGCACCGATGCATACAGCCGCGCGTTCTGCATGGCGGTGGCGAGTTGGCCGGCGAGGCCCGTCGCCAGACCGAGATCACGAACAGTCCACGGATGCGGCCGCCGGTGTACCACGAGCAGCACGCCAAGCATCTCTCCCGGAATCCGGCACGGAACGCCGGCCAGGCCCACGATCTCCTCGCGATCAGTGATCTGCCGGATCTCCTCGGCGATCGGGTTCGTCGGGTCGTTGAGAGGTACGGCCACAAGCGGGCTCTCGGGCCAGCGCTGCATGATCGATTGCAGTGGCGTAGTGACGTTGCGGTCGAAGGCCTCGAGGACCTCGCGGGAAATCGACCGGCTGGCAGTCAGGACCAGGGTGTGGTCCGCCTCCTCGCGCCAGAATGCGGCACCGTCGGCCACCAGGACGAGTTCGACCGAGGCCAGGACCTCGTCGAAGAGCCTCTCGCGAGCTGCACGCTCCGCCTCGCTGTCGAGCAGGAGGTCGCCGGCCGAGCGGCTTTCATGCAACGCAGGCACATCGGCCTCATTGGCCGGTAGGTGCGTCGGTCGACCCGACTCCATATCGGAGTAACGGCTCTGCATGGCGCGTCCATTCTGGCGCTTCGAAGCGATGCCGGCACCGCCCCTGAAGGTGGGGGGACCTCGTGCCGTTCGGGGCCTGACCAACGGGTGCGGCCGAGCGGCTCAGTCGACTCGTTCCTCCAGTCCCGTTCGCTCGGGCAGCGCTTCGATGACGCCCATCGACGCGCTCTCGGGGGCGCCTTCATGATGACCCTCAGCGGTCACGTGCGGGTGCGAATGGGCCACCGCACCGTGCTCGTGGAGATGCTCGTGGATCAAGTTTGCGCAGATCAGGAGATCGCGGTCGGCCAGGATCGCGGCCGGCGAGCCGTCCGCCACCACCTGGCCCTGCTCGCTCAGCACCACGACCCGGTCGGCGATCAACGGCACGATGTCCAGCTCGTGGGTGGCGACGATCAGAGTTCGCCCGGCGGCGGCCAGGCGCTGGATCAGGTCCACGAGAACCCATTTGGTGCGAGGATCCAGGGAAGCTGTCGGCTCGTCCAAGAGCACTACTTCGGGGCGAAGTGAGAGAACCGAGGCGATTGCGGCCCGCTTCTTCTCGCCGCCGGAGAGTTCGAAGGGCGCCCGGTCGGCGAGGTGGGCGATCCCCATCTCGGCCAGCGCCTCGTCGCTGCGCTCCTTGACCTCGTCGTTGGTCAGGCCTAGCTGGAGCGGCCCGAAGGCTACGTCGTCGAGGACCGTGGCGCTGAACAGCTGGATGTCCGGGTCCTGGAAGACGAGCCCGACCTCACGGTGGAAGCGGAACCCGTCTTCTCCCGCGGCGACCGCTGCCACGTCCCGGCCGAGGGCGCGGATCGTTCCGGACGTGGGGCCGACGACACCGTCGAGAATCTTGAGAAGCGTGGACTTGCCGCTGCCGTTCGCACCGAGAAGCGCGACGCGCTCGCCCGGCCAGATCGTAAGGCTCACGCCGTCCAGCGCGGTCTGTCGGCCACCGTACTTGTAGCCGACATCGCGCAGGTCGAAGAGCGGCTCGCCGGGCCCGACCGCAGCCAACATCTCGCGGGGGATGGAGTCTGCGGCGTTCATTGCAGTGTCCTTCCGGCGAGGATCGCCGCGGCCGCAACGGCCGCGACGCCCGCCAGCGCGATCCAGTCGGAGGGTCGCACCCGGTACGTGGTGAATGTCCGTATCTCGCCGCCGAAGCCGCGGGCCAGCATCGCGGCGTAGACGTCGTTGCTCATTTTGAAAGCTCGGCTCATGAGGTTGCCCATGGTGCCCGTGATCCAGCGTCGTTGCTCCGCACCGGTCGTTCGACCCACCACCCGGCTCTTTCGAGCGAGCAGAATGCCGTTGGCCGTGTGCAGGAACAGGAATATGTAGCGGTAAGTCATCGACAGAACGAGGACGAAGACCTGCGGCACCTTGAGCGCACGCAGGCTCTTGAGGACATCCGCCCACGGCGTCGTCACGACCAGCAGCACGGCCAGCGAGACCGATACTCCGACGCGGCTCACGAAGAGCACAGCGCCGGCGAGCCCGTTCCACGATGGCGCGAGGTGGGCGGGCCCTATGCCAAGGTCGAAGACTCGCGGCCCAGGGACGAAGAAGATGGCCGGGACGACGACGATGCCGGCGAAGAACGGGATGCCGAGCCAGACGCGCTTGACGAAGAACCCGAACGGGACGCGGCTCGCCCGTGCCGCAGCGAGCGTGGCTCCGTACAGAATCGCCAGGCCGGCGAGAGAAGTCGTCAGGCTGGCAGCCAGGATAGCGATCAGCGTGCCGACCATCTTGATCCGCGGGTCGCGG
>PMJT01000139.1 GCA_003158495.1 Chloroflexota bacterium | reverse complement strand
ACGCGGTCCAGCATGCTCGTCGAGACGAGGGTCTTGCCGACGGCAACGTCAGCGCGCCAGTCGCGGTTTCGATAGAGGTATGCGACCGCGGCCGAAAGGAAGTGGTTCGGGTTCATCAGCCCGGCCGATGCGGTCACGATGCCGTGGCGGTCGGCGTCCGTGTCGTTGGCGAAGGCGACGTCGAACCTGTCCTTGAGGGCGACCAGCCGCGCCATCGCGTAGGGCGAGGACGGGTCCATCCGGATCCGGCCGTCCCAGTCCACGGTCATAAAGCCGAACTGGGGATCGACGATCTCGTTGGTGACGGTGAGGTTGAGGCCGTAGCTGTCGCGGATGGCGGCCCAGTAACCGACGCTCGCACCGCCGAGCGGGTCGACGCCCAGCTTGAGCCCGGAGGCCCGGATCGCCTCCATGTCGATGACGTTGGCCAGGTCGGCGACGTATACGGCCGTGAAGTCGTAGCGACCTGCCGCGACGATGGCCTGCTCGTAGGAGACGCGTCGGACGCCGGCGAGGTGGGCGCGCAGGAGGTCGTTGGCATCGGCCTGGATCGCGCCCGTCACGTCCGTGTCGGCCGGTCCGCCGTTGGGCGGGTTGTACTTGAAGCCGCCGTCTTCGGGCGGGTTGTGCGACGGCGTCACAACGATGCCGTCGGCGAGGCCGTCGGTCCGACCGCGGTTGTACGTCAGGATCGCGTGCGACACGGCCGGCGTGGGCGTCAGCCCGTCGGCGCTATCGACGAGGACGGACACGCCGTTCGCGACCAGGACCTCGAGCGCGGAGCGCGTCGCCGGCCCGGAGAGGGCGTGGCTGTCCTTGCCGATGAAGAGCGGCCCGGTGATGCCGCGGCCCTTGCGATAGCGGCAGATCGCCTCGGTCGTGGCCAGGATGTGGTCTTCGTTGAACGAAGTCTTGAGCGACGACCCGCGGTGGCCGGAAGTGCCGAAGGCGACGGCCTGCGACGCAATGCTCGGGTCCGGGTGCAGGTCGTAGTAGGCATCGATCAGCCGGTCGACATCGACCAGCATCGAAGGTTCCGCGGGTTTTCCCGCTCGCTCGCTGACTGCCACTTCCGCTGGCCTCCCGACGCCGTATTCTGCCCCACGAGATGTTGCCGCTGCCGGGCGAAGTGTGGGTGGCGAGACCCGACCGTCGGGTCTGAGTGTGGCTCAGTCCGGCGGCTTGTGCAGTTTCCAGCCCGTCGCATGGGCCAATGGAGCCGCCGCCTCCATGATGAGGCTGCCGATCTCCGCGCCGGCCGACACCAGTTCTTCGACCGGGATCTCCGGGTCTTCCGGCGCTGCCGCCAGGATCGAGAGGCATTTCTCCTGGGCTGCCCACTCGGCCCGACCCAGCCTGCCATCGTGAGGAGCGCCCGTCCAGCCGAGTCGGTTGTCGAGGTCACCCGCGAGCGTCAGCATCAGCCCCGAGCATTGCGTCATGGTGACCTCTGGCAACCGCGTCGAGACCAGCCGCGAGGGGAACTCGAACGTCGCCAGGGCCAGCCATGCGACCCACTGCGGATTGAGTGTGTCGTTGCAGCTCGCCTCAGGGACCTCCGTCAGCGGCCTGAAGATGAAGGCGATCCCGGGCTGGTCGTCGCGTTCCAGCGCGTCCCAGAGCGCCGCCAGGGCGTCGTCGTAGGTGGTTGCTGGCGTTGCTCCGCGGCACAGCGCGAAAACGTTACGAGCACGCGCGCAGGCGGCCGCGGTAAAGGCGATTTTGCGGGGCAGGCACAACTGCGCCGTTTGAGCCCCGAGCTCTTCGCTTCGAGTCACGTAACACCCTGCGGACCAGCCGCCCGGACGGACTGTACCGTCGCTACACGCTCTTACCCAGCGCAACACGACTATTCGGGTTCGTTGGCCCGGGGTGGTCGCATCTCGGGTGACAGACCCGGTGACGGCGCCTACACGCGCCCCCGCCCAACGGGATTTCCGATTCGCTTCCAACGCCCCCTTCAGTAGGGTAGCAATATCGGCGACGATTTGTTCGCCTCACCGAGATATGTGAGGCCCCAGGCTTGCTCGATCGTCCGCAGCATCGAGTAGTGAGTTGCAGCGCCCGTGTAGCGCGCCCCCGGCTTCATGCCGGGACTCAGCACCAGCGTGGCTATGTGGCCGCCGCCATTCTCGCTCGTCGATCCTTCGTCCCATGTGATGAAAACCACCGAGCCCGCGAAGGCGGCGCTGTCGACGATCTGCGGCACGAACACCTTGAGGAACGCGTCGCCGGCAGCAACGGAGCTGCTGTGCATGTCGTTGATCTGGTTCGGAATAATCATCTCGAAGTCCGCCGCGCCCGGATCGAAGCCGGCCAGTTTCGTGATGTTCGCGCAGCTGGTCGGCTTGCCCGAGATGGACGTGTAGCTGATGGCCGGGTTGTGCTTGCGGACGTACTCCCCGGGGGCGCCGGGGCCGTCTGTCACGGCCGCGGCGATGTACGGCGTGTAGCAGTTGCCCGGGTATCCCTGGGCGTAGACGCGCCAGGTCCGCCCCGACGCCTCTATCTGGTCAAAGAGATTGGGCGCGGCGAGGTTGTACGAGCTGTCCGAGTTGGTGCCCTGCAGCCCGCCCGAAGTGAGGGCGATGTAGTTGGGCTCCGACGGGTGCGTCTCGGCGTAGAGGTTCGTAGCTTCGCCGTAGCGGGCGATCAGCGAGTTGAGGTACGGGGCCGCGCTCGAGCCGACTATGCTGCCGTACTCCTTGTTCTCCATGATGATCACATAGACGTGGCGGAAGTCCGGGAGGCCGCCGCGGTCTGATGGGGACGGGGAAGGGCCGGGCGTCGTCGTTGGCCCGACCGTCGGAGCGGCGGGCGCCGAGGCCGTCGGGACGCTACTCGGCTGCAGGGTCGGGGTCGAGATGGCAGCCTTGGCCGTTTCGGTCGGGCTCGCGGTCGCCGCCGGGGTCGGTCCGCAGGCTCCGGCGACGATCGCAATCGCCGCGGCGGCAGCGGCCAATCTTGCCCCCAGACTCGCCATGTGCGTTACCTCGTGCGGAGCCTGGGTCCAAGCATGCGCCATTTCGTCGTTCGGCGGCAATCTGGAAGCAATCGGTCGGCTGCGAAGAGAAGTGGCCGCAGGGTTGAGCCTGCGGCCACGGTGCTGCTGGTAGAGAGAGCCGGACCCTACTCGGTCGCGCTTGCGGGCGGCCCGCTGGGTGCGACCTGGCTGGCTGGCGCGCCCTGGAGGCCGGCTCGAGCGGCCTGCTCGGCGTGGAAGTGGGCTCGGAGCGGCACTTCCTTGAGAACCAGCACGGAGACGAGCGAGAGGACTGCCGCGCCGACGCCGATCCACACGGAATTGGCGATGGCGATNNCCGGGCGGGGGAGTGGCCGGCGGATAGGCCTGGGCTGGCAAACCGGCCGGCAGCTGCTTCACGATCGAGTCATGGAGCAAACCCCAGTTCAGGTTGTTGCGGAAGAGCGTGAATGCCACGGTCAGCCCGACAGAGGTGCCGATCTGGCGGAAGAGGGTGAGGTCGCTGGTCGCGGTGCCGAGCCTGTGGAAGTCCACGTCGTTCTGGACGATCAGCGTGAAGATGGCCATGGTGGGGCCGACGCCGAGACCCGCGATCAGCATCCAGGACCACAGAACGGGGTTCGGCGTGTCCGCCCGAAGGTTCGAGAACAGCATCAGGCCGATTGCCATGAGGATCATGGCAATGACCAGCAGCATCTTGTAGCGGCCGGTCCGGCTGACGATCAGACCCGCTGCGATCGAGCTGAAGATCAGCCCGAAGAGGAACGGGAAGAGCAGATAGCCGGACGCAGTCGTGCTGGCGCCCTGCACGATCTGGAACCAGAGCGGCAGGAAGATGATCAGCGTCGAGAAACCGAAGACGGCGAAGAACGTCGCCACGACCGAGACCGCAAAGGTCCGGTTCTTGAAGAGGTCCAGTGGGATCATCGGGTCCTCCGCCTTCAACTCCACGAAGATGAAGATGAGGGCGAAG
>PMJT01000045.1 GCA_003158495.1 Chloroflexota bacterium | reverse complement strand
CGACCTTCACCGCGGCCCAGGGCCTCCTCCTCATGATCCCCAACATGTTCTAGATCGCCGGCGAGCTGACGCCCGCGGTCATCCACGTCGCGGCTCGCACCCTTGCGACGCATGCCCTGTCCATCTTCGGCGACCACAGCGACGTCATGCACGCCCGCGCAACGGGTTGGGCGATGCTCGCCGCCGGCTCCGTCCAGGAGGCGCACGACTTCGCCCTGATCTCCCACGCCGCCACGCTCCGGTCACGCATCCCGTTCCTCCACTTCTTCGACGGGTTCCGGACCTCCCACGAGGTCAACAAGATCGTTCTGCTCGAAGACGACGACCTTCGGGCCCTCATTCGCGACGAAGACATCCTCGCCTTCCGCAGCCGCGGCCTCACGCCGGATGCTCCGATGGTGCGCGGGACCGCGCAGAACCCAGACGCCTTCTTCCAGGCCCGCGAGGCCGCCAACCCGTACTACCTGGCCCTGCCCGGCATCGTCAAAGAGGTAATGGCCGAGTTGGCCGCGCGAACGGGTCGCCAGTACGGACTGGTCGACTACCACGGTTCCCCCGACGCCGAGCGTGTCGTCGTCGTGATGGGCTCAGCGATCGGGGCGGTTGAGGAGACGGTCGACGCGCTAGCCGCCGCGGGCGAGAAGGTCGGGTTGGTGAAGGTTCGGCTCTTCCAGCCGTTCCCGACCGAGGAGCTTATCGCGGCACTGCCGTCCACGGTTCGCGCGATCGCAGTTCTCGATCGGACCAAGGAGCCGGGCGCGGTAGGAGAGCCGCTCTACCTCGAAGTGGTTGCGGCCGTCGCCGAACTGATGGATAGCGGCAACCCGCCATTCGAGACCGTGCCGCGAATCATCGGCGGACGATACGGCCTCTCGTCGAAGGAAGTCACGCCGTCGATGATCAAGCCGATCTTCGACGAGCTGTCGGCCGAGCGGCCCAAGAGGCACTTCACGGTCGGCATCAACGACGACGTTACGCACTTGAGCCTGCGGATCGATACCGGATTTCACCACGCCCGCCCGGCCGGCGAGGTCCAGGCGATGTTCTTCGGCCTGGGCTCGGACGGCACCGTGGGTGCCAACAAGTCCTCGGTCAAGATCATCGGCGAGGGCACGGACCTGTTCGCGCAGGGCTACTTCGTGTACGACTCCAAGAAGTCCGGGTCGGTTACCGTCTCGCACCTCCGCTTCGGTCCCGAGCCCATTCGGTCCGCGTATCTGGTCGAAGGCGCGGACTTCGTCGCCTGCCACCAGTTCGGCCTGCTCGAGAGAACCAAGATCGTCGACTTCGCCAAGCATGGGGCGACGTTCCTGCTCAACGCGCCATACGGTCCGGACGAGGTCTGGGAGCAGCTACCCAGGCACGTCCAGCAGCAGATGATCGACAAGGCCATCGACCTGTGGGTGATCGATGCCTTCGCCGTCGCCGAAGAAGTCGGCATGGGCAATCGCATCAACACCGTCATGCAGCCTTGCTTCTTCCATCTCGCCGGGGTTCTGCCCCCGGCCGAGGCGATCTCGCGCATAAAGAAGTTCACGGAGAAGACCTACGCGAGGCGCGGCCAGGCGGTGGTCGACCGAAACTTCGCGGCCATCGATATGTCGATCGGACGGCTCGGCCACGTCAAGCTGGGAGAGGCCAACAGCACCAAGGCCCACATGTTCGCGGTGCCGGACAGCGCTCCCGACTTCGTCAAGAACGTGACCGCGGTGCTGATGGCCGGCGACGGCGACCTGCTGCCGGTCAGCGCGTTCCCGGTCGACGGGACATTCCCTACCGGAACCACGCAGTACGAGAAGCGGGCCATAGCCCAGTCGATCCCGGTCTGGGATCCTTCGATCTGCATCGATTGCGGCAAGTGCGCCATGGTCTGCCCCCATGCCACGATTCGGATGAAGGTCTACCCATCCGACGCGGCCGCAAGCGCCCCGGCCGGCTTCCTGACCAAGGAATTCAAGTCGAGGGAACTGACCGACCACCTGCTCACCATCCAGGTCGCGCCCGACGACTGCACCGGCTGCGGCGTATGCGTCGACGTCTGCCCCGCCAAGAGCAAGACTGATTCGAGCCACAAAGCGATCAACATGGAGCCGGTCGAGGACCACGTCGAGGTCGAGCGTCGGAGCTGGGACTTCTTCCTCTCGATCCCGCAGCTGGACCGGAGCCTGATTCCGCACGACACCGTCAAGGGATCCCAGGTCCTGGAGCCGCTATTCGAGTTCTCCGGTGCCTGCTCCGGCTGCGGCGAGACACCGTACCTGCGGCTCGTCAGCCAGCTCTTTGGCGACCGGATGATCGTGGCCAACGCCACCGGCTGTACCTCGATCTACGGCGCCAACCTCCCGACAACGCCGTGGACGATGAACGCCGCCGGCCGAGGGCCGGCCTGGAACAACTCGCTGTTCGAAGACAACGCCGAGTTCGGCCTGGGCATGCGCCTCGGGCTGGACGCCCAACACGACCACGCCCGGCAGCTGCTGGAGCGCCTCGCCCCCGAAATCGGCGAGGAGCTCGTCAGGGGCCTGCTCGACAGCCCGCAGAACACCGAACCGGAGATCGAGCGCCAGCGCGCCAGGGTGGCGCGATTGCGCGAGAAGCTCGCGAGCGTCGACGGCGACAGCCGCATGCCCGCCCAGCACCTGCTCGGAGTGGCCGGAGATCTGGTCCGCAAGGGAGTCTGGATCGTCGGTGGTGACGGCTGGNNCGGCTGGGCCTACGACATCGGGTTCGGCGGCCTCGACCAGGTGCTCAGCTCCGGACGAAACGTCAACATCCTCGTTCTCGACACCGAGGTTTACTCGAACACCGGTGGTCAGGCATCCAAGTCCACGCCGCGAGGAGCGGTGGCGAAGTTCGCGGCAGCCGGCAAGGGCACCGGAAAGAAGGATCTCGGCGCCATCGCCCGATCCTACGGCAATGTATACGTCGCCCAGGTCTCGATCGGGGCCAACGACGCGCACGCAACCAAGGCGCTGCTGGAAGCGGAGGCCTGGCCGGGGCCGTCGCTCGTCATCGCCTACGCGACATGCATCGCCCATGGAATCGACATGACCAAGTCCATGTCCCACCAGAAGGACGCCGTGAAGAGCGGATACTGGCCGCTCTACCGGTACCAGCCGAGCGAGAGCGAAGCCGGACAGCCCTTCAAGCTGGACTCGACCGCGCCGTCGATGCCGGTCAAAGACTTCGTGGCTACGGAGACGCGCTTCGCGATACTCCAGCGCACGAACCCTGACCGCGCGGCCGAACTTGCGTTGCTCGCCCAGGCCGACGTGGACGAACGCAGGCGCTTCTACGAGCAGCTGGCGGGCATTCACCGGAGCGTCCCGCATATCGAGGAAGCGGAACTCGATGCGGCCAGTGAGATGACAGCCCCGCGCACCAACCGGGAGGATCAGGCGTGAGCGTCGACATTCGCACCCGATATCTCGGCCTCGAGCTGCGATCGCCGATCGTAGCCTCGGCGTCTCCCTTGACCGGCGATCCGGAGGCGGCTCGCCGGCTCGAGGAGGCGGGCGTGGGCGCCATCGTCCTGCCTTCGCTCTTCGAGGAAGAGATCGTCAACGAGGAGATAGGCCTCAATAGCTCGCTTGAGACGGGCGCCGGGCAATTTGCCGAAGCCCTCGAGTACTTCCCGACGATCGATGTTATCCCCAACGTCGGCGAACGCTACCTGGCTCGACTCGCCGAGATCAAGGCGCAATCCACCGTGCCGGTAATCGCAAGCCTCAACGCCACCACCAGCGGTGGATGGGTCCGCTACGCCAGGCTCATGCAGGACGCCGGTGCAGACGCGCTCGAACTCAATCTCTATCGCGTCGCCGCGGACCCGATCAAGAATGCCTCCCAGATGGACGCCGCGGACCTGGACCTGATAGCCGCCGTAAGGGCCGCGATCACCATTCCGCTCGCCGTCAAGCTCAGCCCGTACTACTCGGCCTTCGCCAATTTCGCCCGCGGTGTGGTCGAGCGCGGCGCGGACGGCCTGGTCCTGTTCAACCGTTTCTACCAGCCCGACCTCGATCTCGAGAGCCTGGAAGTGGTTTCGAAGGTGGAGCTGAGCCATTCGGCGGACCTGCGACTCCCGCTGCGCTGGATCGCAATCCTTCGACCACAGCTCGGCTCGGCCGTATCTCTGGCGGCCAGCTCCGGTGTTCACACTGGCACGGACGTCGCCAAAGAACTGCTCGTAGGCGCGGACGTAGCAATGATGACTTCGGCGCTGCTGCGCAATGGCCCCGAACACGTCCGCACCGTCGAAACCGAGCTGCGTGCCTGGATGGTCGAGTGCGCGTACGAGTCGGTCGCCCAACTTCGAGGCAGCGCGAGCCAGGCGACTGCAGTGGACCCATCCGCCTTCGAGAGGGCCAACTACATGAAGACACTCCGGTCGTGGTCATCCCCGGGTACCTGACGGGCACCAGCAGTGCCTGAGTTCTCGGCGGGGGCACTTGAATGTCAGGCCATCGCGAACGAGGCTCTGCTGCGCCGAGCCGCCCGCCTTCAGAACGAACCCTGCACTTCGTGCGAGGGCGTCGCTCACGCTAACCACTGCTGGGCCGGGC
>PMJT01000216.1 GCA_003158495.1 Chloroflexota bacterium | reverse complement strand
ACCGCCACCCGACCTCCAAGCAGCAGCAGCTCGCCCTCCTGCTCGATGCGAGTCACGACCGGGCCGTCGTCGGAACTGGCGACGGACCCGATCAGCAGGTGGATCGTGTCGCTGCCGATATCGATCGCCGCGATGCGGTCGGACTTGGTCATGTCGAGACCTCCGGAGTGAATGGCGGAGCGGCGGCTTTGGCCGAGCTTGTCTCCGCGAGAAGGCTATCCGCGAGCCGCCGCGTGCCCAGGGAAGCCGGAAGAACGGTGATGCAGCCGGCCGCTACCACTGCCGCGGCAAGCGCGGCCGATAGGTGACCGGTCGACAAACCAAGAGATGCAGCCGCGGCCGGGAGCCCGAGCTGAGCCGACGCGGCAAGGCCGAACGCCGCCCGCGGCGTGGGCGCCGCCAGCAGGGCCGCCCCGACGTGGATCGCGATGGCGGCCACTCCCAGCGCAACGGCGAGCACGATCGCGCGAGGATCGTCGGCCAATGCCCTGAAGTCCAACTCCGCGCCGAGCAACACGAAGAAGGCCGGAACGAAGAAGCCTTCGGCGACGCCGGACAGCTGCAGATCGAGGCGCTCCGGCGTGCGAAGCCGCGACAACACGAGACCCGCGCCAAATCCGGCGAGCAACGTCGAGCCGCCTGTTTGCGTTGCCACGAGCGTCAGCGCAACGAGTATCAGCAAGGTCAGCCGCAGTTGCAGGGCCCAGCCTCGCGACCGCGATCGATCTCGCAACGTCAGGGCGGCGGGGACCAGCTTGATCCGCTCGCCGACCACTAGTGCTCCGAGCGTGATCGCGACGATCGCAGCGTCGCCGCCGAGAGCGCCCGGAATCTTCTCGGCGCCGATCAAGGTGAGCGGCATAAGAAGAACAGTCACGGCATCCGCGAGCGGGATCCAAACCAGCAGAAGACCAACCGAAGGCCCGAGCAGACCCCGTTCCTCCAGTATCGGAAATGCGACGGCGGCGGAGCTGCCGGCAAGGAGAACCGGAAAGAGGACGGCCGGCGCCGACGGTGCCAGCAGTACTGCAACGACCATTCCGACAGGAATGGCGGCGGCCAACACAACCAGGAAGGCGATCGCGGCAGACCGCACGCCCAAAGCGATCTGGCCGTCCAACCGGACGTGCGATCCCGCGACGAGCATCAGCATGGCGAACCCGAGTGCGTACAGGAACCCGTTTGTCGGGGTTGTGGGGTCGATGACGCCCAACCCGGTCCGCCCAAGAATCACGCCGGCCGCAAGCTCTCCGACGACCGCCGGAACTATCGGTCGAGGACCGGCCGCGACGAGCGGCCCGACGAGGCCGGCTAATAGGACCACGAACAGTGACTGGAACACGGCAACTCGATCGGGTGGGATGTACCGTTCGAAGAGTCAAGCCAGGTCGGGTTGCCGTCAAGGGTGGTGCCGCTGGTCGGCTTTCGAGATCGCCGCGGATCAGCTGCCGGCCTGCAATCAGACTGTGGGCTCTTCGCCGACGCTCGCGCCGGTGTCGGGAAACACGGCCCATGTCGAGAGCCGGATTGGTGGCTCATCCGCGGGCCCGGACCCTCGGCGACCGCGAGCGCCGCGGAAGGAGCGACGGCCCAATCCAGCAGGGGCCTGGCGCCAGAATCCCTGGGAATGGCCGCGTTTGACTGCGAGCCGGCTGAGCCTGACGATACGCACCCATGCGCGACGAGGACGCTTGCACAACGGACGGACAGACTGGGTCGGCATACGGCACGGAGGAGGCCGGAGAGATCGTCGGCTTCGGCGGACTGGGAGCCAAGCTGAACTGGCTGCGGGCCAGTGTGCTGGGCGCCAACGACGGCGTGGTATCCGGAGCCGGGATCACCATCGGCGTCGCAGTGGCCAACCCGGCGAACCTGGCCGAGATCATGCTCGCAGGCGTCGCCGGCCTGCTGGCAGGCGCCTCGGCGATGGCGATGGGCGAATACGTGTCAGTCTCGAGCCAACGCGACACCGAGGAAGCCCTGATAGCTCGCGAGCGCCACGATCTCAGCAATCACCCGCGCGAGGAGTTTGAGGAACTCGTAGAGGTCTACCGTCGCCAAGGCCTGTCCGAGGGGACTGCGCGGGCGGTAGTGAAGGAGCTGACTGCACACAATCCGCTTGGGGCTCACCTGCGTGCCGAGTACGGCGTTCATCAGAGCGAGCTCACCACTCCGTGGCATGCGGCGGTCGCTTCTGCCCTGTCGTTCACCGCTGGTTTCCTGCTGCCCCTGACCGCCATGTTCCTGTGCTCCAGGGAGCTTCGAATCCCGATCACGGTGGCTGTGGGTCTGGTAGGACTCCTGCTCACGGGCACGATCAGCGCCGTGATCTCGGGCTCGCCGAAGACCCGGCCGATCCTGCGCAACCTCGTCGGTGGCTCGATTGCGATGCTGCTCACCTGGGGTATCGGTCATCTGTTCGGCCTGGGAGCGGGCTAGCGACCAGCGAGCGTCCCGAACGCTCCCGCCTCATCCCCGCTGTTTCATGAGTCCGGAACTGGGTGTCCGAAAGCCGCCGGGGCGGCAAGCCGATGCCGGCCCCTCCTGAAGCCGAGGCGTGCGTCGTTCCGATCTCTCTCCTCGGCGGAATCCAGATCTCGCGTCGATCCCGTGCTAGCCTGAGAGGAGTCGCGGTGAGGAGAACGGCCGGACTCGACACCCAGGTGTCAGCAGTGGAGGGGAAGAAAAGTGCGACGAACTGCACTCGCCTGTGTCGTGCTGCTGCTGACGGCGCTACTGCCCGTAGCCTGTGTGGGCTCGGGAGCGCCGACGTCCTTGCCACGCCAGGACTCGTCTTCGGCAAGTGCCGCGGCCGCCACGATCCTCGCTCCGTGCGGACCCGCGCCGAGCGATTGGCCCGCCGAGAAGGCCGCAGGACTCGAGGCTGCGTGCCACCCGACTTTGCCACCACTCATGGGTACGCCGATTCCGTGGCTTGACTCGCCCTACACCGGACCTCAGATCGCGCCGAGCCCCTCGGTCGATCTGGAGTCGGTCTACGGTCCGTGCGATCTCTCGCAGGTACGGCTCGACTTCGAGGGCTGGGGTACGCAGGATGTCCTGGGTTCGGTCGGCTGGGTCGTCGCGCGAACGACCGGCGCACGAGTGTGCCTGCTGCGCGGACTCGCAAAGATTGAGCTAGCCGACTCAGGAGGCACGGTCATCTCCACGGGCATGCAGGGTGACGGACCGCTTGGGCCGGCGCTGCTGCAGCCGCAGATGGCGCCACCCAACGCTGCGCCAACTGATGGTCCGCTTGGGCCGCAGTTCATCCCAGGCTATGGATACGAAGAAGTCCGAGTGTCCGGCTCTTGCGGCCTCGCAAGCCCTGCCGCGGCGCTCCGGGTCACGCTCGAAGGTCAGGCGCCGGTCATGCTGACAATCCCAGCACTGCCCGCGTCGGGATGCTCGGCCGGCGGCAATGTCGTGCTGGACTGGCCGTTCCTGAGTGAGCAATCGCCTCAGCCGAAGATCCTCCCGCCGAGCTGGCTGTTCACCCAGGCCGAGTTCCCGGCCCAGGCGACCGTCGGCCAGGTGATGCACTTCACTGTGGCGCTCCAGAATCACGTGGATCTCCCGGTCTCGCTCGATCCCTGCCCGATCTACACCCTGCGCTACGCCCTGATCGACGCAGGCGGTCGTGAGGTAGGTGAGACCGCTTTGGAGTACACCCTCAACTGCGCT
>PMJT01000124.1:3757-6802 GCA_003158495.1 Chloroflexota bacterium | reverse complement strand
TCTCGACGACCCTGCCGCTGGTGGAGCAGGTCGTAGCATCGGTCAAGCTCGACCTTGATGGCCTGCAACCGATCGCGCTCGCCGTCGGACAGGCCGGTCCCGTCACCGGCCCTCTCGTACAGCAGTTCTTCTTCGCTCGAGAGGGCGTTCACGTGCTCGAAGATGTCGGTGTCAGCCATGTCACGACTCCCATGCATTCAAAAGACCGAGGACCACTGGCTCTGGCGGGCCCGATCTCAGGATCGCATCGACCATCTCCTGGCATCAACGCTCCGATGAACTTGCCCGTCAGACGAGGTCGTCATCCATTCTCGGCGCGGCTCGTCTTCATCCGCGCGGTCAGGTCACGTGTCGGAAGAGGCAGGCGAGCGTTGATCATCTGAACCGAGAGCATCCGGTTGGCGGACTCTGGCCGCGCTCGACCCTTCCTGAATAGCGTCGTCCTGCCCGCTGCCCTCGACGGGTGCCGTTGCGTGGCACGAGTACTTAGGCCCAGGATAGGGTGACGACCGTCGTCCGTAGAATTCCTGGATGAAGAAGATCGGGTTCCTCTCGTTCGGACATTGGTCGCCGTCCCCGCACTCGCAGGTGCGAACCGGGGCGGACGCGCTGATCCAGTCGATCGAACTCGCCGAGGCGGTCGAGGAGATCGGAGGAGACGGCGCCTACTTCCGGGTCCACCACTTCGCCCAGCAGCTGGCGTCACCGTTCCCGCTCCTGGCAGCGATCGGCGCCCGAACCAAGCGCATCGAGATCGGGACGGCAGTCATCGACATGCGCTACGAGAACCCGCTGTACATGATCGAGGACGCGGGGGCCGCCGACCTCATCGCCGGCGGTCGCCTTCAACTGGGAATCAGCCGTGGCTCGCCCGAGCAGGTCATCGACGGCTTCCGGTACTTCGGCTACGCGCCGCCGGAGGGCGAAACCGACGCCGACATGGCCCGCGATCACGCTCAGGTCTTCCTCGAGGCGCTGACCGGCGCCGGCTTCGCCAAACCTAACCTTTCCCCGATGTTCCCGAATCCGCCTGGGTTGCTTCGCCCGGAACCACATTCACCAGGGCTACGCGACCGGATCTGGTGGGGGGCGGGATCCCGCACGACGGCCGAATGGGCGGGGCAGCAGGGCATGAACCTGATGTCGTCGACGCTGCTGACCGAGGACGCCGGCATGCCGTTCCACGAACTCCAGGCAGAGCAGATCCGACGGTACCGTGAGGCGTGGACCGCCGCCGGGCACGAGCGCGAGCCGCGGGTGTCGGTCAGTCGCAGCATCTTCGCCCTGGTCGACGACCGCGACCGAGCGTACTTCGGGCGCGGCAATCAGGCGTCAGATCAGGTCGGCTACCTCGACGCGCAGACCAGGGCGATCTTCGGGCGGTCGTACGCCGCGGAGCCGGACGTCCTCGTGAAGGAGCTGGCCGGAGACACGGCGATCCAAGCTGCGGACACGCTCCTGCTCACCGTACCGAACCAGCTCGGCGTCGAGTACAACACCCATGCCATCGAGAGCATTCTGAAGTTCGTGGCGCCGGAGCTTGGCTGGCGATGAGCGGGCCAAACGGTTCGAAAGGACGTGAAGAGTCATGGATCAGATCAAAGTCGTTGGTTTCGCCGGCAGCCTCCGACGCGGTTCATTCAATCGGGGCGTTATCCGCGCCGCAGCTGAGTCCGCCCCGCCAGGAATACGGGTCGAGGTATTCAATCTGACCGATGTCCCGCTCTACAACCAGGATGTCGAGGATGCTGGGGAGCCTGCTTCCGTCGTCGCCCTGAAGCGGGCCATCTTGGGCGCGGATGCGCTGCTCGTCGCGACGCCCGAGTACAACCACGGTATTCCGGGGGTTCTCAAGAACGCCCTCGACTGGGCATCGAGGCCACGCGCGACGAGCCCGCTCCGCGACAAGCCCGTTGCCGTGACCGGCGCAAGCACGGGAACTGGCTCGACGGCTCGCGCTCAGGCGCAGCTCCGTGAGGCATTCGTCTTCACGGGAGCCTGTGTCATGCCGCAGCCGGAACTGCTCATCGGCGCCGCTGCGTCGCATTTCGATGAGGGCGGCAACTTGACGGACGCCGAGCTCCGAGCGTCACTGGTCGAGCTCATTGAGGCGTTGCGCGCCTGGACGGTGCGACTGCGATTGAAGGAAGTTGCGTAGGAAGGTGACCTGCCCTCACCTTTGGCGAGGGTGTCCGGGACCGATGCCCCCTGAGCGATGACAAAGTCGGCCCCAGTCAAGACGGTGAGACCGGCTTGAACAGCTCTCGGAAGGCGCCCCTCTGCTGAGGCAGGCGGCCCGGAACCTCCCGAGGAGGTGCCCAGCGCGCTGGATGGCGAACTGGTCAGACGCGGACGCGAGCGATGCGTTGCGTCCCATGTGACACCACGTCGTGGGACTCGACCGGTTAGTCATGATCCGCTGGAGACGAAGGATTTGTTTGGCCAACGGCCACTCGGAGTACCGACGGATCGACGCCGGACCAGACCCGATCTCGCGTCCGCCGGTGGCCCCAACTGGAGGAGGCCATGAGACCGACGCCAGGCCAGGATACCTCGACGCAGATGGCTGCCCCGGATCGATATGACAGGATGCCCTATCGGCGCGTGGGTACCAGCGGCCTCAGGCTCCCGGCGATCTCGCTTGGGCTCTGGCAGAACTTTGGTGACGATCGAGCGCTCGAGATACAGCGTGCCATCGTCAGGCACGCCTTCGACCGCGGCGTGACCCATTTCGATCTTGCCAACAATTACGGTCCCCCCTACGGGTCCGCCGAGACTAACTTCGGACGCATCCTGGCCTCCGACCTGCACCCCTACCGCGACGAGTTGATCATCTCTACCAAGGCCGGCTACGACATGTGGCCTGGGCCGTACGGCGACGGCGGGTCGCGCAAATACCTGCTGGCCAGCCTCGAGCAGAGTCTCAGGCGGCTCGGCCTTGACTACGTCGACATCTTCTACTCGCACCGGTTCGACCCGGACACACCGCTCGACGAGACGATGGGAGCGCTCGATGCGGCCGTGCGCCAGGGCAAGGCGCTGTAC
>PMJT01000124.1:0-3722 GCA_003158495.1 Chloroflexota bacterium | reverse complement strand
CCGGAGCTCCTTTCGGCGGCCAACCTCGCCAACGCCCGCGCTCTGCGCGAGATCGCGCGGAGACGCGGCCAGACCCTCGCCCAGATGGCGATCGCGTGGACGCTGCGCGACCCGCGCGTCGTCTCGGCGCTGATCGGAGCGAGCTCGGTCGAACAGCTCGACGACAACCTCGCAGCGCTCGACCGGCTCGCGTTCACACCGGATGAGCTGGCAGAGATCGACCGGTTCGCGGTGGATGGCGGGATCAACCTCTGGGCCCGGTCCAGTAACGCTTAGGAGGAATCGGAGATGGCCCACCGGATTGCCGTGCTCGGCACGGGCAGGATGGGTTCCGCGCTCGCCCGACGGCTGGCCGGCGCGGGCGCCGAGCTGACGCTCTGGGACCGGACCGCCGATCGCGCGACCGCGCTCGGGTTGGGCCGGGTCGCCGCCTCGCCAGCCGAGGCCGCGCGCGAGGTTTCGACGGCTCGATTTCGCAGACCCGCAAAATGGGTAGTCAACCAACGACGGGTCCGTATCCGGCATGAGAACGCATCGGGCACATTCAGGTCGCTACGGTCGGTGACTCCTGTGGGCGGCTGCGGTTCATGTTTGTCCGCGACCTTCAGGAACCCGCCCTTGACCAGGTAGGAGTCGAGGGCGTCCGCGACGGCGATGCCCGAGTGGGCAGCGGCCCCTTGGTGAGCGGATCAGGCTTCGGGAAGAGCAGCAAAGGCCTTCTTGGTATTCATGTACCACTTCATGCCTGATACGGGATGTCTCCACCTGTCCTGCATGCTCTTCCGAGCGCTCTTATGCGTTTCATCACCCGTTGCGACCATTTCTTTCAGGTGGCTGTCTTGCGCCTTTATGACCTCATCAGCCGTATTGCCGTGGAATTGGGCGTCACATGGTCCGCCCATCTGTTTGCATGTCATTGTTTTCATGTTCGTCTGCCCCAATTGGTGCGAGGTTTAGTAGGAGTGCAGTCCTCAGGCGGTCGCCTTCTTCACGAGTGCGCCGATCCTTGCCTCGTCGGCGGCGGTCAACTGCGTCAGGGCGTAGGTGGTCGGCCACATGTCGCCTTCGTCGAGGTTCGCCTTGTCGCTGAAGCCGAGCGTCGCGTACCTCGTCTTGAACTTCCGCGCGTCCTGAAAGAAGCAAAGGACGTTGCCGTCCCTGGCATACGCGGGCATCCCGTACCAGAGTCTCGGCGAGATGTCCGGGGCGCTGGCCTTGATGATCGCGTGGAGCCTCTCGGCCATGGCACGATCCGGTTCTGCCATCTCGGCGATCTTCGCGAGCACGTCGCTTTCCCCGTCCGGTTTGTCCGTGCCGGCGCCGCGGCGCGGCGCCGACTTCAGTTCTTTGGCGCGCTCCTTCATGGCGGCCTTTTCTTCGTTGGTGAATCCCTCGGCCGCCTTGTCGATCGCGATGGTGCTCGTTGCGGACTTGTAGGTGTCTGTCATTGCTGGTGTCCTCTCATTTGCGCTCTACATGACCTCGGCAGTCCGGGCTCTGCGAACCAGACGTCCTCGAGCGCTTTCACTCCGTCAACAACATCCCGGGGGGCTTAAAGCGCCGGACCGGTCAAGCCGTCGCGGCCTGAGCGAACTTCGCCGGCTGGAGGATTCGGATGGCGTTGCCGAACGGGTCGCGGATGCCCATGTCGGTTCCGTAGGCGTGCGCGACGGGCTCCTGGGTAAAGTCGGTGACTCCGCGCGCTTTGAGCGTCTCGTACAGACCCCGGGCGTCGTCCGTCTGGAAGACGAGACCGCCCATCGCGCCCTTGGCGATCAGCTCACGGAGTTGGGCGGCGGTCGCTTCGTCCTGGACCGGCGGGCCCGGTTCCTGCAGGAAGATCTCGATCTCGGGGTTGCCGGGGACGCGGACCGTCAGCCAGCGGAAGGGACCCTGGTGGATGTCCTGGGCCTTTTCCAGCCCGAGCTTGTTGACGTAGAAGTCGAGAGCCTCGTCCTGGTCGAGGACCATGACCGAGGTGACATTGAGCTTGATCATCGCTTGTCTCCTCTTCGAACTGCGGCTGGGAACTCACCTGATGCTAGGGAGCGGCCGCCGCGGTGGCTTCTCCGAAACTGCTCGATTTAGTCGCCGGCGCAGCCTCGGCCACCAACGGCCGAGTGGCCGCCACCGACGGCCGAGTCGCCGCCATCTGGTAGCAGTTGGGCGCGAGCATCGGCCCATTCCGAAGCCGGTGTTCCGACGGCGCCTCGCCGACGATCTCCCGAAACGTGCGACTGAACGTCCCCAAGCTGTTGAACCCGACGTCGAGGCAGATGTCGGTGACGCTGCGATCGGTCTCGCGCAGCAGGAACATCGAGCGCTCCACTCGGCGCCGCTGCAGGTAACGGTGCGGCGTCTCCCCGAAGACGACGCGGAATGTGCGGATGAAGTGCGCCTCGGAGATATAGGCCACCGCGGCCACGGCCCGGATATCGAGCGGCTCGGCGTAGGCACGGTCCATGGCGTCGCGTGCGCGCAGCAGACGCCGGTTCAGATCCTCGACTTCTCGGCTCATGGTGCAACGCTACGCCGTCAGGGTCGGGTGCTTCGGCGCGGCTCCGATGGCGTTCCACTGCCCGAGGCTGTGGACCTCATTCCCACCTACGATGCCCTACCAGGCCGATTCGTGAGGGGATTTCACGAAGAGAGCACCGCGCTTCCGAGATTCTGACCTGGAAGGCCGACGCTCTACCGACTGGCCTACTCCCGCTCGCCGCCGGACCGGCTACCCGGCGAGACTACCGTGGCCCCTTGCGCTTTGCCATGCGGCGGGAACCTCGCCGGCATCGGTCTCGCCGGCGAGGGCGGCCAGAGCTTCGGCGACGCGAACTTCGTCGTCGGCCGAGAGGTTGAGGAACCGGAACGCGACGATGAGCTGGCGGTGCCAGGGATCGTCCGGGTCGTCGGAGAGGCGGACAACCTGGGCCAGGCAGTCGAAGGACTCGGTCGGGGTGAACATGAGCGAGACCGGCATCTGGTGGCCCACCGAGATCGACAGGTCGGTGACGCAGTGGAAGCCGCCAACGCTGAGGTTCGTCGTCCGAGCCGATACGACCGAATCTTCGGAGATATGCAGGTAGGCTGGAATCGCCAGTCCGACGCGCCCGTTCCCCCGCCGCGAACCAGAGACCCAGGTCTCGGGCCGCTTGAGCGCGATCATCCTGCCCGAACCGCCGACGATGCGCTCGACTGAAGTCTCCGCCGTGATCCCGCCGGCAAGCGGCCGCGTGAGGATGACTCGCACCGCCGCCCCCTCAATGAGAAATGCCGCGGCGTTGCCGCCGACCGCGACCCACACTTCGGAGGGCGTTATGTTGGCGATCGTGGCCTTGTGAACGACCGTCGACGCCCCAACGGCAGTCTCGAGCGTCACCCGTTCATTGATCTCGGGTTCGTTCGAGAACTCGGCCATCCAGGGCTTCCTCATCGGGAACTGGTCGCGGATCAGCTTATCTGTTCCACGACCGCTCCACGACGCGGCGCGGGACGCATACAGGAGTCGCCCTGCACGTCACCCGGTGCCGGTTCCGGCAGGCATGAGCTCGAGCAGTTCGAAGTGGTCGGCCCGGGCGGGGCGTTCAAGGTCGGAGATCTCGGTGTCGATCAGCGTTCGCTCGAGCCGACCACCGGTAGCCGCAAGCAGCAGGTCCCACTCGGTCCAGGCCGTGAGCACAACGATTCCCGCTTCGCCGGGTGCCAGGGTAACCTCGCGTCCACCG
>PMJT01000073.1 GCA_003158495.1 Chloroflexota bacterium | reverse complement strand
GCCTTCGAGGGCGGCCACGAAGGCGGTGTCGAATGTGGTGTGGTCCACTGCCACCGCAGGATGGACTTTGCCCCGAACGGGCTCGACAGTCAGGAAAGATTCTTTCGCGAACATGCCACGCTCATTGGACGGCCCGAGTGGGTCGCTCACGGGTGTGACTCGGGAGTCGACCGATCGGTTCACGGCAATTCGCCCGGGTTCGCGGGCCGGATCTCCGGGCGGGAGGCGGTCTCATCGCCGATGGCGTCGAGGACGAGCTGGCTCCAGGTCTCCATTCGGTCGTAGACAGCCATGGCCGCTTCCATCGGCTCGAATGAACCGGTCAGCTTGTGCGTCTCTCGTACGGTCACTGGCCGTCCCGATGCGTCGGCCAGATAGACGACACCCAGGTGATGGACGCCCACGTCGACCGTGTCGTCGTTGAGAAGGCCCACGAACTCGAACTCGGGCAGGAAGTCGGCCTCTATCTCCTCGCGCCACTCCCGGGCCAAGCCGCCGAGAATATCGCCATCCCCCGGGTTCATGTGGCCGCCGACGCCGATCGTGTAGTGGTCGTGGAGCCGGGCGTCGCCGCCGGCCCGGGTCCGCTTCATCAGAAAGATGCTGTCGCCGTCGCGCAGCAGCAGGTACGGGATGATCTGCTTGAGCGAGCGGTCCGTCTCGGCAGTGGCTCTGAGCACGTAGTCGCCGATTTCACGGGCTCGCGCCAGGACGCCGTCCACGCCGTCGCGCTTGACGCCCAGCCACGGCGCCACGTCGCCGAACAGGAGGTCTCGCGGGACCGCGTAGACCAGCTCCCCATCACCGCTCATCGGCGATCGGGCTCCGCGAGTCGATCGCGGGCGACGGTAAAGCGGGCCAACAAGCTGTCTGCGTCGGGGCCGCCTTCGCGCTCGAGTTCTGCCAGCCATGAGTCGAGGACGGCGCGAACGTCGCGCAGTCGGCCCGCCAGCGCGGCGGCGTTGGTGGCCGCGATGCCGGCGCCCATCCCGGGCTCGCCCCGGGCGAGGCGCGTCATGCCGGCCCAGCCGGTGGCGGCAAGCGCTTCGGCAGCGTGCCAGTCGGCGCGTTCGGACTCGCCGGGCCCGCCCGCAACCGCCTCTACCATCGCCGCCGAGATCACCAAAGGCATGTGGCTGATCGCGGCAACAGCGCTGTCGTGCGCAGCGGCGCGCATGGGTATCTGGAGAGCGCCGCAGGCCTCGATCAGCTCCCCGATCCGCTCGCCGTCGCAGAGCCGGGCGTACTGGCCCAGCACGGTGACCCACGGCCGGCCGACGAAGAGATCCGGGAGGGCCGCGGCGTAGCCGCTCAGCTCTCTGCCCGCCATCGGATGGCCACCGATGAAGGGCAGCTTGACCGCGTCCGCTCGCTCGACGATGCGCGCCTTCGCGCTGACAACGTCCGTGACCGTGGAGTCCTCGGAGAGGGCGCCGCGCAGCGGTCCGCCTATTTCGTCGACGAGTCTCAGGCACGTCAGCGGCGGCGCCGCCAGGATGATGAGGTCCGCACCGCGCAGTGAATCCTCGAGCGTCTCGGCGACGACGTCGACTACACCGTCCGCCATCGCCTTGCGAATCGGCACCGGGTTCCGGCTCCACGCCGTGACGTGCCACTGTGCGACGGCGGCGCGCTCGTGCAGAGCCCGGGCAATCGAGCCGCCGATCAGGCCGAAACCGACAATGGATACTCTCACCCCGACATTATGGCCGGGCCCAACCGCCGCGGTGGGGTTCCGACCCTCAGCCGGAACGTGCCCGCGCCGGCGTGAAACCTTCGGTGTCTCCATCGCCCCAACGGTCCCATTGCCCGCCGCCGGAAGGTCCGCCCCGCTCGGGGACCGGCGCACCGCGAACGGTCCCACCCGAACGGATTAGTGCGCGCTCGCCAAAAGTCTGGCTAGAATGCGTTACGGCTGTGGACAAAGGTCTCCGACCGAACTCCTGACGCTGCGGCCATCACGAGGGCGACCAAGAAGATGACGGAATCGTACGGTGAGACCCGGCCCATCCGAGTCCTCCTCGTCGACGACCATCAGCTCCTGACGGGAGCACTTTCCCAGATGCTCGGCCGCGAGCCGGACATCATCGTGGCGGGGGTCGCCGGCAGCGTCGCCGAGGCCAAGGCCATGGCGCGCGAGCGCCTGGACGTGGTCCTGATGGACTACCGCCTTCCAGATGGTACCGGCGCCGAAGCCACGCGCGCCATCAAGGCCCGCTGGCCGGCGGCACGCGTAGTCATGCTGACCGCTCTAACCGACGACGAGACTGTGCTCGAATCCATCCAGGCGGGCGCGGACGGATACCTGACCAAGGACCGGGCGATCGACGAAGTGGTCAACGCGGTTCGCGCAGCCTACGCCGGCGAAACTCTCCTGCCGCGCTCGGTCATCGTGGGGATNNGAGCCGCTCACGCCGCGCGAACTCGAAGTGCTCAAGGCCCTGACGGAAGGCCTCGCCACGCCGGAGATCTGCGAGCGGCTGTACATCGCCCCGAATACCCTCCGGACCCACGTGCAGAACATCATGGGCAAACTACGGGTGCATTCGAAGCTCGAGGCAGTTGCGTTCGCGCTCCGCCATCGCCTGGTCGAGCCCCCCAAGTCGGACGACAGCCTCTTCTAGGATCTGTCCGACGCCTGCGCGCGCGCTCCAGTCACGCGATTCCGCAGGCTGATTCGGCTGCGCCGCCAACGTCAGTTGCCGCGATCCACCTATCCAGTCAGCTTGCGGCGCTGACTCTTCCTTCGATCTTCGCCATGCGGTTCGTCACCCACGCCGAACTCGTCCGACTGGCGGCTGAGATCACTACGGCGGTTCGCCAGCCGCCTATCGTCATTCAGCGCCGCTCCGCACCTGGGGCAGCGACGTTCCTCGGCGAAAAGCTGGGCCGCCGGGACGGTGGCCCACAACGTGCGTCCACATTTCATGCATGCGAGTCGTGGCATCGATCGATCCTACGACATCCACGCCCAATACGGGAGCGAGACGGTGCGTGATATCGATGACTCCGAACGCGCCAGGGCAAATACGCTGGATTGACGATGACCAGGATGGCGACCGAGGCGAACAATGCTCACGTCGCCGGCAACGGCGGTACCCGGCCACTCGGGCAAGTGGCCGTATCGGCGGGTCGCTTCGCTCCCCCCGGGGCGACCCGCTCCTAACCTCATTCTTGCGCCCCTTTGAGCCGATCGCCTCCACTCCTCCAGCGGTCGGCGCCCCTTTTGGGTCTTCGGACCGGAATCAAAAGAGCCGCGCACCGTGCGCGGCTCTTTTGTGCTTGCGTGTCAGCTATGCCTCGACGCCCTCGAGAGCGAGCTTGACCGCTTCGGCCGGGTACTCGTAGTCCTCGNNGCCGTGGCCCGACAGGTTGAAGAGAATGACCTTCTTCTCGCCGGTCTCCTTGGCCACCAGGGCCTCGTCGATCGCGGCGCGGATAGCGTGCGTGGACTCGGGCGCCGGGATCAGGCCTTCCGTCCGGGCAAACTGGATGCCCGCCTCGAAACAGGGGCGCTGATGGACGCTGCGGGCCTCGATGAAGCCTTCGTGCTTGAGCAGGCTGACCTGCGGCGACATGCCGTGATAGCGCAGCCCGCCGGCGTGGATCGGCTCCGGGATGAAGTCGTGGCCGAGGGTGTACATCTTGACGACCGGCGCCATCTTGGCCGTGTCGCCGTAGTCGTAGGCGTAGCGGCCCCGGGTCATGCTCGGCGCGGCTTCCGGCTCGACCGCGATGACACGGTACTTGCGGCCGCCGCGGAAGGTCATGCCCAGCCACGGGAACGTGAGCCCAGCGAAGTTCGACCCCCCGCCGGCGCAGCCGATGATGACGTCCGGCTCCTCGCCGGCCATCTCCATCTGCTTGATCGACTCCAGGCCGATGACGGTCTGGTGCAGCATGACGTGGTTGAGAACCGAGCCCAGCGAATAGTGGGTATCCTCGCGCATGACCGCGTCCTCCACGGCCTCGCTGATGGCGATGCCGAGGGAGCCGGTGCTGTTCGGATGCTCGGCCAGGATGGCTCGCCCCGCCGCGGTCTCGTCACTTGGGCTGGCCACGACGCTGGCGCCGTAGGTCTCCATCATCAGGCGTCGATACGGCTTCTGGTCGTAGCTGGCCCGAACCATGTAGACCTTGACTTCGATCCCGAACATGGCGCCTGCGTGTGCGAGCGCGCTGCCCCACTGCCCTGCGCCGGTTTCGGTGGCGATGCGCTTGATGCCCTCTTCCTTGTTGTAGAAGGCCTGGGCGATGGCGGTATTGGGCTTATGGCTGCCGGCCGGGCTGCCGCCCTCGTACTTGTAGTAAATGTGGGCGGGCGTATCGAGCGCCTTCTCGAGACGCCGGGCGCGGGTAAGCGGACTCGGCCGATACTGCTTGTAGAGCTCCCGGACAGGATCCGGGATTTCGATCTCTCGCTCGGTCGAGACCTCCTGCATGATCAGCGCCATCGGGAAGAGGGGCGCCAGATCGGCCGGGCCAAGGGGCTGGTGGGTGCCCGGATGAAGGGGCGGAAACTGGGCCACCGGCAGGTCGGCCGAGATGTTGTACCAGGCCTTCGGGATATCTTCTTCGCCCAGCATGAAACGGGTGCGTGCGACCATCCGACTCCTCCCGCCGGCGTACCGGCGACGACTCCCCGGGGCCGGCGGTCACCGGCCGGGGAGCTTTGGCTGATAGGTGCCCGAGGTCGCCCCAACACGACTGTGGCCGGCAAAGCCTAGCGGCTAACGAGGCGCCGGTGCAAGGTCCCGGCGCACGTACCGCCCCACGGTGGTTGCGGCGTGTTGGCGGCCCGCCAGGACGCCGCAATCCGGCGCCTCCCGCCCTCGCCGGGCGCGCTCCGCCAGGGCCGCAGAAACCCGACCCTGGGCTATACCGCCAGGTCGGCCGTGGCCAGCGCTTCATAGCGGGCTGGGCCATGGCCCAGCAGGCTCTTGTAGAGGACGATGCGGTCCGCCTGCCATTCCAGGTTGACCCCCTCCGCGATTTCTGCAAGGCGACGGGCCCGCTCATCGGCACCCGGCACACCGTCCGTGCGGGCGACGGTCAGGTGAGGGGCGAAGGGGCGGTTCTCAGCCGGCCAGCCCAGTGGCACCAGGCTCGTGTCCAGGCGCCGGACCAGCTCTGCCAGTTGCGGCGCGCCCTCGGAGATGCCGATCCACAGGACTCGCGGCCGGTGCGGATCGGGAAAGGCGCCGCCACCCGACAGGGCGATGCGGAATGGTACGAAGCCGCTCGCCGCGGCCGCTAGAGCATCCGACAACGCCGGCTGGCGCTCGTCGGGGGTAGCTCCCAGGAAACGCAGCGTCAGGTGGAGACCATCCACGCGGACCCAGCGCGGCTGTCCATAGGCCCGCTCGTCGATCGAGGCGCCGGCCACTTCCTCCATGATTCCGCGGATCGCGTGGCGGATGTCTTCCGCAACCGGCACGGCGACGAAGAGGCGGCTCGTGCCGGGCGGGTCGTCGACCGGACGCACGAACTGTCGCCGACCGCCACCCATGGGTCCGCCGCGTGCGCCGCCGCCGGGTCTGCCGTCGAAGCTCATCTGGGGCCGGCGTCAGTCGTTATAGAGACGCTCCTCGATGAGCTTCTCCTGGACCGTGCGCCCGTTCGGGTCGAAGCACGAGTATTCGAAATGCTTCTCGAATTCGAGGTCGACATTGTCCTGGCCGCCGCGGTTCTTTTCGACCGTGACGATGACCCANNAGGATGATGTCGGCCTCGTAGTTGATGGCCGAGGAGCCGCGCAGATGGTGGTTGCGCAAGCGCTGGGCCTTGAGGCCTTCCTTGTCCGCAGCAACGATCGAGATCATCGGAACCTGCTCGGAGAGAGCAATGTCCTTGAGCCCGTTGACAATGGCAGTGACCTTCTCGGACTCGGTGTCCGGCTCCGGGTGCATCGGGACCTTCTGCATGTAGTCCACGATCACGAGCAGCCGCCTGTCATTCGACAAGGCGCGGTGCTGCTGGACCAGCTTGCGGATGTTGTCGATGGTGCAGGACGTCTGTGAGCCCCGCATCAGGAAGAGGTTCTGGCCGTATCGGGCGATGCGGTCCAGGCTGGGGCGCAGCTTCTGATTGGATGCCAGGCTTGCACCACCGGTCCCCTCGCCCATCCACGAGGCCACGATCTCCTTGCGGACATCCTGGATCTTGATCGCGCCCGTCTTCTGCGGCAGGTGCACGAGGGCGGATTCGAGGGCAATGAGCCTGTTGAGCAGGTACTGCTCTTCATGCTCGAAGCAGATGTACAGCACATTCGCCTGGCCGCTGGAGGCCACGTTGCGGGCCATCTGGAGGGCCATTGTGGTCTTGCCGGTGCCCTGGGCGCCACCGATCAGCATCAACTCGCCGGGGCGCATGCCGCCGCCGATCGTCTTGTCCAGCATGCCGAAGCCGAGCGGCACGGGCTGGTATTCCCCGAACTTGCCGCTGGCGAGGTTGTCGCTGAGGTCCACCAGAACATCCAGCGCCGAGCGCGGGACCATGCTCCCGTTGTCCGTATCGAGCCGCCAGGTGAGCTGGGGCGGTCCCGACTCGGAGCCCGCCGGTTTGTCGGTTGTCGTCACAGATGCCTCCAGCCCGGTCCAGTTCGGAACTCAACTTCCGGCATGCTAACAGCCGGACGCCACTCGGGCACCCATACGGAGCGCACACNNGTTCGCTCAGTTCCTGCCAGTAGCGAGCGATGGTGCGGATGCCCGTCTCGTAGTTGGACATCCACATCCACTCGTTGGGCGCGTGGAACTGGCCGTCCGGCGGCGCGAACCCGAGCAGCACGGTCGACAGCCCAAGGATCGTCTCGAAGCTGGCGCAGACCGGCACCGAGCCGCCCTCGCGGATGAAGAGCGGCTCGACCCCGAACGTGGCCTCGATGGCCCGCGCGGCCGCCTGCGTCGTCGGGCCATCGATGGGCGTCAGGCTCGGCCGGCCGTCGCCGAGCCGCTGGATTGAATACCGGATCGACTTGGGCGCCACTTGCTCGATGTACGCAGCGATCTGAGCAAAAACCTTCTCAGGGTCCTGGTTCGCGACAAGGCGAGCGCTGATCTTGGCGTGGGCATGGGCCGCGATGATCGTCTTGGGCCCCTCGCCCTCGAAGCCGCCCCAGATGCCGCAGGCGTCGAGTGTGGGCCGGGCGCCGAGGCGCTCCAGAGTTGTATAGCCGGGCTCGCCGTATAGGGCGGGGACGCCGATCGACTCGCGGTACTCCTCCTCGTGGAAGGGCAGCTTCGCCAACTCCGCTCGATCCAGCGGAGTCAGCTCTACCACGTCGTCGTAGAAGCCGGGCACCAGGATCCGGCCGTCCGGCCCCTTGAGCGCGGCCACGATAGCGCAGAGGGCATTGATGGGGTTGTCCACCGCTCCGCCATAGCCCCCGGAGTGAAGGTCGATGTGACTGCCCGTGACGTCGAGCTGGAAATAGATCAGACCGCGGAGCCCGACCGTGATCGCGGGCAGGTTGCCCTCGAAAAAGCCCGTATCCGAGATGACCGCGAAGTCGGCCGCCAGACGATCCTTGTTGGCCTCGAGCCAGCCGTCCAAGTGAATCGAACTGGATTCCTCTTCGCCTTCCATCACGAACTTGAGGTTGACCGGCAGCGCGCCGCGTGTCTTCATCAGGGCCTCGACGGCCCGCAAGTGCATGCTGACGTGGCACTTGCAGTCAGACGCGCCGCGGGCCAGCATCCGGCCGTCCTTCACGACGGGCGTGAACGGCGGCGAGTCCCACAGCTCGACCGGATCGACCGGCTGGACGTCGTAGTGGCAATAGACCAGCACGGTCGGCTTGCCGGACGCGTGGAGCCAGTCGGCGTAGACCACCGGGTGACCGCCCGTCTCCGAGACATCCACGTGCTCCATGCCGACGGCGCGGAGATCCGCGGCAATGAACTCGGCCGCAGCGCGACAGTCCGCGGCGTGGGCCGGGATGCCGGAGATGCTCGGGATCCGAAGCAGGGCCTTGTACGACTCGAGCCGTGCCTCCCTCGTGTCTTCGAGGAAACGATCCAGGGCCGCATCGCCGGCCTGCTTGACCACTACGTCGGACACTGCATCTCCACCTGTGGCTTCTCGGCCTCGATTGTAGCGAGGCGAGCGGCGAGGGCTCCGGCGAGGGCCTCAAAGCCGAGGTAGCAGCCGCGCGTCAGCCCGGCTAAAGAGAAACCGGGCGGCCGAGGCCGTCCGGTTTCTGATGTGGCTGGTTGGGGCTCAGGAGGGGCTGGGCTCCGGGCTCGGTGCGGCCGGTGGCGTCGCCTCGGGCGGCGTCGGTGTCGTCGGAGTGCCCGGCGCGGCAGGGAAGCCGGGGAAGCCCGGCATCGCCAGGACGATGCCGTGCAGGTTCTCCTTCGGGGGCAAATCGTCGAAGAGCTTCTCGAACTCTTCGGACTCGACCGTCTCCTCGGCGATGAGCTTGTCCGCCAGGGCCATCAGCTTGCTCTTGTACTCGGTCAGGACCTGCATCGCGCGGGCATAGCCATGCTCGACGAAGGCGCGGACTTCCTCGTCGATCATCTTTGCGACGTCGTCCGAGTAGTTGCGCTGCTCGCCGATCTCNNGCGAGCGGGCCGAGCTTGTCGCTCATGCCCCACTCCGTGACCATTCGGCGAGCCAGATCGGTGGCCTTCTCGATGTCGTTGGAGGCACCGGTGGTGGTGTCCCCGAAGATCAGCTTCTCGGCTGCGTTTCCGCCGAGCAGCCCGGCGATCTTGTCCTCGAACTCGGTCTTGGACTGCAGGTAGCG
>PMJT01000027.1:6347-44980 GCA_003158495.1 Chloroflexota bacterium | reverse complement strand
GCCACGATCACGGTCCTGGAACAGGCCGAGGTTCTCTCGGAGCACTGGGCGGCGTGAACATGGCCGACCGAGCGTCCGAGCAGATCCCGCAGGATTGGCGAGAATCCATCGCCGGGTGCCTCACGCCAGGAGAGATCGAGGAAGCAGAGCACATGGCAAGCGTGGAGTTCGATGACGGTCATCCCGTCTACCCGCCTGTCGGACAGCGCTTTGAAGCCCTGAGGTGCACGCCGCTCGTGGAAGTGAAGGCGGTGATCCTTGGTCAGGACCCATATCACGAGGCCGATCAGGCTCACGGGCTGGCCTTCTCGACGACGGTCTCCAAGTGGCCGCCTTCGTTGCGCAACATCATCTGCGAGTGGCACCTGGATACGGGGCTTCCCTGTCCGGGGAACGGTTCACTGCAGCGGTGGGCGCGGCACGGGGTCTTGCTTCTCAACACTGCCTTGAGCGTTCGCGACGGCAAGGCGAACAACCACGCCAAGAGGTGGGATGGGTTCACGAAAGCGATCATTCACGCGGTCAGTGCGCAGCCTCAGGCAGTCGCCTTCCTGCTGTGGGGTGCGCCCGCGATCAAGTGTGGGCGCGATATCGCCGCGCACCACCTCATCCTGCCCTCGTCGCACCCGTCCCCGCTTTCGGCCGATCGCCCTTGCGCCGATGCGCCCGCGTTCATCGGGAGCAGGCCGTTCTCTCGGGCGAATCAGCAGTTGGTACAACTCGGGGTGCCGGCAATCGACTGGTTGCTCGAATAGGCCCTGGGCCGTTGGTCACTACCATGAAGCCGTTACTGAAACTGTGATGGGGGGCTCGAAGATGGTGGACACGGGCGTTGATCGGGCGGCCGAGGCGGCACCACCGCGATGCCCAGTGTGTGGTTCAGCCATGCGTCGCCGGACCGCACGGCAGGGCACAAACGCAGGGCGCGACTTCTGGGGCTGCAGCCGCTATCGCATCGACGAATGCCCGGGCACGATCGACATCGCGCCAGACTTGGAGAAGGGGAGCGAACCTGGGGCGTTTGCGCAGGAAAGGTTCGATCGGGAGAAACGCGCTCACGAACTCAGGATGCGTGCGATGCTGCCCAGCATCGTCGCCTTCGCCGCCCTCATGGGCCTCGGCGAGGTCTTCCTCCTGGCTCCCGCTGTGGGCCCGTGGGCGGGCATAGTCGGGCTGGTGATATTCGTCCTGGCTGTGTTCGCAGTCACTCGTCTGCCGCGTGAGGCCCTCTTCTGGGAGAAGGGAGCCCGTGGCGAGCGCAGATCTGCTGAAGTCCTTGATCCTCTGGGCAAGCGCGGTTTCGTGATTCTCTACAACCGACTGATGCCCGATGGGCGGGGCGACATCGACGCGATCGCTATCGGGCCGACCGGCGTCTGGGTCATCGAAACCAAGAATCTCTCCGGTGCTGTCGAGGTGGTTCGCGACCGGCTGTTCGTGAAGGATCAGGACCGCCAGGCTATGGTCGACCAGGTCTACCGCGAGGCCTTCGCAGTCCAGCAGATCGTTGGGGATCTGCTGGCGTCGGCGGTCACGATGGTCGTCCCGGTCCTGTGCATCCATGGCTCCAGGACGCCCAGGCTCGACCGAACGGTCGGCGGTGTGCGCATAGCTTCCGGGGGCAATCTGGCTTCACTGCTGACCAGCGGTCTGAAGAAGCTCGACCCGGATCTGGTACAGCAGATCGCGACCGTTTTGGACCGCAAGCTGCGGGGGCCGTGGTTCTGGGAGGCAGAGGACTTCTGATCTGAACCGTAGAAGAGCGAGGGCGCTCAGCTGGCGGCGCGAGCACGATCCTGAGCGACATCGAGTCCGAGGCCGGCCCGTGCAGTCCACACCAACAGTCGACCGGAGGTGACTCGACCGCGACGACCATTCGCCCAGTGCCAGTCGAGGACGAGGCACTTCGCCGGCAGCCCGCGCTCCACCGCGGCGAGGACCGACGGCCAGGCTTCGCGCGTGGACGCGAAACGGCCGAGGATCTTGTTGGATGGGATCAATCGGAGCGAGTACTCGACGGCTCCGTCGATGACGATGCCGAAGCCCGCGGCTTCCTTGCGCGCATACCGCCCGATCTCCACCGTCCCGGATTCGAGGATGTCGGCGAAGTCGGGATTACCGTCGTCGTTGGTATGCATCACGTTCGCGCTTCGAGGCGCGCCATGCGGAAATGATCCGGGGTAGGACCCCGTCCTCAGAGGTTACCACCACGAGTATCCGGCCAAGGTCGGAGTAGCCGATCGTTTTGAACCGCAGTTCGTCCGTCGAGTGAAGCTCATCAAACCAGGTGAACTTGAGGTGCCCCCGGAGGACCGTTCGGGCCTCGGCGAAGGAGATGCCGTGTCGGCGGACATTCTCGATCTCCTTGTCCGGATCCCAGGTGTAGTCGACCACTTGACGGACAGTACGTTGCGCCTCTTCACCCGCGATTGCCTGGATTGCCGAAGGGCGCCGATCGGCGTCCGGCGGCGACCGCAGACCGGCAGCGAGAGGTCGTCCGTCGCTCGGCTAGTATTGAGGCCCCAAACACTTCTGGTTTGTGGCAGGGGGGTCCGATGCGGCGACAGAAGCCCGCGGTCAGATGGATGGCACCGCCAACGGCGGCTCGATCGGGGTATGGGGCCGGCTCGGAAGTCTTCGGCCAGATCGTCGAAGAACCCGAGCAGGGCGGGTTGCCCACCCTGGACAGGCTGGAGCAGGTCGAGGTCGGGCGCCATCGCTCGCCGGGGCGGGAGATGTTGCAGGGGAGCCTCGGGGCCGATGGCAGGATCGTCGACGACTACCTGGATGGCTCTCGGGTATACGGGCATCCGCCCCATTACACCCGCCAGGTGCATCGAGTAGACCGCTTGGTGGCCCGATTCAGCGTCTGGACGCTGCCCTTCCTGGTTATCGCATTGCTGCAGGCAGTCGCCACGTGTGCCGATGCCCTGGGATCCGGACGCTGGACGGCGGAGTTTGTCCTGAGTCTGACCTGCCGGCTTGGCTACTCGGTCTTCCTTGCGCTCCTTCCGGCCGCGATCCTGATCTGGCGGAAGGACGCCTGGCGTTCGGCCAGATTGGTGCTCGTCGGCGCCGTGGTTTGGACCACCGTCCCGGCCGCGGTTGAGCTGGCCTGGTGGATGCTTCGGCGATCTCCGACGCTCATGGTCGGCGCGGCGAGTACCTGGTCTGTCGTCATGTCTGCCGCGGTAGTCGTCTCCTGCACCGGGCCGCTGATCGTCGCCCTGGGGCTGGAGCACGCACGCGCCAACCGTCCCCAGTGGCTCCTGCCGACGATGGGGCGTGTCGGCGTAGTTGGGCTCCCTCTCGTCCTGATCAACGGCGCCCGTTGGGTGCCGCCTGCCAACGCTGCCGTCGACCCGCTGCAGTCGGCCTGGTCGTTCGGGGGATTCGTACTGCCGCTGGAGCTGCTGTTCTCGCTGACACTTGCCGCATCGTGTCTGTCCGCCGTAGTCGGGAACGAGCCCCTGAAGCGACTCTGGCAGTTCGGCGCGGCGGGAGCGGTCCTGCTTTCCATGCTGGCTGTCGACGCGATGACCTCCGGAGTGCTGCCGGCGATCATNNGGGATGCCTTCGTTTCGGGCCGAGCAGCTCCCGACACAGTGTTCGCCTGGGGTCCAGATGCCCAGGAAATTGCCGGCCAGCCCGTTCCCATGACGACCATCGTGGCGCTGGCGGCCGGAAGGGACCACGCTCTGGCTCTCGACGACCAGGGTCACGTCGGCGCCTGGGGTGACAACAGCGCCGGCCAGACGGACGTGCCTCCGGGACTGTCGGCCGCGATCGCCATCGCGGCCGGCGACGGCTTCAGCGTCGCCCTCCTGGCCGACGGAAGAGTTGTGGCGTGGGGCGCGAACGACCGCGGCCAGACTTCAGTTCCACTCGACCTGGGGGCGGCGATCGCCATAGCGGCCGGTGGCGACTATGCGCTGGCACTGCGGGCAGATGGCACCGTCGTGGGTTGGGGAGACCCTTCCCGTCAGGCGTTGGCTGTTCCGGAATGGCTGGCCGAAGTTGCGTCGATTTCGGCCGGCGAGGATCACGCTCTGGCATTGTGCCGGGACGGGACGGTCACTGCATGGGGTGACGACCGCTGGGGCCAGGCCAGCGTCCCGGCCCGACTCACGCGCGCGGGCGCCATCTCGGCGGGAGGGAAGTTCAGCCTGGCTCTCCTCGCGGACGGAACGGTTGCCGTCTGGGGTGATGGCAGCTACGGCCAGCTCGACATACCGCGCGGGCTGGGCCACGTAGTCGCAATATCAGCCGGAGCCTTCCATGCGCTGGCGCTTCGGGCAGACGGCGATGTGGTCGGGTGGGGCGGCGGTCAGCGGCGTGGCGAGGCCGAACGCCCTTGGCGGCTGGTCGACTTCAAGGCGGTTGCCGCGGGCGACGGGTTCAGCCTGGCGGTTCGAGCGGCCTATTCGCTGCCGGCGATGCGCCTCGAATAGGTGGCTCGCCTTGACGGCGCGCCCCTGTGCGGGGATCCTGCCGGGGATGACTCCGCCCACGCCACCGCTCGCCCTCGACCCGTTGCTGGCCCTTTCGGTCGGTGAATTGGCGGCCGCCGTCAACAACGGCGACGTCTCAGCCGCAGAGGTCGTGTCGGCCGCCCTGGCCCGGATCGAGGCCCACCGCGACGGCCACGCGTTCATCACGGTCTGCGGCGACGAGGCGATGGCCCGCGCCCTTGCCAACCCGAAGGGGCCGCTGGCGGGCGTGCCGCTGGCGGTCAAGGACCTCTTCGACACGGCCGGCATCCGGACAACGGCCGGCTCCTCGATCCTCGCAGACAACGTCCCGGCCCGGACCGCTCCCGCGGTTGCCCGGCTGGAGGCCGCGGGCGCGATCGTGGTGGGCAAGACGAACATGCACGAGTTCGCCTACGGAGCGACGAGCCAGAACCCGCACTTCGGCACCGTGGCGAACCCGCGCCTGCCGGGCCGCGTGGCGGGCGGGTCGAGCGGAGGAACGGCCGCCGCACTGGCCGACTACCAGGCGGCGATCGGGCTCGGGACGGACACTGGCGGTTCGATCCGGATCCCGTCGGCCTGTTGCGGGACCGTCGGGTTCAAACCGGCAATCGGCGCCATCCCGGTCCGCGGCGTCTTCCCGCTCGCCCCATCCTTCGACACGGTGGGGCCGATGGCCCGGACCGTCGCCGACGTGGCTCTCGTGGAGTCGGTGCTAACCGGCCGGCCGATCCCCGCGGCCAGGGCAGCGGGCCTGCGAGTCGGCGTCCTGGACACGACGGGCGTCGAAACGGCCTTCACCGAGATGGGCGCTCGGCTCGAGCCGGCGCAACTGCCGGAGCTGGACCCTGATCTCATGGCCGCATTCTCGGCCGAATGCGCGGTGACCCACATGGCCTGGTTCCCGCGTCAACGGGAGAGCTACGGCCGAGATCTCCAGTTCAAGCTCGAGGCGGCTCAGGAGATCACGGCCGTCCAGTGGCAGCGAGGATTGCTGGCAGTTCGGGCGCTCAGGCAATTTGCACCCGCCGAGTTCGACTTCGACATCCTGCTGGGCCAGGTCATGGCGATCGAGCCTCCGCCCGACGATTGCTGGGAGCCGGACGTCCGCGCCGGGATGACGCGCTGGACGCGGCCGTTCAACTTCCTGGGCTGGCCCGCGATCGCGGTCGGCGGGATCCAGATCGCCGGTCGCGACCGGGACTCGGTCCTGGGCGCGGCGCTCGCCCTCGAGGCGCACCTGCGGGGCGAGTCCGGGGTCGCCTCAGGGTAGTAGACGAGCCAGCTATCGAGGACCCGGTAGTTCCGGGGAGCGCTCGCCGGCGTAGGCCTCGAGGAGATCGTGTGAAGTGGGTCCTTCGGTCGGACTCCGTCTTCCTGGCCAGTAAGCCCGGATTGATCGCGGTGTGGTTCCATCGGGCAGCGGCCGTCCGTCCGGCCCCAGGCTGGGGCCGGACGCATCAGATGCGCAGCGTGGTAGCATCAGCGCATCATGAGCAGGACCACGATCGACATCGACGCGGCGGTAATGCGCGAACTCAAGCGGCGCCAGAGAATTGAAGGCAAGACGCTCGGTGGGCTCGTGTCGGAGCTCCTGGCGACTGCGCTCCAGCAGCCGGAGCCGGATCCGCACGGCCCTCTCGCCTGGACGACGAAGAGCATGGGCGCGCTGGTCGACCTGGAGGACAAAGAGGCGCTGCGACGGGCGGTCGACGCCCCATGAGCTACACGCTGGACGCCAACATCCTGCTGTACGCGTCCGACGAGACGAGCCCACACCACGCTCGCGGCCTGGAGGTGGTCACCCAGGCCGCCCAGGGCCCCGAGATCGTCTACCTGTTCTGGCCCACGATCATGGCATACCTGCGAATCGCTACCCATCCGGCGGTGTTTCGGCGCCCGCTGTCGGCAGCGGAGGCCATCGGGAACGTGGAGGCGCTGATCGCCCGTCCGCACGTCCAGACTCCCGGAGAGCAGGAGCGCTTCTGGCGGCGCTTCGGCGAGGTGGTCTCCGATGCCGCCCCGACGGGCAACCTCGTGCCGGACGCTCATCTGGTTGGCCTGATGCTCGACAACGGCGTCCGGACCATCTGGACCCATGACCGCGACTACCGGCGCTTCCGTGGAATCGAGGTCCGCGATCCGTTCGAGTGAACATCGCCCCCGGGGCCAACCTCAGGTGAGATGACCGTCGGCCGGGTGGTCCTCCACCATGGTCGCCGCGTATATAGATTAGGGAGAAGCATCGCCGGAGGAGGGGACCGAGATGAGTGGGAAGCCGCAGCGGACACGCGGTTGGTCGGTAATTGGCTGGGTCGGCGTGGCAGTCCTGGTCATGGCGGCGCTGTCCGGATGTTCCAGGCCGGCGACACAGAACGGCGATCCCGTAAAGGTTCAGCAGCTCGCGCAGGCTGATCTGGCCAGGTGGGACCAGGCGGTCGGGGCGGCAGGCGGTGGTTCAGGTTTCGTGCTGGTCGGCCAGGCCACGATCATGACCGGCAGCTGGGGCCCGGATCCGTCGTTCGGCAGCAACGGCAAGATGGCGTTCATGGCCGGCGATTTCGAGGCGGCGACCAGCCTTCCCTCCGATACGCCGCCCGACGGCGTCGTTCGCTGGCAGAACGGAAGCACCCAAACAGTCGGAATGATTTCGGCTCAGCAGGCTCTCGCGGAAATCAAGGCCGAAGGGTCCGGTTCGTGCTCGGATTGTGTGCCGCTGAGGGTTACCGGAGGGAAGCTCACGACCGCGGACTACCAGACGAGTCATGGCTCCGCGACCGCGCCGACCTGGGAGTTCACGCTGCAGGGCACGGATACGACGATCCAGCACCTCGCGGCCGCGCATCCGGTCAACGTCGTGCCGCCAACCTACGACCCGAGCACCTACATGTCGCTCATCTCCATTCAGTCCGCGACGGTCGCTGCGGGCGGGCTGACGCTCACGGTCACTTTCGAAGGGGCGCCAAAGGATGCCGGCGGTTCGTGCGGAGCCGACTACACGGCCCAGGCGGTCGAATCCTCGACTGCGGTGGTCGTGATCGTGACAGAGCATCCCGGCTTCGGTCTGTCGATGGCGTGCTCCGCCGTCGGAGCCTTTCGCACAGCCGACGCGACGCTGGCCACGCCCCTCGGCAATCGTGCCGTGCTCGAAGTGGCGCAGGGCATGCCGGTCTCGGTGACCCCGGCGCCCTGAGCGAGCGGAGCGGCTCTCGCCAGCCGACAGTTGTTCCCCTGGAACCGGGCCAGGTGGGCGGTCCTGTGGGGGCTGTCGCTCCTGCTCTTCGCCCACGTGATCCTGTATCCGGTCAGCAGCTTCGAACCGAACCCGAGCACCACAGGGCTTTGGACGATCGCCGTGACGGTCGTCATCTACAGCGCGCTGGCGCTCGGCTTCTGGGGCTTCTTCCACCGCCGCGAAACCCGTCGTCGGCGTCGGTCCAGGCCGGTGGCCGGCGTCGCGCCGGCGTAGGGTCGAGCCGGCCGAGCTGCGATCAGCGGGCCGCTCGCCGCGCGAGCCACGCCCGCCACGTCGTCTCGTCCTGGCCGGCGGTGACGTCGTCGTCGTATCGGACCAGCGGGAGGCGGAGCCGACCGACCTCGACCGGGCCGGCGGGCGAAGTGGCGCCGCTCCCGCCGTCCACGAACGCGGCGGGCCCGAGCTTGTCGCGGAGCCGCCGCAGCTCCGCCGGATCGGCCGCGTGGAGGTCCACGAACCAGACCACGATCCGTCGCTCGCGGAAGAAACGGACGGCGGCGCGTGTCGACTGGGAGTCCTTGAGCCCGAACACCTCGATCTTCGGCATCTTCTTCGTCGGCGTCCTGCCGAGCGGCGCGGGGGTCATCGGGGCGACTGCGAGCTGGGCCGGGCCGGCGCGCCGATGGCGACCAGGACGGCGCCTTCCTTGAGCTTGCGCCAGCCGCCGGCCCGGTTGTTGGCGATGATCTCGCGAAACATCGCCGTCAGGGCAGGCGCGTTGATCTTCTCGCCCTCGTGGATGGCCACGGTTCGGGCCGTCTTGTTGGCCTGGCCGGCGGTGATGATGCCTTCCGGGTCGGGGACGATCGCGCCGTCGTACAGGAAGACGTTGATGTGGTCCTTCGCCGCCTGGAGAGCGCAGATATTGCCGGCCAGCACGAAGTACGGACGGTCGGTGCGCTTGATGGTTTCCTGCACATCGTCGTCGGCGGCGTTGACGAGCGCCCGAACCTCGCGGCAGATGGCCTGCTGCCAGGCTGGCAGGCCATCGATGAACTCGTCGATGCGCGGGTCGGGGGGAAAGCGGTTGGTCATTGGCTGTGCTCCCGAGCCGAACCCACTGCGACGGCCGGCTGCGTAAGTTCGAGCGCTCACACGGCCTCAGGTTAGCGCCAGTGAGCCGCCCGTGGCGATCCGATCCGGTCCAGCGCGTTCANNGCAGCCCGGATCGCCGTCGTAACCTCGAGCAGGTCCACGCCGTCGACCTCCTGGATGGCCTGGATATTGATGAGGTAGTTGGCCAGCATGGAGATGACTGCCGCTACCGGCAACCCAAAGAGGGCGCCCCAGATTCCGGCAACTTGCGCTCCCACGAGGACGGACAGGAGGGTGACGAGCGGATGAACCCCTGACGTCCTCTTCATCAGCCGCGGCACTGCCAGGTTCATGATCAGCGCCTGGCCGACGAAGAGCACGAGGGTCACCGGAATGAAGGCGCCCGGCACGAAGGCCGCGGCGATGAAGATCGGCGGCAGCAGAGCCAGACCGGGGCCTACGAAGGGGATTGGCATGCAGAGCGCCGCAACCATGCACATCAGGAACAGGTACGGCAGGCCGAAGATCAGACCGACGACGATCGTCAGCGTGACCTGGATGGCGATCAGGATCACCTGCGACCAGAGCCACCCTCTGAAGGCTCGACCGACCGATCGATCGAAGAGATCGAGCTGGGTCTCGAAGCGGTTTGGGATCACTCTGCGCCACTTGGCCTGCAGGCCATCAGCGTCGGAGACGATGAAAATCGACAGGATCAGGGTCATCGAGAGGGTACCCACGATCGAGGCCACGGTCCCGGCGATGGCCCCGGATTGAGTTCCGAGGGTCGCCTTGATATCGGGCAGGATCCTCGCCGCTCCCTGGCGGAAGAGGGCGGCGAGGTCGATCGTCCCGGTGCTGATTCCCAGGCTCTTCTGGAGCGAGGTCAGGCTGCCGCTGATGGTCGCGGTGGCCTCGTCGAATCGATTCACAAGGTTCGTCGCTTCGGTGATGCCGGTCGACCCCGCCGCAAGAACGAGACCGACAAGGGTGAGAGCGACGCAGGCGTAGACCAGGCCGACCGCAATGCCTCGCCCGATGTGCAGACGTTCGGCCGCCCCGTCGACCAGCGGGCTGACGATGAACGCCAGGAGCCAGGCGAGGAAGCAGATGGTGAAGATGGTGCCGAAGGCGCCGGCCACAGCCATGACTTGCTGGAGGATGAGCAGAATGAAGACCGCCGACCCGGTCGCAAAGAAGATCGTCGCCAGGCGTCGGACGCTGTAAGCCGGACGCGGAACGATCGAACGAACATTCGCCTTGCGAATCGTTGGAGCCGCGGCCGCCATCGATACTCCACCAGTCACGAACGCCTCCCGGGCATAAGCCCGGATGCTCATGTGACTGTGTACCGATCGCGCCCCTGCCGCGAGGATGAGAACCCTCAGCCGGCCGGGACTCTCAGAGCAATTGCGTGACGGGCGGCGGGTCGGCCGCGGTTCAGGCGCCGACAGTCACGGCCTGCCCCTGTCCGCGGCGAACGACACTCGCCAGGCCCCAGCCGCACACGACGAGCGAAACAACGAGCAGAACCAGCGACGCCCCGAAGAGGTCGGCAGCAGGCCCGACGACCATGATCGGGAGCAGGCTCGAGACGGACACGAGCATGTTGAGGATGCCGAAGACGCGACCACGGACGTCCTCGGGCAGCTCTTCCTGGAGTTGGGTTTGGGCGGAGATGGCCACGACGGCGTAGCAGATACCCGAGACGAAGGCAATCGCCACGACGATAGAGAGCATCGAGAGCGCCTGGCTGAGGTCCGCCAACCCGGTGGAGACCGCCGCCGCCGCAACCTGGATGTTGAGAAAGTGCCAGATCGACCCGAGGCACGAGAGCAAGGCGAGCAATAGACCGAGGACGATCAGTCCCGCCTCGATGATCCGGCGTCGGGGGAAGTTGTGGCCGTAGGTGTTGACGCCCAGGACGCCGGTGACGATGCCCAGCCCCAGAGGCAGGACGACCACGACCAGGCCCTTGTCTCCGAGCCCGAGCGAGGTCTTGGCAAAGTCGGGGCCGAGCACCGCGAGGATGCCGATGAGCGCTCCGGTTATCCCCATGTATGAGAGCGACCAGCCCACGTTGCGGTGCTCGCGGATGTAAGCGATGCCTTCGACGAGCTGCCCGAAGGTGCCCTTGACGGCCTTGCCCGCGACCACGACCGTGCGACCGGATCCGACGGGGGAGGTTCGGCCCGGGAGGCGCGATGGCAGCGAGAACGGCAGCGACGACGGCAGCGACGACGGCGCCGGCACTTCGCGCACCGACTTCGGCAAGACCCAGCAGAAGACTGCGGCCACGAAGTAGAGCGCCGCCACCAGCAGGATCAGCGTCTGCGGGCCGGCGATGGCGATGACGAAGGGCCCGAACAAGGCGAACCCAAGCGCGAACGCGGCGTTGCTGGTCAGGGCGAAGAGGCCGTTGGCGGCCAGAAGCTGAGACCTCGGGACCACGAAGGGAATCATCGAGGCCTCGGCCGGGCCGAAGAAGGTCGTGAACGTCGAGACCAGCGTCATCAGCAGGTAGAGCAACAGGAGGTTGCTGCCGACGAGGAAGACCAGCCCAAATGCCACTCCACGGAGAATGTTCGTCACGACCAGTACGAGACGCTTGTCGGCCCGGTCCACGAAGACGCCCGCGATCGCTGAGAAGACGATGGCCGGGACAAGAAAGCACATCAGGAGAATGCTGATGGCGATCTTGGAACCGCTGTAGGTGGACGTGATCATGACGAGCAGGCCGAGCATGACCATGTTGCCGCCGACCTGGGTCGCCAACTGTGCCAGCCAAAGCAGCAGGAACGGCCGGTTTCGCAGTACGGCAATGCCGCCGGTTTCGGGAGAAGTGGCCGCGCTGCTCACGTTCATCGCTACCTGCTCCTTGGACGCGATGGGCGTTGAGATGGATCTACATCTGCCACGGCCATCCGGCGTCAGCCAGCGGCATCGTACCCCTCGTGTCGCCGCAGAGACGGTCGGCCACGCTACACACACAGTTCGCCGGGGCCGCCTGCCTGCGCCGGCACCCGCAACGGGGCTGCGTGCCGTCCAGGAGCGAAGCAAGCTGTAGCGAGCCTGCAACGCAGCTGTAACGCGGCTGGTCGAGATTTCACCACATGAGACTTCGCCGCCGGCACGGAACTGTTACCGTTCCGGAACGTCATTTGGTAGCGAGGACGCTTGCCGGCAACGTTCTTGAGTCGGCAAACGAAGTCGCTCACCCTGGGGAGATGGCAAGGGGGAGATGAAATGACTACGGGGACAGCTCGACTGAGGTCTGCCCCGATGGTGCGCGCCACGATTGGGTTGGGCCTGGCCGCTCCGGCGGTGATCCTGGCCCTTCTCTCGGCCGCATCACTCGGGTACTTCTTCGGGTTCATGAAGCCGCTGGCGGACGCGGTCGACGCGTTCCTGCCGATCGATATCGGCGACGCGGATCCGGTCGCGGCGCTTCTCACGGCCGTTGGCATGGGCGCCCTGAGCATCGGCTTGCTGCGCGGCAAGACGGTGGCCTGGTGGCTGACCGTCGCCACGCTGGCGGTAGCGCTGTTCTGCCAGGGCGTGACCTTCGCTCGCCCGCTGGGCGTCGTCATAGTGGGTGGCGTGCTGGCCGTCCTGGTGGCGGACAACAGGCGCTACGAGGTCCAAACGTCAGCCAGCTGGCGACGCACGACCGTGGCCATGCTGGTCGTTGCCGGCGTGATCATCGGGCTCGAGGCCTCTCTCGTAATCGCCGCTACTGGTGACTGGCCTGCGCCTCTGGCGGCATTCGGTGTCGCTACGACGGCGATCGGAAACGCCCTTGGGATCGGCGACGAGACATCCGCCAACGTCCTGCGGACCGCGAGTCACGATGTCCTCCTCGCGCTCTTGATTGCGGTCGGTCGTCTGCCGATAGTGCTGGCGGCGATCGGAGTCCTGTCGCCGGTCGGCGAAGAGGTTGTCGATCCGACGACACGGGCCCGGGCGAGGGCTATCGGAAGCCAGTTTGGCTGCGGGGCACTCCTGCCGTTCCAGCTCGGCGACGACAAGTACGTCTTCAGCCCGGACGAAGCGGTCGGCCTCGTCGTGTATGGCGCAGCGGCCGGCACTACGGTGGTCCTTGGCGACCCGATCGGTCCGCCGGACCAAACCTCCGCCGTCGTCACGGCGTTTCTGGCCCGTTCCCGCAGGCGCGGCCGGATGCCGCTTTTCTATCAACTCAGCGAGACAAGCCGGCAAGTGATGACCGCAGCAGGTTTCCGTCTGTTCCCCGTCGGCAACGAGGCGATCATAAAGTTGGCCGACTTCGAGCTGTCCGGCTCGCGCCGCGCGAACCTGCGTCACACGATCACTCGCTGCCGCAAGGACGGCGTTTCGATCCGCTGGTTCGCTTCGGGCATCGACCAGACGGTGGAGCCGGGCCTCGTGGAACAGCTCCGCGCGATCGACGAGCAATGGCGAGCAGCGATGGGCCCCGAGATGGGTTTCAGCATCAGTCATTTCGAGGTGGGCAGCCTGCGCTGGCAGCCGATCGCCGTGGCGATTACCCCGGAGGGTCGCGCACTGGGTTTCACCACTTTCAGGCCGACCGGAATCGACGGCGGCTACGTACTGGATCTCATGCGCCGGACCGATGCGGCGCCCCCCGGCGTCGTCGAGTTCTGTGTCGCCGAGGCCGCTTTTGCCTTCCGTGAAAGTGGCTCGGCGACGCTCTCGCTGGGTCTGGCTCCTCTAGCGGGACTCAGCGCGGCGGGGCCGTTCGAGGAGCGTCTGCTGGCCATCGGGTCGAGGCTTGTCCATCGCTGGTACGACGTGCGAGGACTCGAGCGTTTCAAGGCCAAGTTCGACCCGGTCTGGGTGCCGCGATACGGCGCCACCAGGCATCGCCGCGACTTCGCCGCGTTCGTCCTTGGCCTCCTTCTCGTCCACGTGAATCTGGGATCGATGCTGCCGCGATGGCGGCGAGCCAAGGCAGAGCCGGCGATCGGCTGGTCGAGGGGATGACGCGTCGCACCCGCGTGCCCGCCCGATCCGGCGCCTGGACCTGGATAGCTGCTGCGTGCGTCGCGGCGGTCGTTGTCGCGTTGGCCGTCGTCTCCGGCAGCATGGACTCTTCCAACACCACGCTCGTTCTCATGGGCTTCGACCAGGATCGCGCCCAGCTCATCACGTCGCTGCTGATTGGCGGCGTGGCGGCGGCGGCGGCACTGCTGGCCACCAACAGCAACCGCCCGTCGATCGTTGCGGGGCTCCTTGCCTTCGCCGCTCTGTTCGGCCACACGTTCCTGCACGAGACCCGCGCGGCCATCGATTCGACTGGGATCGACGGCACCTTCGATCCCATCGGCTGGCTCATGACGTTCGTGACGCTGGCAACGTTGGGCTGGATCGTCGGCTGGGCCGGAGCGGCGCTCGCCCAATCGCTGCGTCCCGGCCTGATCCAGGTCGGCCAGGCCATACGGGAGGCCGCTCGGGAGCGACGCTTGGACTCACGACTGATCCGCCGCCCGCTGGCCGCGGGTCTCGTCCTGATCCTGCTGATGGTCACGCTGCCCGTCTTCGGGGACATGGTCAACTACACGCCGGACTCGAGGATGCTCCACGGTGGCGCGCCGCCGGTCGGACTGATCCCAGGGGATCAGTCGGCGGCTCCGTCGACGGTTGCGGACCTGCCGTCCGCCAGCGCGTCGACCGGCACCGCGACTGCTGCTCCAAGCGCCAGGCGAAGCCCAAGCCCGGTCCCAGCCGATAGACCGTGGCTGGCCTGGCGGCCGTCCGGCAGCGGCGCAGTCAACCTGGAGCACCTGCCCGCTCCGTGGCGGGGGGGCTCGACGACGGCAGGTGTCGGGATCTACACCCCGCCCGGGTACGAGCCCGGTGGCGGCCGGCGCTATCCCGTCCTGTACGAGGCGCCGAACACATACGCGGCCTGGGATGCAGCGGTCAACGTCCACGTCATCCTGGACACGCTCATCGACGACGGGTCGATCCCGGCAATGATCGTCGTGTTCGTCGATGCCCAGGGTGGTCCATACCCGGATTCGGAGTGCGCCAACTCGGTCGACGGGCGCGAGTGGATGGACACGTTCATCAGCGGAACCGTCGTGTCGTACGTAGATACCCACTACGCGACGATCAAGGCGGCCGATGGGCGGGGGATCATCGGCTTCTCGCAGGGAGGCTACTGCGCCGCGGTGCTCGCGCTCCGTCACCCGTCGGTGTTCGGCACCTCGATCCCGATTTCGGGCTACTTCCGCGCCGGCCAGGGCGATTCCACTTCGGCGCTGCCGTTCGGATCGAGCGCGCCCGCGCTCAAGGCGGCCTCGCCGATCGACATCGCTCCGACCCTGTCCGCTGCCGTGCGCGCGGCGCTCTTCTTCGTGCTTATCTCCTCGCCATCGCAGCCGTTCTACGGGGCCGCGGCGACCGCGTTCGAACGAGTGATCGACACGAACGGCTACACCTACATGGTGCAGAACGCGAAGGTCCCGCATGGCTGGGTCCAGGTCCGGGAGCAGCTACCCGGCGCCCTGGAGGCCTGGGGGGCGCACCTGGCCGTATCCGGGGGGCTCTAGAAGCAGCGCGCGGAGACGGCAGGAGCCAGGCCGCGGCGACCGCCGGCGCCCGGTCAGTGGATTCCGTGTATGAGACCGACGCCCACGACCCCCGCGACCACGAGGATCGTGACCCACAGCAGCACGCCCGCGAACATCCAGCCCATGAGGCGTCTCTTCGGCGCGCCGAGCATAAGTGCGACCGCTGTCCCCATGGGAGGGGCCATGAATAGCGGCGAAACGAGGCCCCAGCCGGGCACGCCGTATCGCACCCACACGCCGTAGATGCGGCCGGTCTTGGCCGGCCAGTCTTTGCCACGCCGGCGAACCAGCCAGGTCCGAAGGGCATCCCCGGTCGACGCAACCAGGCTGACGCTCACGATCGCTCCCACAACAGTCAAGACCCAGATGACCGGTACTGGCAGACCGAGCGCCAGGCCGGTCGGCACGGCAAACCATATCTCGATGATCGCAACCCCGAAAACCGCCAGCCACGGCATGTCTGCTCTGGTCTCCTGTGGAGAGGAATTCGAGATTCGTCGCGCCCGGTCAACCCGGGAGCGGCGAGTGTAGCGGCCTCTTGCCCTCATCGGGTGACGGCGTGCTTGCCGGTCTTGTGCATAGATCCGCGAGTGACGTCTGATGCAGCTCCACGCGTCTGCCGGCAGTTGCGCCGGCGGCGCGGAGGCGCACCGCTTCTTCCGGCCCCTGCCGCCGAGTAGTACCGGTAGGGACGGATTTCCTATCCCGTCTACCGGACCGGACTCCTAGGCTGTTCGCATACCGTCAAGTACGCAGCCAGGACTACCCCGATAAAACAGCCTTCTGAGCGTCGGCCAACCGCCCGACCGGCTCTCCTCATTCTCGTCTTCGCGGCATTCCTTGTGATCGTCGGGGCGACCGCAAGCGGTCAGGCCGCGCTCGTTACGGCCGACTCGTCGACCACGCTGCTCAACGCAACGGTCAGCGCCGATGCCGCCGCCGTCCGAAGCTTCGTGGGCCTCAACCTGAGCCAGGCAGACTTCGCGGCCGGCGGCTTGAGTTCCCAGCGCGAGGCCGCCCTTCAGCACGGCCTGCACCTACTGACCGACCGCGGCGGCATTCTCCACGTCGCGCTTATCTCGCCCGATGGCATCGTGCTGGCGAGCGATGACGGTTCAAGCGTCGGCAAGCAAGTGCCCCAGACCTCTGGCCTCGCCAACGCGGTCCAGAATGCCCATGCCGACGCTGCGATCGTCCAGAGCGACGCCGCCGGCGCGCTGGCGTCCCTCGCCACGGACCAGGTCCTGCGTGAATACCTGCCGATCATCGACGCTGGGAAGATCTACGCCACGGTCGCCCTGTGGCGCGACGCATCGCCGATCCTGGCTCAGCTGGCCGAGGGCCGCTTTCGTGTCGTGGCCATCACTCTGACCGCTGCCCTCATCAGCGCCGTGCTGCTCTTCTTCATCTTCCGCGGTGCCCAGCAGCGCCTGACCCGCCAGACACGCGAGCTGCTGGATCTCGCCGACCGCGACCCACTGACGGGCGCCCTCAACCACGGGGCGCTGGTAGAGGAGCTGGCCACCCAGATAGAGGCGGCACGGGCGGGTGGGGGAGGGATTGGCGTCGCCCTGCTCGACCTCGATAGCTTCGGCCTGCTGGACAGCACGTACGGCCACCGAGCCGGCGATCGAGTCCTGGTCGAGGTGGCGCGGCTCCTGGCCGAGTGGATGCCCGGCGGCTCGACGTGGGGTAGATACGGACCAGACGAGTTCCTTGTCATCAGCCCTAACGGGTACGAGGAGGAACTCGAACCTTCAGTCGAAGTCCTGCGCAACACCCTGGCCGAGGCAGCTCTCCAATTCGAGGGTTCCGAGCGGCTGCCGGTCACCATCAGTGCCGGTATCTGCTACTACCCGGCCAACGGCGACTCCGTAACCGCACTCCTTTCGATGACCGCCATGACGCTGCAGGAGGCCAAGGCGAGCGGCGGCGATGCAATTCGCGTCGCGGAAGCACGGCCGCCGGCGCCCGGCTTCATCAAGACCTTCAACATCCTCGAAGGCCTGGTCAACGCGGTCGACACCAAGGATCGCTACACGCGGAGGCATTCGGAGGATGTCGCCAGGTACGCCGAGTTCATGGGCCGCCGGCTCGACCTGGACGCCGTCACCCGCCGCGCCCTGCAGAACGCCGGCAAGCTGCACGACATCGGCAAGATCGGTATCCCCGACGCGATTCTGCGCAAGCCCGGCCGTCTGACGACCGAAGAATTCGAGATTCTCAAGCAGCATGTCTCCCTGGGCGACGCGATCGTGCGCGACCAGCCGGATCTGCCGGACCTCGACCTCATCCGCGCCGGCATTCGTTTCCATCACGAACGCTGGGATGGGCGCGGCTACCTGCTCGGCATGTCCGGCGATGAGATTCCGCTCATCGCCCGAATCCTCGCCGTGGCCGACTCGTTTTCCGCGATCACGACGACGCGGCCGTACCGCAAGCGCCTGGTCCTCGAAGAGGCGCTCAAGCGCATCGAGGACGCCGCCGGCAGCCAGCTCGACCCGGTCGTCGTGCAGGCATTCGTCGATGGCTTCCGATCCGAGGTCGACATCTCGCTGCCGACCGTTCGCCCGCAATTCGATTCGGGCCCGGCCCTCACGATCCCGGGCCGTCAGGTCGCCTGATGTCCGCGCGGAGGGGACTTCTTGCGGCCCTGCTGGCACTGGCCTGGCTGGGCTGGGCCACGATTCCTGGTATGCCGGCAGCGGTCCGGGCCGCGAACCCCTGGACACTCGCGCTTGCGCCGTCGTCGATCACGGAGGGAGTACCGACCAACATCTCCGCCACGGTCACCGATGGCAGCGAGATGATCGGCTGCGTGGTCTTCGACGTACCGGCCGGGTTCACCGTGCTGGGCGCGAGCGTCTCGAGCGTGCCGGCCGGGTTCATATGGACCGCCTCCGTGGCCGGCTCCGGACCGACGTGGGTCACGTTCCGCACCTCGAAGGACAGCTGGCGGCTCAATGGATCGGCCCACGGGATCTTCGTGATCCGCGTTGTTGCAAACGCGTCGCGGTTGCCCGCGTGGACCGCCTGGGCCTACAAGGGCTTCACTGTGAACTCGCCCCAGCTCGACTTCGGGCCGCGCACGCCTCCCGGAGCGTTCTCCATCCACCCAGCCGCCACGCCGACACCGACGCCGAGACCGACACCGACACCGACCCCCACGCTTAAACCCACACTTAGACCAACGCTCACCCCCACATCCACCCCGAGAGCTACCACCGCGCCGAAGGTCACGGCGACGCCGGCCCAGACTGCGGCACCAAACGGCCAGCCGGGCGCGACGCCCATCCCTATCGATAGCCCATCCCCCGAGGCCAGCCCGTCGGCCGTGGGCTCGGACGAGCCGGGGACATCGGCGACGCCGAGCGGGCCGGGAGCCACGGTCTTACCCGAGATCGCAGGCATTGTGGCCACGCCTAACGATTCGAGCGGTGGTGCCATCGGCGGGTTCGAAACCACGGTCGACGTGGCGGCGCTGCCTGACGGCGGCACGGTCCAACTCGACAGCCAGGCCGTCAACAGCCTGGGCATGTTCGTCTGGATGGTCCCGGGGCTCTTCCTGAGCCTGCCGGGGCTCCTGCTGATCCTCGTCATCATTGCCCAGGGCAGCCTGGCCTCGGTCTTTGTGCCGATCACGCGGCGTGTCCTTGGCCGCGGGCGCCGTCGCAAGCTGGGAAGTGAGCCCGTTTCGCCGAGGTAGGAGCCAGACTGGGAGCTCGGGCCGCCGAGCCTGAACGTTCGGCTATCGCTTGTCCGGACTTCGTCCGCCTCTTTGTTCATCTAATCGGACGTATGGTCCTGTCATGTCCAGGTGGGGGATCCGCCTCGTCGTAAGCCCTCTTCCTCACGGAGGCCTGGATCCCGTACCAGTGCGGGGCCGAGATTCACAGGGGGCGAGTCGGGACGATCCTGGTCAAATGATCGACTGGATCCACCACTCGGCCGGCGACGGGGTTCTGCTGCCCAACCTTCAGGCCGATACAAGGCCCGACCCGAATGCCAGGGACCTGACAGGCTATGTCTGGACGAAGCGGCCGTAGCTCGGCACCGACGACCACCGGCGGCGGTCCCCGGCCGCCGCGAGCCTCAGGAAGATGCGCTCTGCTCCGCCAGGCGTGTCGCGGCCAGAGTGACGTGGTGCGTCAGGAGGGCGTCGGCGTAGGTAGAGCGGATCCTGTTCGCTTTGCCCTGGACGGCGTCGATGAAAGCGCGATTCTGCAGCCGGTATGGCGTATCGAAGGTTGAGGCCGGGGCCAGGGTCATGGTCTCACCGCCACGGCGGACCACCAGGCGGTGGTCGAGGACTTCGAGCGTGATGGCCATGCCGTCAGATACGGTGTCGAGGCCCACGCGATGCGGGCCCGCGAGCAGCGACGTCGTGGCGAAGGTCCCGACGGCTCCCGCCGCAAACCGCACCGAGGTCTCGGTGACGTCGAGGATGTCGCTTCCGGGGAAGGCGGCCCGCGGCACCCGCCGGCCTGCCGCGGACACAGGCTCCATCTCACCGACGAGGAGTCGCGCCAGGTCGAAGATGTGCGTCGCCTGCTCCACTATCTGCCCGCCCGACTGCTCCCTGTGGATCCACCACGGAGCCCCTGGCGTATCGCCGAGCCACGAGCCCATGACCAGCTGCGCGGGGTGATCTGCCAGCAGGTCGCGCGCCCGATCCACGACCTCGAGGTGGCGCCACTGGTAGCCGACGGCCGAGGGGAGTCCACCGGCTGCGATTGCCTTCGCGATTCGTTCCGGGCCTGCTTCGTCGACTCCGAGCGGCTTCTCGGCGAAGATCGGGATGCCGCGATCTACGACGGCCATTGCGGGTTCGAAGGCGGCGTAAGGCGGCAGGCAGACGAACACCGCATCGAGTTCGGCCGCGTCCAGCATCGACCGATAGTCGGGATAGTGGCGTGCGCCCGCCGGCTCGGCCAGCCGGCGGGCGGCCTCCTCGTTGCGGGCCGCGATGCCGACCACGCGAACGTCGTCGAACCCGGCGAGCACGCGCATATGCACGCCGACGATCCAACCAGACCCGATGATTCCGACTCTTGTTGCGGCCACGGCGCACCTCCGCATCGAAGGTTACCGCGTGCCGGCCGGGAGCCGACGTGCCGTTCCTTCGTGAAGCCGGGACTCCGAGCCGGTAACATCCGCGAATGACTACCAAGGGACGATTGGCGGCGCTGCGGGTAGCGGCGGAAAAGGAACTAAGAGAGGGGATCCTGCCGTTCTGGGCGAGCCACGCGCCGGACCGCGAGAGGGGCGGGTTCGTCGGTGCCGTCACGATGGACGGGCGTCCCGACCCGGACGCGACGAAGGGCGGCGTGCTCAACACGCGGATCCTCTGGACTTATTCGGCCGCCCTGCGGCGCTTTGGGGACGAGCAGTACCGCGAACTGGCGGACCGGGCCTTCGAGTACTTGCTGTCGAAGTTCTGGGACGAAGATAACTCGGGCCTGTTCTGGGAGCTGGACAGGGATGGCACTCCCCTAACTGGCCGGAAGCAGACCTACGGTCAGGCCTTCGGCATCTACGGGTTGGCGGAGTACTGCCGCGCGACTGGGAGCACCGAAGCGCTCGATCGGGCCATCCGCCTTTTTGAGGACATAGAGGGTCACACGGTGGATCCAGTGAGCGGCGGCTATTGGGAGGCCCGCGGACGGGACTGGCAGCCGATCGAGGAAATCCGGCTGTCCGCCAGGGATCTCAACGCGCCGTTCTCCATGAACACGCACATTCACGTGATGGAGGCGTACTCCACGCTCTCTCTGGTCTGGGACGATCCACGGCCTCGCGCACGACTGCAGGCCGTGCTGGAGATGCTCCTGGATCGATTCATCGACCCCGGGACCGGCCACCTCGTCCTCTTCTTCGACCAGCAGTGGCAGTCGCTGTCGTCGATCGTGTCATACGGCCACGACATCGAGACGAGCTGGCTCCTGTGCGAGGCGGCAGAACTCGTCGGCGATCCAGCCCTCATCTCGCGGGCCGAAGCCGCCGCCACTCGCTTGGCGGACGGGGTCCTGGCGGAGGGCTACGACGGCGAGCGGGGCGGTGTGTACAACGACCGCCTCGGTGACGGCCGTCTGAACACGGACAAGGACTGGTGGCCCCAGGCCGAGGGAGTGGTTGGGTTCCTCAACGCATACCGCATCACCGGCGTCGCGGAGTTTGCCGAGGCTGCGCTGCGCACGTGGGACTTCATCGACGCGTGTGTCATCGACCACGTGGGCGGTGAGTGGTACACGCGTGTATCGCGCGAGGGCGTGCCCGAGGCGGGCCTGTCGAAGGTCGACTTCTGGAAGTGCCCGTACCACAACACCCGCGCCATGCTGGAGACGATCGAGCGAATCCAGCAGCTCCAGGAGTCCGGCCGGGCCTGAGCCGACGGCCAACCCGGGACACGCAAGGCGGAATGAGGCCCGGCGGCAGTGCCCCGGGCTCCGAGGGTCTACACTCGAACCGACGTACCTCTTCGCATGTGAGGCTATTGAAGGGTGCCGCGCGCTGCCGTCGTTGTCTGCCTGCCGGGTTCGGAGTTTCGGTCCGTCCGCAAACACTTGACCGACGCCGGTTTCGAAGCGATCGGGGTCAAGTCCGTCTCCGATGTCGAGAAGGTGCTGGCCAAACGGAACGACGTTGAAGTCGCGATCCTGGACACGGAGATGGACTTCGATGGCTCGATAGCCATGTACGGCGTCCTTCGTGGCGAGGACCGCGAAACCAAGATCTTGATGCTCGTGCCGGCCAAATCGCTGGGGCGGATCGGCCTGAACAGGGGCGTCGATTCGCGCGACGAATACTTCACACGACCGTACTCGGCGGAATCGGTGCGCTGGCGGATCGAGGCGATGCTCATCCGATCGGAGCGCCCGAGCCTCGACGAAACCGGCCCGCTCCTCGATCGCGGGGGCGTCATGCTGTCCGACAGCGTCGCGGTCGAGGCGGCGCCCGACGACACAGATGACCCAGGGGCCATCGTCTCGTTCAACCGCGCATCCAGCCTGGCTCCCAATCGACTGCCGAGTACCGGCGGCAAGATCGTGATCGTCTTCAACCCCAAGGGCGGCGTCGGCAAGACCACGATGGCGATCAATCTGGGCGCAGCGCTCCAGCTCAGGCGCGGCAAGCGCGTCCTGCTCGTGGACTGCGACACGATTACCGGCCACGTGGCGTCGTCGCTCGGCCTGGAGCGGCCACGTACGCTCGCAAACGCCTGGCGCGAAGATCGCGACGGGGCCAGGGACGAACCGGTCGATCAGATCGCCACTCTCCACAGCAGCGGGCTGAGCGTGCTGGTCCTGTCCGAATCGCCGCTGCACACGGAAGTACTCGAGCCGAAGCGTGTAGCCGAAGCCATCTGCGGGGCTCGCGATCGCTACGACTGGATAATGCTTGACATGCACCCGGACTACGGGCCGCTCAACCGCGCCCTTTTCGAGCAGGCCGACAGAATCGTGATACCCATCACGCCGGATATCCCCTGCATCCGGGCCGCCGTCCAGTTCCGCGACGTGGCTACTCGCCTGGGCATGCGGGATCGGATGATGATCGTCATCAACCGAGCCAATAGCGGCGTCGCCACGGCGGACTTGCAGCGGGTCGTTGATCTGCCGGTCCTGGGCCGGATCCGCTCGGCCGGACTTCTCTTCGTGCGGGCGGCGAATGAAGGGCGATCGGCCGTCGAACGGTTCCCGACGTCCAAAGTGGTTGCGGACATCGACGCGATGGCGCAGCGACTGCTCGATGGAGCCCACCAGAGCGACGGCAGATTCGTGTCCGCCCAGAAGATCGCGGACTCGGTCAAGGGCCTGCTGAGGGTTGGCCCGCGTCCGACGGACCGCCTCCATCCGTCCGACCGCCCCGGGTCCTCTGGGGCCGGATCTGAGCCCGGGCCGAGTTAGTCCGTCGTCGACGATGTGTCCGAGAATGCGGCGAGCCGGTCCACGAGCTTGAGCAGGTCGGCGGCCTCGCTCTTCTTTAGCTCGCCGGTCTGAAGGGCCACAAGAAGGATCTGGCGCCTCTCTTCTTCGCCGGCATCGACCAGCCTCTGGACCAGCGTCGACCGCCTCTCGCGTCGAACGGCTTCGTCCGCGGCCTGCTTGCGATTGAAGACCATGTCTCAACCTTCTCGGACCCTTGCCCGCTGCCCGAATCCGCACCCCGTGTTTCGGTGGCGTTGTTTTCCGCTCGATCCACGCCATGAAACCTGACCCTATCTTAGGGTCCCCAAGGGCGGAACGCACTGCCTGGATCGTGAAGCCGGACCGGGGAGAGCGCCAGACGGTCCCTTCGTGACCCGGGAAACCGCCGGCCGCTGTCGGTCGTAACATCGATCACGAAAGTTGAGGTCGCAACCATGTCGAGCATGCCTAGTCTGGTCTATCAGGATCCCAATACCTATCGGCCCGGAGTCTGCAATATCGGCCCGGCCGAGATCACGCGGCGACGGCGATCCGGGCATGCAAGCCTGATCGTCTCGATCGTCCTGTTTGGCGCGTTGGTGGCGGTCGGGGCGCCCCACTGGACACGCCTCGTGCTCGTCCTCACTGCCAGCGGATCGGCCAGCGGCTATCTTCAGGCGTGGTTCCACTTCTGCGCCGGGTTCGGGTCGCGCGGCGTCTACAACTTCGGCCCGACCGGCACGGTTGAGCAAGTCGCCGACGTCGATGCGCGAAGTCGGGATCGGCGCCGGTCCCTGGAGATCGGCCTCGGAAGCCTGGCCATCGGGCTGATCGTGGGAGTCGCCGCGGCGTTGCTTCCCGTTTGACGCTGTCGCGCGGCCCGGCACGGCCCGGTACGGCCCGGCGCGGCCCGGCGCGGCGTCTGGCGCGGCCCGGCGTGGCCCGGCGTGGCCCGGCGCGGCGTCTGGCCAATCGTTCGCATCGGCTGGATAATCTGACCGGCGCATGAACACTTGGACCGCGCAACACGTCTGGAAGGATGTGGCCACCGCCGGCGCCTCGTGCGACCCTCTGCGTCGGGGGACGGCCTTCCCAGGCGTGACACAGTTCCTTCGGGAGCAACGATGAACCAACGAAACCGGACGGTCCGGCGAAGGGGCGATTGGCCGATTGGGCCGGACGCGCCTCGACCCGGCATAGCCCGGGCGGCCCGGGAGGCCGGGCGATGACTTCCGGCTCGTCGGACGAACGAAAGATCCGCGCGGAACACGGCACCGAGGCGGCGCGCGACGACTGGTATCGCTACGGGCTGTCGCGTCGCGGTGGGGAAGATCAGGCACCGCGCGACGCGCTCGGACACCCGATGCAGGATGAGACGCCGCGGCCGGCAGCCCCGGACGATCTCTACATCGAGTACCGCCACGAGACAAGCCAGCGGTCCCAGTCCAACCGGACGCGGCGCAGCCCCAAGTTCATCGCCAATGTGGCGACCGCATTCATCGTGGTCGCCGTCGGTATCGCGGCTATGGGTCTGGCGCTCGCCACGACGCCCGGACCCGTAGTTCCTTCGCCATCGCCTGGCCGATCGGATGCCTCGCCAACGATGATCCCGTCGAGTCTCCCGATCGTGGTGTCGTCGGCCGGGCCGAAGGCCGCGCACGTCGCTGCCCTGATCGACCTGCCGGTCCAGGTGACGATAACCGACCGCCAGCGGCCGCTCGACGACGGCGGGACCACCCTGTACCTGACCGGGTCAAAGGACGGGGTTGCCCTGGACCCGAGCCGTGGCATCGTCCGCAGCGTCCTGGGCGTGGGCGGCGCAGCCTTTGCCGGCGGCGGAGTGCGTCGCGCCGTCGTCGACAGCGGTCTGTGGCTTTCCTCGTGGCCGGCCGCTGCCAAGCAGTGCGGACCGACGTGCTGGGCCCAGGCCACCACCGACAGGCTCGACCCGGTCGGAGCGGTCACCAAGAAGCTCACGGCGACGTACCTGATCGGGGCTGCCGACGACGGCGTGTGGGTCGCGGCCGGCAAGGTGGTGGAGTTGCTGGATCCGGCCACGGGGGCCGTCCTCTCCTCGACGACGTGGAAGGGTACGGCGGAGCCTCGGGTCGGCTGCGCCGCGCTGTGGTCGTTCACGGCCGATGCGAAGGCGACGACGCTCGCCCAGATCGACCCCAAGACGGGGGCCGCACTCGGGTCGTCTGAGCTCGACCCCACCCTGACGTATGGCCCGATCGACATCCAGGGCCGGTGCTGGGTGATGAACGGCTCGAGCGGGGCGACGCTGGGCTCGACGACAATGACGTGGCTCAACGCCGACGGGACCACGCAAGCGTCATTCCAGTACCCCGGCCTGTCGCTGGTCGTGCTCGACGGCGAATTCTGGTCCTATTCCAGCAACAGCGAGATGCAGCGGGTCGACCCGACTTCCGGGATCGGCTTCGGCGCCATGTACACCCTCCCGTTCGCGCCGCCCGGCGGCGACCCGCAGTGGTTCTTCGCCTCAGTCGGGAAGATGTGGATGATCTCCGGGACCCAACTGGCGGAGCTCGACATCCCGACGGGCCCCGGCAACGCGGCCGGCTGAGATGGCTCCGGGGCGATCAGCGGGAGTCCCCGGCTAGCTCTCGACCGGTTCGAGGTCGCCGCCGGCGCCGTCAGCCGCGGCTGGGCGGTCCGCGCCGGCGTCCGCGTCCGGAAGCGCCGTGCGCCGCCACATGACGACCCCGGCCACAGCCACGCCGGCCAGCATGATCACCTCGAGAGTGGCCGATAGCACGGGCGAGGCGTCGGAGGCGCCCGGAAGTTCCAGCGCCAGGAAGATTGCCGGCAGCACGGCGGCTGCAGCCGCGGTCGCGGCGGCCTGAGCCGGGTTGGAGCGCAGGCGCCAGAGGCACCATGCGAAGGCGACCAGCAGCCCGTCCCACGGAGCCAGCGTGGCGAAGGCCAGGCCGGCGATGACCCCGCCGAGGATCGGCCGGCCGGTCAGGAGCGTCTGTTTCGGCAGTGGCATCGCCAGGCCCCAGGCGATCCCGACGGTCGCGAAGATGAGTAGCGAGACCGGGTCCAGCGTAAGAAGCACAACCCCCAGGACGATGGGCCACGTTGACACGAACACGCCCACTCTGCGCGGCGGCACGCTGCGGAACGTGGGCACCAGCAAGCGGAAGCCCAGCGCGGAAGTCAGCACGAATGGGCTCAGGACCACGATGGCCGCGATCGGCCACAGGAACACGAGGCCGAATCGGTCGCCTACGTTGCCACTCGGAATGCTCGCCGGGGCAATGGAGCCGCCGGCCGCGACCAGCCTGACGAGCAGCAGGATCGCCAGGAGCGCGGCGACCGACGACAGCCACCACTGGATTTCGGACAGCCAGAACCGCTCCCCTTTCATGAGCGGAGACGGTATCACCCCGTGGAGCGCGGCGACGGGCTGCGGCTGGCCACGCGCGGCGGCCACGCCCGCCGGCCGCTGGCCCAGCCTCTAGCTTGCGGCGCGCTCGCGGCCGATCGTATATATGTCGACAGGGGAGTGTCGGACATGGATCTCGAGCCGGTTGCGGCCGCGGGCCTTGGCCAGGTAGAGCGACTCGTCGGCGTCGTGGAGAGCGGCGTCGACGTCCGTGCAGTTGGCCTGCGACAGCTCGGCGGCGCCGGCGCTGGCGGTGACGACGCCGTACGGCGGGTTGTCGGGATGGACCATCCCCGCGGCCTCGATGGCGGTGATATAGCGCTGTCCGGCCGCCGGCAGGGCCGACTCGTCACAGTCGTGGAGCAGGATCAGGAACTCCTCGCCGCCGTAGCGGTAGACGCCGTCACCCAGGCGGCTGGTCTTGCGGAGGACATCGGCCACTCCCCGGAGTGCCGCGTCGCCGGCCAGGTGCCCGGCCGAGTCGTTGAGCCGCTTGAAGCGGTCCAGGTCGAGGAGCAGGAGCCCGGCCGTGCCGCCGTGGCGCTCGACGCGCGCCGCCAGCTGGGCCAGGTCCTCGTTTAGACGCAGGCGGTTGCCCAGTCCGGTGAGCGCATCGAGGCGGGCGATCGTCTCGAGCTCTTCGTTGAGGCGAAGGAGTTCCGCCTGCTGGACAACGAGTGTGTCCTGCTGCATGAACAGGAACTCGTCCTGGCGGCGCAGGTCGATCTCGTGCTCCTTCATGCGGCCATACAGACCGCGAACGGCCATGAGCTGGCCGTCCATCTGGCGGCGGCGGCGGAGCTGGACCTCGTTCGCGGTCAGGCTGGCCCCCGTTGCGACGGCCATGGCTACCAGCATCGCGATCGGATGATCGCGGTCGCCCACGAGGATCAGCTTGCCAAAGACGACGGAGACCAGCACCAGGTTGGCAAGGCCCACCCAGATCAAGTGAGGCCGGCGTTCGAGCGGAATGAATACCGCGAACGAGATCGGGATGAGGCCCAGGCAGCCGAGCGAAATGGACTCGAACTGGGGCATCAGGGCGATCGAGATCACGACCGTGATGACTGGGATCAGGCCGACGAAAATGCCGAACGGGATCACGTGCCGGCGGCCGCGCCTCCGGACCTCGCGTGCCACGATCAAGCCGGCGGCCACGAGAGGCAGCAGCAGGCCGGCCACGAAGAACCCGACGGGTGGATCGAAGCACACACCGATCACGAGCGAGATCGACGCCCCGACGCTCGCGGCAATAGCCCAGTAATAGACGCTGTTTTGAAGTGCGCGCCGGTACACCGCCCGCAGGCGGCGGTCCTTGCGGGCGCTTGCGGCCGACTTCTCGGTGGCCGATTTCGGCACGGTAGGCTCCATTGCACGGTCTGCCCAACCGCGCGAGGTATCGGCCGCTTCGTGAATAACTGCAGGTATGCAGGCATGCGGAGACCTGTGCGGGTTGGTGGGAGGGGCGGGCACTCCACCGCCGAAGCGTGTAGTCCGGTCGGCAGCGCATGACCCGGGCCATCGGCGGCGCACGAGGGATTGGCTCAGCGCATCAATGGGCGCGCCGAAACAGGCTCTCGGCAGCTGAGGAATTCGGCGAAACGGTCAGGCGACTTCGACGGCAGTCGCTTCCACCGATGCCGATGAGACCTCGATATTGATCGCCATGCGGTGGCTGACCGGGCGGGGAGACTCGCGATAGAGCTGCAGAAGGCTGGCTTCGGCGGCTCGCAACCGCGCGTTGGCTTCCCATTCGGGAAGGTCAGGCTCGGCGGATTCTCGAGCTTCCATCGCTTCGACGATCGCGCGCAGAACCCCCTCAACGGCGGACGGCTCAGGCATTTGGCCCTCCATTCCTAACAGGTAGTGGTTCGTGCGAGCGGAACTCGGATTGCCACCTTACTCCGCGACAGGTTGCGATTCCATAGGGAGGACTATTAAGTTCGTGTCGGTCTTTAGTTCGCCCTTTAGGTGTCGGGTTCCCGATTCGGCTCGGGCGTCGCTCCAGACGCGCTAGAGCTAGGTCTAGCGGTCCGAGGAATCGGCTCCGAGCGTCGACTGCGCCGCTGAAGCGGCCGCTTCCTGCGCCTCATCTGGCCGAGGCGAAGCCACGACCTCCGTCGCGCGCTCCAGGAACCAGCGGGCGGTGCCGCGGGCTGCGATGCCCAGGAAGGCCTTATCCAGGACGGCCCCGATCTCGCCGCCGGGCGGGGCGTAGTAGCCCTCTAGCCGGACTTCCGTCGGTGTCAGAGTGAGGTGGCCTGCAAAGACGGGGAAGAGCGGCGCCAGCGACGACGACTGCCAGCCGATCTCGATCTCGCAGGTGTCCGCGGTCCGGCGGATCTCGCCGACGTCCACGTAGGCGGCCTTACGGAAGACGAGGCTCGGGGCGTGGCCGCGGATCGGTAGGCTCAGATCGGTCAGGTAGCGATGGCTGCCCTCGGGCGCGTCGGCGACCGGAGTGCCCAGCCAGTTCGTCGCTTCCTCGCCGAAGAGCGGCAGTGCGCGCGCGAGGTCGACGGCTACGGGCTGCACGAGGCGCAGCGGAGTGACGTGAGATGGGACGCTCATGCCCCAAGGTTAGGGGCCGCGACCGTGGAGCGGCATCGGACTTGGTCGCACCGATGGGTGACCAACGGCCCCACCGTACCTACCCTGATGGGTCGGCCATCGGACTGCCGAAACGGAGATCGAGCGGGCGAGGGCGACGCCTGCCTGCCCGAGGTCAGTGGGTCGTCGCGTCCTCGTGCTTGGCGGATGCTTCAGGACGTACGGGGCAGGAGACATCGTCGCGCATCCCAACCAGCCAGGCCAGCCGATCGCGATGGCGAACCGCCACTCGATAGACCACGTCCGCCGCAGCGGCGGTCGGCGGCAGGATGGCCCACGGTCTCAACAGCCACCCGCCGGGCAGCGCGTCGAGGATGGCCAGCGCGGCATGACCGCCGGAGACGACCCGGCCGGCCGCCTCGTCCACGACGTGAACCGCATCGCCGAGGTGTCCCTGTGCCGCCAGCTTTTCCAGGAAGGGCCGCCCGGAATGCGCCGCCTGCTCGAGTGGCATGAACTCGAAACGGCCCTCGTGGTCCCAGCGGCGCAGGTGCCGGACGGTTTCGCGGCAGACGCCGCAGTCGTCGTCGAACAGGACCGTCAGTGGGCCGCCGGGTGTTACGGATGCGCCGGGGTCGGGAGATGCGTCGCCCGGGGCTGCGCCGTCTTCGACGGGGGCGGGACGGAGCAGCGTTTCGGTTGTCATGGCGGGGAATACTAGCGCGGCCACGCCACTCGTGTGCGCCGCAACCGGGAGAGTCGGGTGTCGGCCGTGAGCTACCTGTTCGCCCTGGCGACCGCGGGGCGAAACGGCTATGCGGCTATTCCGTCGACCGGCTCATGCACCGGCATCGGCCGTCGGACCGGCACCGGACGGCGGCGGCGCGATCGCGCGAACTCGAGGCCCAGCAGAATTGCAGCGGCGCCGACCAGCAGCAGGTTCGAGAGCCACGGCGTCGACGTCACTGCCATGTCGCCGACCGGGCCGCTCGCGAATCCGGGCAGGGCAATCGCCCCGAAAGCGATCGTGGCGAGGCCGCTGATCACCAGGCCGATTTCAGTCCAGTGCTTCTTCTCGCCGTTCATATGGCCTCCGCCGTAGAGCCTGCCGCCACGCGACAGTCGCTCTTTCCTAGGTGTCGTCACCTACGGGAGAATCTTGTGGCCCTCGGTCGTACCATTTTTCGGCCACCGAGTGGGTTCGGACGGCCGTGGTGCCTGTCCGCGAGCCTGTCCGGACGAAGGCCGCTGTATCCTCGCGGCTATGGCACCGAGGCAACCATCCAGCGCGTCTCCGACTGCGACCGCCGGCGCTACGGCGGCGACACCGGGCGAGCCGAGGTCGGTGGGCCCGGGCGCAGCGCGCGATCCGCTGGCTCGCGAGGTCAAGCTGCTCGGCGCGCTGCTCGGCCAGGTCATCGCCGAACAGGGCGGTCCGGCCCTGCTCGACCTGGTTGAGCGATGTCGGCGCCTGTCGATCGCGTTCCGGGAGACGGGCGATGCAGCGGCCGAACGGGCGCTGGCGGCCGAACTCGACAATCTCGATGTCGACCGGGCCGAAGCCCTGGCACGCGCCTTCAGCCTCTACTTCCAGCTGGTCAACCTGGCCGAAGAGCGAGACACGGTCCGGCGGCTGCGAAGAGATCAGCGGCCAACCGGCCGGCCGGTCGAGGGCACGCCCGAGGCTGCCGTCGAGTGGCTGGTAGAGCGAGGCTGGTCGGGAGCCGATGCCGCCGCGCTGTTCAGTCGGATGCGCATCTCGCCGGTTCTGACGGCCCACCCGACCGAGGCCCGGCGGCGCACGATGCTGACCGCCCTGCGCCGGTGCTACCGGCTCGTCGAACAGCTGGACGACCCGCGCCTCGGCGCCACCGACGATGCCGAGGTCCGGCGGAGGCTCCGCGAGGAGATCACGATCCTGTGGCGCTCGTCCGCGGTCCGTCGTCTCGCGCCGAGCCCGGTGGACGAGGTCAGGACGGCCCTGACGTTCTTTGACGAGACGATCTTCCGGGCCGTGCCCCGGGTCTACCGCGCCTTCGACCGGGCGCTGGACTGGGCTAGCGCCGGGCCGAGTGGCGGCGTCGGGCCGAGTGGCGGCGTCGGGCCGAGTAGCGGCGNNCGGCGGCGACCGCGACGGCAACCCAACCGTTACCGCGGAACTCACGAGGTCTACGCCGCGCATCCACGCGGATCACGTCCTGCGTGGCTACGAGGCGGTCGCCACCCGCCTCCTGGCCACGATTGCCGCGTACGTGCCGTTCAGCCAGGTCCAGCCCGTCCTGGAGGCGCGGCTCGGGCGCGACGCCGAGGAGCTGCCGGAGACGATGCGCGACATGGCTCGCCGCTACCCCGACGAGCCGTACCGGCGCCGCCTCGGGGCAATGGCCGAGCGGCTGCGCCGGACCCGGGCCTATCTCACCGAGGAAGGCGGCGCCGTCGCCGGCCGATACGAGAACCCGGACTCGCTTCTGGCAGAAATCGACGAATTGCAGCGCTGCGTCGTCGCGGACGGTCTGCACCGCGTCGCGTACGGCGAGATCCAGGATTTCCGCTGGCAGGTCGAGACGTTCGGTTTCCACCTCGCGTCGCTCGAGTTGCGGCAGCACTCCGGGGTCCATGAAGCCGCGCTGGCGGCGCTCGGGCGGGGTGACGCCGGGACCGCCCGGAGCGCCACCGCCACAGCCGGTGCGGTCGGCGCGGCCACGCAGGCGGCCGGAGCTGGAGCCGCAGCCGCCGGCCTGACCACCGAACTCGTTCCGGGCGTGACGGCCGGCGAAGTGATCGCGACGTTCCGGGCCGCTGCGGCGATCCAGCGCCGTTTCGGCGAGGACGCGTGCCACCGCTACGTCATCAGCTTCACCCGGTCCGCGGCGGACGTGCTGCGTGTCCTGGACCTGGCCGAGATCGCCGCCGACCCGACGATACCCGCCGGTGCCACGGCCGGCATGGCGCCGGGCGCGCCCGAGCTGGATGTAGTACCGCTTTTCGAGTCCAGCGACGCCCTGACGGGTTCAGGCGAGCTCCTGGAGGCTCTGCTTGCCCACCCCCGCTACCGGCGCCACCTGGCGACGCGCGGCGACCGCCAGGAAGTGATGCTCGGCTACTCGGACTCAAACAAAGAGTCCGGGTTCCTGGCAGCTGTTTGGATGCTGTACCGGGCCCAGGCCACGCTTGCCGACGTCGCGCGGCGCCACGGAATAGAACTGACGCTCTTCCACGGCCGCGGCGGCGCCATCGGCCGGGGCGGCGGTCCGACGAACCGGGCCATCCTGGCCCAGGCCCCGCGCTCGATCGACTGCCGCTTCAAGATGACCGAGCAGGNNGGCCTATCGCTCCCTCGTCTACGAAGAGCCCGGTTTCGAGCGCTTCTTCCGAGCCGTGACGCCACTGGCCGAACTTTCGACGATGGCCCTGGGTTCGAGGCCGGCACGACGCGGGCTCGCCGGCGAGTCGGCGGCCGGGTCGGGCGTGGACGGGCGCGACGTGGCCGCGGTTGTAGTGACGGCCGCCGACCCGCAGCCGAGCGGCATCGAGTCGCTGCGGGCAATCCCCTGGGTCTTCTCGTGGTCCCAGGCCCGGATCGGGCTGCCGGCCTGGTTCGGGCTCGGCTCGGCCCTGGCAGGTTTCGAGCGGGCGCACGGCGAAGGTTCGATGGCCCAGATCTCCGAGCTCTATCGCGACTGGCCATTCCTGACGAGCGCGTTCGACAACGCCGAGCTGATCCTCGGGCGCTCTGAGCCGAAGATCGCCCAGCTATACGCCGCGCTCGCAGGCAACGGTGATGGCGCCCGGCTCTGGCGCAGAATCATCGACGAGTACGAACTGTCGATTCGACAGCTGGCTAAGGTGACCGGTCGAACCGAACTGCTTGCGGCCGAGCCGCTCGTCGGTCGATCCATCAGACTGCGCAGGCCGTACATCGATCCGCTCTCACACATCCAGGTACGCTTCCTGGCCAGGCTGCGTTCGCTGCCGGCCGACGACCCCGATCGTGAACGCTTCCGCCGCCTGGTTCAGCTCACCGTCAACGGCGTGGCGGCTGGACTTCAGAACACCGGCTAGGCCGGCGAGGAGTAGCGCATGACAACGCCACGACGGAACACGCCGCGACGCGGAGCCTCGGCCGAAACGGGGGAGTCGGGGAGTGGCGCAACCGCGCTTTCCGGGCACTCGGCCGAGGTGTCGGCCGAGACGCGCGCCCATCTCGGACTGAACCCGGATGTCCCTGCGCCGCTGCCGACGGAAGACCCCACGCTCTTCGGTCTGAGCCTCGAGGGGCTGGCGGTCCGCTGGGCACGGTCGATGGAGTCGGCGCCGATCGGGGCGGAGACGATGCGCGGCGCCGACCGGCGGGCCCAGGCGATGGGTATCTCCGGCACGCGGCTCATGGAGAACGCCGGCTGTGCCGTTGCAGCGGCCATCAAGGCCCTCGCTGTCAAGACGGGCCGCTGGCAGAAGGGCCCGATCCTGATCTTGTGCGGCTCGGGCAACAACGGCGGGGATGGGTTCGTCGCGGCCCGATACCTCTCACGGCAGGGGGCACGGGTTGTGGCCGTCCTTGTGGGCGCGGAGGCGCGGCCGGTCGGCAAGGACGCGGCACGCAACTGGGACCGCCTCGAGGCCGAGGATCAGGTGGAACGGATCCACGCTCCGGTGGCGCGCGACCTGTCGATCCTGGGCCAGGGCGTGGAGAAGGCTTCCGTCGTGGTGGACGCGCTGCTCGGTACGGGCGTGGAAGGGCCTCTCCGCGACCCCATCCGGAGCGCCGTGGAGCTCTGCGGCCGGGCGCGGACCGCGGGCGTCCCGATCCTGGCGGTGGACGCGCCGACGGCCGTGGATCTGACGAGCGGCGACCTGTCCACCCCCGTCGTCCAGGCCCATGTAACTGTCACGTTCCACCGGCCCAAGTCCGGGCTGCTGGCGCGGCGCGGTTCTGCCGTCGCGGGCATCGTTCTCGTCGCGCCCATCGGCATCCCGCAGGAAGCCGATCGCGGCTGAACGACGCTTCGCCGTCTATTGGGCGGCGGTACGGTCCGGGGTGGCCGCCTCATGTTGTCGGATCGCGTCATCCTGCGGTCGCGTCGTATGGGAACTAGCCGCCAGGTGTGGCCCGTGGACGGTTCCGGTGACAGGTCGGTCACTCGTGGGCTGATCGTGGTCAGCTTGTGGCCGCCGGTCCGGCTCGAACGTCTGAAGGTAGTTGGCGCGTGGCGGCTACTCCACATAGTGCGCCCTCGCCTCGGCCGAGCGGGTGAAATCAGGCGGCGCGCCCGGGCCGCCAGTCGGCCATACAAAACCCTATGCACACCGGGAAGCCGGACGTACAATCCCGCCGCGAAGCCCGCGGGCCGACCGCGGGCGAGTCCAAGTAGCTCGAGACCGGGCCTCTCACGCGCAGCCGCGAGGACACGGAGGGAGCGGCTACTGAGAGGANNGCCGGCGCTTTCGGCGGCGGATTCGATCGGGGCCCGCGCCAGATGTTCGCGGCCACTTGCAGTCGATGCGGCAAGGAGACCGAAGTGCCGTTCCGTCCGACTAACGGCAAGCCCGTCTTCTGCAGCGACTGCTTCCGAGCCGCCCGCGGCAACTGAATCAGGTTCACGCCACGAGGACGACCGGGGCCTCTTGCCCGGGTCGTTTCGAATCCCGTCCGGCCCGTCACGGCTGCCGGCGCGAGGGCCACGTCGCGCCGCACAGCACCACCTTCCGTTCCGTTCCGTTCCGCGCCGGGCTACCCGCGTCGTTTGCCCGTTCGCCTGCCGTCGCCTACGATGCCCGCAAGTCATCCATGTACGTCGGGGCGACTCAGCCCTTCCCGCATCGTGAGGTCGATGTTTCCATGGCCGCAGGTTCAAGCCCAGATTTCGACCTGATCGTCCTCGGCGCCGGCACCGGCGGCTACACGGCGGCATTCCGCGCGGCCCAGCTGGGCATGCGCGTGGCGCTCGTCGACTCGAGCAAGATAGGCGGGACATGCCTGCACGTCGGCTGCATCCCGACGAAGGCGCTTCTCGAGTCCTCCGAGCTGTTTGCGCGGCTCAAGAAGGCCAAGGATTTCGGGATCGTGCTCGAGGGCACGCCCGGCTTCGATTATTCGGTCATGGCCGCCCGGCGCGACCAGGTCGTGAAGCGGATGTGGACCGGGCTCAAGGGGCTGGTCGACAAGAACAAGGTGACCTGGATTGCGGGCCGGGCTCGCCTAGATGGCCCGACGACGATCCGCGTTGCCGGTGTCGGCGCCGACGGAGCTCCCGCGGGCGGCGACCGCGTCGTGACTGCGAAGGACGTGATCATCGCCACCGGCAGTCGGGTCAAGAGTCTGCCGGGGCTGGTCCCCGACGGCCGCCGGATCATCACCTCTGACGACGTCACCACCAAGGCAGAATTGCCCAAATCGATCGCCATCATCGGCGCGGGAGCGGTCGGTTCGGAGTTCGCTTCCTTCTATCACGACCTCGGCGTGGCCGTGACGCTGCTGGAATACCTGCCCGGCATCATCCCGCTGGAGGACAAGGACGCCAGCTCGGCCCTGGAGCGTAGCTTCAGCCGGCGCGGCATCAAGGTGATGACAAAGGCTCGCTTCGACACGAAGTCGGTCAAGGTCGACCTTGAGGGCGTAACACTCAGCGTCGGGCCCGAGGGCGGCGCGGCTGAAGAACTGCGCGTTGAGCAGCTGCTGGTCGCTACCGGCCGCGCGCCGAACACGGAAGACCTCGGGCTCGAGAAGCTGGCGGTCGAACTCGAGCGCGGGTTCATCAAGGTCGACGGCTGGATGCACACGGCCGAACCGCACGTCTACGCGATCGGCGACGTGATCGGCGGGCTGATGCTCGCCCACGTGGCTGCTCACGAGGGCATCGTCGCCGTCCACGAGATCGCCGGCGAGGGCCCCGAGGCGATCGACTACGACCACCAGCCGCGCGCCACGTACACGCATCCCCAGGTTGCCTCGATCGGGCTGACCGAGCAGCAATGCATCGAGCGCGGAATCGCGATCAAGAAGGGCGTCTTCAACTTCGCCGCGGACGCGAAGGCCGTGATCATCGGCGAGACCGAAGGGTTTGCCAAGGTCATCGCCGACGCGGAAACCGATGAAGTCCTGGGCGTCCACCTTGTGGGCCCCAACGTTACTGACCTGATCGCCGAAGCCGCGCTGGGAATGACGCTCGAAGCCACGGCATGGGAGATCGGAGCGGCAACGCATCCGCATCCCACGCTTGCCGAGGTTCTGGGAGAGGCCGCGATGGCGGTCGCGGGCCGGCAGATCAACTCGTAGGCGGTGCACCCGGAAGTCTTCGCTCGGTTACGCGAGATCCTGGTTCGGTACAAAGGTCGGCTGACGGTGTCGTCCGACGAGCCGGCCAACTTCGAACTGGGCATCCCGCCGACTCCTGGCGACAAGCGGGGCATGTTCGTCGCGGCGGTCCGAGATGGCAAGGCCTATGCCAGCTTCCATCTCATGCCCGTCTACGTGTTCCCGGATCTGCTCGACTCGGTTTCGCCGGAACTGCGCCGGAGGATGCAGGGCAAGTCGTGCTTCAACTTCAGCCGGACCGACGAGGGCCTGTTCACCGAGCTTGAGGATCTCACGGCCCGAGGTATCGAGCGTTTCCGCGACTTGCCGGTAGCTCGCAAGAGCACGACGCGCGCTCGCTCGGCCGGATAGACCGATCTCGGGCTGACGGACGCGGGCCAGTCCCGATGGCGCGGGATCAGGCCACCGGCTTCCAGTGTGCTTCCGCCCAGTCGAGGACCTTGTCGGCGACTTCCTCCCAGGCGGGAGCGGCGATCAGCCAGTGGGTTCGGTCGGGGAACTCCATCAGCTCCGTGACGGCCGCCGATCGGCGGTACTTGCGATAGTTCCAGCGGATCGTCGAAGCGTCTACGGCACGGTCGCGCGCTGCCGCGGTGATGAGCAGCGGCGCGCGCGTGGCGTTTCGGAAGTTCACTTTCGTGGCGATGCCGAGCAGCAACTGCCAGTACAGGCGGCCGGGCGTTGGCACCACCTGGCTTTCATACGCGGCGCGTTGTTCGTCGAGCGGCAGTGTGTGGCAGAAGCTCCACGCAAAGCGCCGGAACGACATCGGCCGTACCTTGCGCCAACTGCCCCAGGCCAGGATCGCAGGCAATCCGGCCCAGGTCGCCCGCGGACCGGCAAGGACGCCGCGGGGTGGCGCGGGATCGATGGCGACGCCGACGCTGCCGAGACCGCGGTCGAGCAGCAGCTGGGCGACCAGGCCACCCATCGAGTGGCCGATGATGATCGGCGGTTCGGGCAGCGCCTGAATGATTCGAGCGTAGTGGTCGGCCAACTCGCCGAACCCGATTCGGGCCAGCTCGGGGGCCGGGGAGCGGCGCAACTCGGCCACCAGGCGGTCGTCGTACGGCCATGCCGGGGCGATGACGTCGTAGCCGCGGTTGCGGTAGCGGCCGACGAACCCGTCCCAGCAGCTCGGCGTCATCCATGCGCCGTGGATCAGGACGATCGTCTTGGGCATCGGGTACCTCGGGTTCGACCCCGCCCCCGCGTCGGAGCGCCGGCCGTCGTGTCGATGATGGGTCGGGCGGTCGACCGCACGGCCGGCGCCGGCTCCGGCGACCTGCTGTGCGGAACGCAGAACCCGAGTGCGCGCCTCGCCCGACCATCCACGCCGGAGCTGGTCCGATCGGCGTCAGGCCGCACCCACCCTCGAGAGCATCTCAAGCGCGCGCTCCCACATCAGCGCAGCCGAAGCCTCGTTGTACTCGGCCAGGCCTGGATCGGCGAACAGGTGCCCCGAGCCCGGGTAATCGAAGACGGTGCAGTCAGCGCCCGAGGCGCGAACGAGGTCGCTCAGCGCGGCGATCGCTGCGTTGTCACGCCACGAATCCGAGACTGAGAAGTGGATCTGAACGGGCGCGGTGGCCGGCCAACTCTCGATCCGGAGCTGGGCCGGAGCGGGGCCTCCGTGGAACAGTAGCGCGCCGCGGGCGTCCGGTCGGGTGGCGGCGAGCCGGGCCGCGAAGCTTGCCCCGAGCGAGAACCCGGCGTAGACGAGATTCGCGGGGAGCGACGAGACCGCCGCGGCGGCGCGGGCGCCGAGCGTCGGAAATCCGAGCTGCTCGACGTAGGCCATGGCCGGGCCGACGGAATCGAACGGGGCAACGCCCTCGAACAGGTCCGGCGTGTGGACCGTATGGCCCGCGGCGCGAAGCCGATCCGCGGCCTCGATGACGCCGGGCCGCAGCCCCAGCGCTGAGTGGAACATAACGACTTCGGCCACGTCGCGACTCCGTGCGGTGGTGGGGTCGAGCGCTTGTGTCCTGCTCAGCCCCCGGCCGGCAGGTCACGCCCCGCTCGATATCGGTCGGGGTGATGGTAATCATCGTCCGACGCGTTTGCGGGACCGTGACGTGGCCACGGGGACGCAAGTCCACGCTCAGGTC
>PMJT01000027.1:0-6331 GCA_003158495.1 Chloroflexota bacterium | reverse complement strand
CCAGATGAGCCAAACTAAGCATGCGCCGATCAGACGGCGCTAGGTTATGCCCCGGCGCCCGATGCGCCGATCGCAGGAGGAGCGTTTCGTGGCCAAAGTGACCATGCCCCAGCTGGGCGAGAGCGTGGCCGAGGGCACGATTGGCAAATGGCTCAAGCAGCCCGGCGATGCCGTGGCCAAGGAGGAGCCGCTCCTCGAAGTCATCACGGACAAGGTCAACGCCGAGGTTCCGTCGCCGTTCGCGGGGATCCTGCGTGAGATCCTGGTCGCCGAGGGGCAGACGGTTCCATACAACGCGGAAATCGCGGTCATCGAGGAAGCGGGCGGGGCCGCGGCCACTCCCCGTGGATCAGGCACGGCCGACGCTATAGCGGCGGCACCCGCATCCCCGAACGGAGTGGCCAACTACGCAGCCACTCCCTCCGCCGCGCCAGCGCCCGCCGCCACTCCTCCCACTCCCCGAAGCCCCGAGCCACTGGCGATGGCGCCCGTGATGGCGTTTGGGGATCCGGACGCGAGGATGACACCAGCCGTCAGGATGCTGATGCGAGAGCACGGGCTGAAGCCCGTGCAGATCGTCGGGACGGGCCATGCCGGTCGGATCACCCGCGAGGACGTGATTGCGTTCGTGGATCGCGACCGCGCCGGCGCCGTGGCTGCCGCGGAGCGTGGAGCCGCCATTGCCCCCGGTTTCGCCACCCAGGACGGAACCGCCCTTGCGGCCGCGGTTGACGTTCCGTCAGTTCGGGCCGCCCCTTCACCCATCCCCGGCCAGGCACCCGTGCCGGGAGTGGCGAGTCATTCGCCGGGTCTGGCGCCCGCCGCGCCTTCGGCTTCGCCGTCCGTCCCAGTCACCTGGGAGCCCGGCCAGGACGAAGTCCTCGTGCCGCACACGCAGATGCGTCGCGGGATTGCCGCCCAGATGACCAGAGCGGCCGCGATCCCGGTTGCCCACAGCACGTTCGAGGCGGACATGACGGCCGTCGTGAACCTGCGCAGCAAGCAGGCCGAGGCGTACAAGGCTCGCGAGGGCGTCGGGCTGAGCTTCCTGCCGTTCGTGGTCAAGGCCGTGGTCGAGGCGCTGCACGGCCACCCGGACATCAATGCCCACTATACGGAGGAAGGCCTGCTCCGGAAGCGGCACATCAACATCGGCATCGCCATCGCGGTCGACGGGCCACAGGGCGCCGGGCTGATCGTGCCGGTCATCCACGACGCCGACCAGCTCTCGATCAACGGAATCAACCGTGCAATCCAGGACCTGGCGGCCCGCGCCCGATCCAACAAGCTCCGGCTCGACGATCTCCAGCGCGGAACCTTCACGGTCGACAACACCGGCTGGTTCGGCTCGATCCTGACCGTGCCGATCATCAATCCGCCCGAGGTGTGCATCCTCACCACCGAAGCGGTCGTCAAGCGTCCGATCGTTCGCGAGACGCCCGAAGGTGACGTCCTGGCGGTCCGATCGATGATGAATCTTGTCGCAGGGTACGATCATCGAGCCACCGACGGCGCCCAGATCGGGAAGTTTGTCCGAGACGTCATCTGCTGGCTCGAGGCTGTAAGCCCCGATTCGCCCATCTACTAGAACCGAACCGCTCGACTCAAAGGCTGCGTCCGAATGTCCGACTCAACCGATCTCCGACCCTCGCATCGTGCGCTTCCGCCGACCATCGCAATGGGTGGCGGGACGTTCGAACCGGCGGCCGACGGATCAACCGCGCCGCGCCGTCATCCCGAGTGGATCAAGGCCCGAATCCCGTCCGGCGAGACCTACCAGGAACTCAGGCGGCTCCTCCACGGCCTGACTCTCAACACGGTCTGCGAGGAAGCCCACTGCCCGAACATGGGAGAGTGCTGGGACGAGCGCACGGCCACGATCATGATCCTGGGCGACACCTGCACCCGGGCCTGCGGTTTCTGCGCGGTCAAGACGGGCAAGCCGCTCGTCCACGATCTCGATGAGCCGCGCCGCGTCGCCGAAGCCATCCGTGGTCTCGGGCTCGACCACGTCGTGGTTACGAGCGTGGCTCGCGACGATCTCGACGACGGCGGGGCGAGCATCTTCGCCGAGACGATCCGCCGGCTGCGTGTCGCTTGCCCGGGCATGGGTGTCGAAGTCCTGATTCCCGATTTCAACGGCGAGGCCGAGCCGCTCCGAACCGTGATGGCCGCCGGCCCGGACATTCTCAATCACAACGTCGAGACGGTCGCTCGGCTCCAGAAGCCGGTGCGCAAGCGAGCCCGATACGACCGATCGCTCGGGGTCCTGGAGCGGGCGAAGAAGTACGCGCTCGAGTTCGGCGGGCCTGCGGGCGCGGCGCAAGTGCATACCAAGTCCTCGATCATGGTCGGCCTCGGCGAGACGCGGCCCGAGCTGCGCCAGACGTTCCTGGACCTGCGCGCGGTCGACTGCGACATCTTGACGATCGGGCAGTATCTGCGGCCGTCGCCGGAGCATCTGCCGGTGGAGCGCTACTACCATCCGACCGAGTTCGGGGAGATGCGGGACGAGGCGCTGGAGATGGGCTTCAAGCACGTCGAGTCGGGGCCCCTGGTTCGGTCCAGCTACCACGCCCGAGACCAGGTCCCGGACGCCGAGGCGAAGCGCGCGGCACGGGCCGCGGGCTCGGTTCCAGGCGCAGGCGGAGCCGCCGCGAGCGCGCAACGCGGCCCGACAATCGACGCCGACGGAAGGGTGATCTACCGAGCCGATTGACGGCGCAGGGGAGGGGAGCGGACATGGAGTCGACTCCGGAGTCGGGCGTCGATCTCGGTCGGCCGGCTCGCCTCGACTGGCTCGAGCGCCTGCCTAAGGTCGAGCTCCATCTTCACCTCGAGGGAGCGATCCCGCACGCCGCTCTTTGGGAGCTGATCTGCAAGTACGGCGGCGATCCGGCCGTGCCGGATGCGGCCGCGTTGCCCGGCCGGTTCGCCTACCGCGACTTCCCCGACTTCATCGACCGCTGGATCTGGAAGCAGGGCTTCCTGCGCGAGGCCGCCGACTACGAGCTGATCGGCGTGGCCGTCGCCTCCGAGCTGGCGCGGCAGCGGATCGTCTACGCGGAGGCGTTCTACTCTCCGGTGGACGTCGGGCAGGGCGGGCCGTCCGTGCAGGAGGAGTCGCTCGCCCTGCGGCGCGGGCTCTCCTCCGTGGCCGGAACGGAGGTGGCGCTTATCGCCGACGTCGTGCGGGATCAGGGACCGGAGGGGGCGATGACGACGCTCGAAGCGGTCGCCGAAGTGGCGACCGAGGCGGGCGTGATCGGCCTGGGCATCGGCGGTTCGGAACAGCGCTTCCCACCGGAGCCATTTGCGTGCGTGTACGAGCGGGCGCGGGCGCTGGGATTGCGGACGACGGCGCATGCGGGCGAGGTGGCCGGGCCCTCCAGCGTTTGGGGCGCGATACGGGCTCTCGGCGTGGAGCGGATCGATCACGGGCTGCGGGCCGTGGAGGATCCGGACCTGGTGGCGTACCTGGTCGAGCGGCGGCTCCCGGTGACGTCGTGCCCGGGGTCAAACGTGGCCACCGGCGCCGTGGCGTCGCGGGCCGGGCATCCGATCCGGCGGCTGTTTGACGCTGGCGTGCTGATCAGCGTCGCAACGGACGATCCCGCGATGTTCGGCCTGTCGATGGCCGGCGAGCTGGCCGCGCTGCAGTTGACCCTGGACTTCACCGACGATGAGATCCGGCAGCTGCTCCTGAACGCGGTCGAGAGCTGCTGGCTCCCGGCCGGGCGCCGGGCAGCTCTGCGGGTCGCCTTCCTGACCGACCCGGCCTGGGTGGGATAAGCGGCGGTAGAGCGGCCCGGCGCACCCTCGCCCGATGGACGATGTTCGAGTCGGTTCAGTGCTGCGGGCGGTTCGGATTCGGCGAGGCCTGACCCAGGCTCAGGTCGCGGTAGTGGCCGGCGTCAGTCGACCCCTCGTTTCGATGATAAAACGTGGCGCCCTGGACGCCACCTCGCTACGGACGACCCGTCGGGTGGCGGTCGCGCTTGGCATCTCGCTCGCACTCGAGCCCAGATGGCGCGGCGCCGAGCTCGCCAAACTGCTCGACGAGAGACACGCCGCGCTCGTCAATGCGGTTACGGTCAGGCTTACGGCCGGCGGTTGGCAGGTCACCCCCGAGCACACGTTCAACGAGTGGGGAGAGAACGGGTCGATAGACGTCTTCGCGTGGCAACCCGCGTCCCGTGCTTTACTGGCCGTCGAGGTCAAGACGTCCTTGCCGGACTTGCAGGATGTCCTATCTACGATGGACCGGAAGCGTCGGCTCGCGCCTAAACTAGCCCGCGATCTTGGCTGGCGACCACTCATCGTTGGCAGCGTTCTCGCGCTTCCGGCCGAGACTTGGGCGCGAAATGCCGTCGAACGGCATGGGCCGATCTTCGGCGCCGCACTTCCCGCGCGAGCATCCGAGGTCCGGCATTGGCTGCAGAACCCCGCGCGCGACCTCCGCGGCGTCTGGTTTCTCCTCAACGACAGCCCAGGTAGCACAAAGCGCCGCCACGGGGGTCAGATGAGGGCCAGGCCGCGTCGAGGAGCGCCGGAAGCCACGACTCCACGCTCAGCCGCGGCCGGTGACATGGGTGAGAACGCAGATGATGCCGCCCTGGCCGCAGGCGATCGCCCTTAGCGCTTCCCGGGGTAGAGATGAGCACGAGAATCGGCGGACTCCTCGCATTACGCTAGCCCAGGCAGAAGTGGGGAGGGAGCACGCTGCCGTGGCTGCCCCGTGCCGTGGCCCGCGCCACTCCCGGCCATCGGGTCCCGCCCCGTGGCCGAGCCGCCGGGTACAGCAATGCCCGGGACGACATGCGCCCCGGGCTTTGCGCTCGTCCGAGTTACAGGATCTTGGAGAGGAACGCCTTGGTGCGTTCTTGAGTAGGGCCGCTGAAGATCTGGTCCGGAGTGCCTTCTTCGACGACCACGCCGTCGTCCATCATGACGACGCGGTTGGCCACTTCGCGGGCGAAGCCCATCTCGTGACTGACCACGATCATCGTCATGCCTTCGCGCGCCAGCTCTTTCATGACCTCGAGAACCTCGCCGATCATCTCGGGGTCAAGTGCGGAAGTAGGCTCGTCGAAGAGCATCAGGGCCGGCTTCATTGCCAGTGCCCGCGCGATGGCGATGCGCTGCTGCTGCCCGCCCGATAGCTGGTTCGGGTAGACCTTTTCCTTTGCCGCCAGGCCGACCCGCTCGAGAAGGGCTCGACCCATGACCATCGCTTCATCGTGCGGCATGCCTCGCACGTTGATCGGCGCCTCGATGATGTTCTCGATGGCCGTCATGTGCGGGAACAGGTTGAAGCGCTGGAAGACCATGCCGATCTCCTGGCGCTGTTTCGCGATGTTCTTTTCCTTGTCTTCGACCAGTTTCGTGCCGCCGCCGGCCTCGCGGTAGCCGATGAGGTGGCCGTTCACGAAGATGCGGCCGCCCTGGATCTTCTCGAGGTGGTTGACGCAGCGGATGAAGGTCGTCTTGCCCGACCCGGATGGGCCGATGATGACGACCGTCTCCTGGCGCTTGACCTGCAGACAGACGTCCTTGAGGACGTGCAGCCGGCCGAACCACTTGTTGACGTCGCGAGCGTCGACGACCACGTCCGTATCCGGGCGCGGCACGCCGCCGATTGCACCGAGGAGGTTGCTGGAGATCTGAGTCATTGTTCGATCGGCGCCCTTAGCGACATGAACCTCTCGGCAAAGCCCTTGTTCCGGGGACCCGCGGCCGATGAAGACTGGTCCGTCCCACGCGAGAATCGGCGCTCGATCCGGCTCTGCACGAAGCCCCAGATGGTGGTCATCAGCAGGTACCACATGGCGCAACCGAGGAATTCCTCGAACGGTTGGAAGTTCTGACCCTGGGCGATGTTGAAGTGGTTGTAGGTCTCGATGACGCTCAACACGAACAGGAGGCTGGTGGTCTTGAGCATGTTGTTGAACTCGTTGCCGAGCGGCGGAATGATGACGCGCGCCGCTTGCGGCAAAACGATCCGGCGCATCGTCTGGCCGTACGTCATGCCGAGCGACTTGGCGGCCTCAGTCTGGCCGGGGTCCACTGCGAGGATGCCGGCGCGGATGATCTCCGCCATGTAGGCACCTTCGTTGATGCCGAGGATGATGATTCCCGCCTGGATTTCGCCTGGAATCTTGAGCCCAAACAGAGTGATTGCGTCCCAGCCCCAGACATTGGCTGCGGACAGGCCGTAGAACCCGAACATCAGCTGGACCACGACCGGCGTGCCGCGGAAGATCCAGATGTAGAGGTTCGCGATCGCCCGCAGCGGCAGGATCTTGGCCATCTTGCCGAGGGCGGCAAAGAC
>PMJT01000095.1:3506-4195 GCA_003158495.1 Chloroflexota bacterium | reverse complement strand
AGGAGGCGAGTATGTCTGGGCCGGGGCCGGCGGAGACGGCGGCACTTCCTGGAATTGGGGCACGGAAGTCGGTGCCGGAGGAGACGCCACGGGCTCAGCCGTCGCCACGGGCTCAGCCGAAGTCACGAACTCAGCCGGCGCCACAAGCTCTGCCGAAGTCACGAGCTCAGCCGAAGCCACGGGCTCTGCCGGCGCCACAGGAGCCGGAGCGGGAGCTTGGGCCGGGGCGGAAGCCGCAGCCGCGGCCGCGGCCGGGCCCAACACCTGGCCGCACACGGCACAGAACTTCTGGTCGGCCGATATCCGCGGCGTGCCGCAGTTGGCGCAGAACCCGAACCCCGTCGTCATCGCGAATTTGCCTCTCGATCCGCGTGTTGGAAACCTGGTCAAGACGGGTTCGAACCGGCGCCGTTCTCACGTTGCCTGGCGCGGTCCTCCCAGAGCGGCTCCATCCTAGCTTCCCGGTTGCTCCTGTGGAACGGCCAATCTGTAGTCGTCCACTCGTACGATTTCCGAGAGTCGGCGGCTGCCGCCGAGGTGCTTCGCCGTGATTCGGGAGCGATTGGAACGAATCCGCCAGCCGGATGCATCAGTATCGGTATGGTGGACACAAGGCGGGATCTGGTCACGGCCGCGCAAAACGGCGACAGGGAGGCGTTCGCGTCCCTTGTCCGCCTGGAGTCGCGCGA
>PMJT01000095.1:760-3442 GCA_003158495.1 Chloroflexota bacterium | reverse complement strand
GTCGGCTGCCTCGACCAGGCCGATCGGGCGTTGCTCGTGCTCCGTTTCGGTCTCGACCTCGAATTGCCGGACGTGGCGGCAACTCTCGGAATTCCACTTGGAACGGCGAAGTCGCGCCTGCATCGCGCTCTGGCCCGATTGAGGGTCGAATTGGAGGCCACTGATGGACGTTGAGTCTTTGCTTCGCGATGCCCTCGACGTGAGGCGGGTCGACGGCGAGCCGAGCATCGGCTTCGACCAGCGTGTCATCGGTTCGCTCCGGGAGCGACGGCGTCGGCCCGCTCGCTTAGTGCCCGCGTTCGTCGGCCTCGCCGCCGTCCTGGCGTTGACGGCCGTTGTCCTGCCGTGGTACCTCGGGGCGGCCAACCATCCCGGCTCGGTTGTCTCCGCGAGTTCGTCGCCATCGCCCCTGCCCTCGGAGACGCCGACATCGCTCACGGCGACAGCCGTCCCAACGGCGATTCCGATGACCCACGTGAAGTCGTGGGGCCTCGAGTTCGACTATCCGGCTGCCTGGCGGTTCGCGGATGCGCCGCCGATCAGCCTTCCGTCCGGTGTGCCGAGTATCGCGGTCAACTACTTGTACAGCCGCCCGGTGTTCGGCTACGTCGGCACCAACACGCCTGAGACCGTGTGCACGGATCCGGTGCCCCTTGCCCAGGGCGGCGAGAAACCCGGTTCGTGTTCGACCAGCTGGTCTCTCGGTCCGAGTGACGTCGTGGTCCGGTTCCAGCGCGGTGGCATCGGCGTCCAGAACATCCTGTCGGGGCTCCCGGGCGCCGGCGTCACGACGACTACGGTTGGCGGCCTGCCGGCCTGGTTCATGCGGAACGCCGGGTCGGGCATTCCGGAACTCCCTGCACCGAACGGGAACGGCCTCACAACCGAATCCGTAACGACAGACTCCGGGGCGGTAGCCGACGATGCGACGGTCCTGGTCTGGGAGCTGCCCGGCAACGGGACCCTGGCTGCGGGAATCAACGAGACGACACCATTCCGGATCGTGGCGGCCATCCGCGGCCCGAACAGCGCGGCCGTGGAAGCCCAGGTGCAAGCGCTCGTCGCGAGCATCAAGTACGACCCGGCGGTCGTTCCGCTGCCAGCCGATCCGTCGGCCCGCTCCGCGCTCGGGCAAACGGCTCTCACGTCTGCAATCGACCTCCTGGGAGCCTCGCTCCCGGCAGGATCGGATTGCTTCCCGCGCCAGGCGGGTTCGAAGACTGCGACCATCAAGGTTGCTCCCGACGGCCCGAAACTGAGTAGGTCGCTGCCGGTCGTGTGCGCCGTTGCAATCGACCCGAACGCCATGGAAATGTGGACGGTCACGATCACCGTGACCTGGACCAGCGCCGCCGATCGAAAGCCCGGCACGTGGACCTGGGCCGGGTATGTCAACAGCAAGGGCCAGGGCAGCTTCGGCGGTGACAAGACCACCAACAATGAATTCCCGTACGAGGTCCCCTCGGGCACGCCGGGCTGATGTTGGCTGGCGCGTCCGGGACTGGTCCGCCCGAAGCCGCCGAGCGCCGCCGTCTCGTCGGGAGAGCCTCGCCCGGTTGGGTGGCCGCCACAGAGCGCGTCCCGGTATAGTCGCCGCGTGAACCTGCCATTCCAACCGCCGATCGAACCGATGCTGGCCAAGCTGACCGAGGCGATTCCGATCGGCGATGGCTGGCTCTACGAGCCCAAGTGGGACGGCTTCCGGGCGCTGGTCTTCCGCGACGGCGACGAGACTTTCATCCAGAGCCGCGACCTCAAGCCACTCGACCGCTACTTCCCGGAGTTGCCGCCGGCCCTACGCGCGACGCTGCCCCAGCGCTGCATCCTCGACGGCGAAGTCGTCATCGCCGGCCCGCACGGCCTCGACTTCGACTCGCTGCTCCTGCGCATCCATCCCGCCGCCTCGCGAGTGAAGATGCTCGCGGCCCAGACGCCCGCCAGCTACGTGGCCTGGGATCTCCTCGCCCTGGACGACCGCGATCTGCGCGCGGTGCCGTTGGGGGAGCGGCGCGCCCTGCTGGAGCAGGCTCTCGCCGGCGCGCAGCCGCCGGTCCATCTCACGCCGTCCACGTCAGATCCGTCGGTGGCCGCCGACTGGTTCAATCGTTTCGAGGGCGCGGGTCTCGACGGCGTCGTCGCGAAGCGATCGAAGGACCCGTATATGCCGGCCAAGCGTGGCTGGGCCAAGATCAAGCACGCCCGCACCGCCGACTGCGTAGTGGCCGGTTTTCGGTGGCACAAGAACGGACCGGGAACGCTGGTCGGCTCACTCCTGCTCGGTCTCTATGACGATACCGGCCGATTGAACAGCGTCGGGATCACCGCCAGCTTCACCATGGATAAACGCGCCCAGCTGGTCGAGGAACTGGCGCCGCTGCGCGCGAACGCCCTCGACGGCCACCCCTGGGCGGAGTGGGCCGAATGGGAAGCCGCCGCGCGCGAGTCCGGGCAGCGCATGCCCGGCGCGACGAGCCGCTGGAACCGCGACCGCGACCTGACGTGGGAGCCGCTCCGCGTCGAGCGCGTCTGCGAGGTCGCGTACGATCACCTCCAGGGCGATCGTTTCCGCCACGCGACCACGTTCCTGCGCTGGCGCCCGGACAAGGCGCCGGCAGATTGCCGGTATGACCAGCTCGAGTCGTCGACCCCGTTCGAGTTGAAGGCGATCTTCGGGCTCTAGGG
>PMJT01000095.1:0-685 GCA_003158495.1 Chloroflexota bacterium | reverse complement strand
TGGCCCGCACTCGGGCGCGGCGCCTCGCGCCCACCCCGATCAGCGGAACTCGCCCCATGGGTCGTAGTCCACTTCGAGCGGCTCCTGCTGCGGCCGCTCAGCCAGTGGCACGTGCTCCAGGTTGACGCGAATGCGGTACCAAAGCTTGTAGCGGCCGCGCATTCCGTCCACGAGGACGTCGAGCGGGTCGAGGTAGCCGGCCACGGCGGAGTGGCGCTGCTTCCAGCGCTCGAAGCCGGTCAGCGCCTCGTCCCTCGTGGCTGCGCGCGCAATCTCGATCAGTGGCTTGGTCGAGACGCGGCGCCCGGTGGGGGAGCGGCCTGGCTTTCCACTCGGCGCCGTGCCACTTGGCGCCGCGCTACTAAGCGCCGCGCCCGTGGCGGCGCGGTCAACGGCCCCACCCCCGGCCTCGTCACTCGACGTTGCGCCCACTCCACTCGTCTTGCGTGCTCGTGACGGCATGACACGGGGCGGCTCGCCCGGCGCCTTGGCATAGTGAGGCGGCCACGGCGCGTCGCCCATCCCCTCCTTCTCCTGCCGCGCGGACAGCTCCAGCAACGCATCCAGCGACCCAACCGCGTCGTCGATCCCGGCGCCCGGATCGCCGACGCGCGCATAACGGGCCGGCACCGTTGCCAGCGTGAAGTCGCCCAGTTCGCACGACGGCAACTCGTCCCAGGTCACC
>PMJT01000267.1 GCA_003158495.1 Chloroflexota bacterium | reverse complement strand
CGCGGCCGTTCGGCCGCTGCCGGGCGGCAATCCACTGGCACGCGGCCTCGCAGGCGGCAATCCGCCGGCTAGCGCCAATCCACTGGCACGCGGCCTCGCAGGCGGCAATCCGCCGGCGGGCGGCGCCGCCAGATCGCTCCCCGGATCAAGTCCGCTTGTCGGCCGGCCCGTGACGGCCGCGGCCTCACCCCTGGCTGGTGGCGATCCACTCCTCGGTGGCGCGGTCGCCCGGCCGCTGCCAGGAGGCAATCCGCTGGCAGGTGGCGCCGTTGCTCGCAAACCGCCGAATCGGGCCGGAGTCGCCTACCATGGCCTGCCCTGGCCGGTTCGCATCGTCGGCTGGCTGGCGATTGCGATGGCCGTCGGAGCCGTGATCGGCGCTACCGCACCGACCGCCGTCATGCGTATCGGCGCCGTAGCAGCCATTCAGCCGAGCCTGCTCGCCTGGTACTCGGTCCGCGCGATGGGCTTCCTGGCCTACTTCGTCCTCGCCGCATCGGTGCTGTACGGGCTGTTGTTGTCGACAAAGATCCTCGATGCGATCGCCCACCGGCCGGTCAGCTTCGCGCTTCACAAGGACCTGGCGATCGTCGCCATGATCCTGGCCACGCTGCACGGCGCTCTCCTGATATTCGACACGAGCTTCAACTTCACGCCACGATCGCTCATGGTGCCGTTTGCGTCGCCGTATTCGCCGATAACCGTGGGCATCGGCCAGCTCACGTTCTATGCGTCGCTGGTGGTCACGGCGAGCTTCTACGTCCGGCGGCACATTGGCCAGCGGGCGTGGCGGATCCTGCACTACGTGACATTCCTGTCCTTCATCGGCGCCACGTATCACGGCATCGCTTCCGGCTCGGACAGCGGGTCCAACTGGGCCTTCTGGGTTTACCTCGTGCCGGCTACGGCGTCGATCTTCCTGCTGACCTACCGCATCGTCATCTCGATTGCCGCCCGGCTCGATCGGTCGCGAGCCAGGGCAGCGGGGATACCGGCCCAGCTCGGTCCGGCCCCGGGCCCGCTCGATCGCCCGGGCGCGTTTCCCGGAGGTTTCTGATGAGCCCAGACAATTCGCAAACGGCCGCCGCCGGGCGATAGGAGGAAGACTTGAGCGTGGGCGGACTATCGACTTCCGGCCAGGCCGTCACGCCCTGGTATCGCCCGTGGGCCGACTCGACTATCGTTGCGAGCATGGGATCCAGAATCCTCGTCGCCGACGACGAACCGCACATCCGGGAAGTTGTCCGCGCCTACCTCGAGCGTGAGGGCTACGAAGTCCTCGAAGCCGGGGACGGCGAGACTGCGCTCGAACACGGCCGCAACGCCGGACTGGACCTGCTGGTTCTCGACGTGATGCTCCCTGGCCGGTCAGGTTTTGATGTTCTGCGGGCGCTCCGGAGCGAGGGTTCGAGCGTGGGAGTGCTGATGCTCACCGCTCGCGACGACGTAATTGACCGTGTGGCCGGGCTCGAACTGGGCGCCGACGACTACGTGACCAAGCCCTTCGAACCGCGCGAGGTCGTGGCCAGGGTTGGAGCAATCCTGCGACGCTTCGGGCGCGTGGCCGCCGGCACGGGCGCCAACCACACCGCGGAACCCGCACCTCGGGCGGTATCCACGTTCTTCGACCTTTCGATCGACATGGACGCGCGCGACGTACTCCGGGGCGGGGCAAGCCTGCCGTTGACGCGAACGGAACTCGACGTTCTGGCGGCCCTGGCCGACCAGCCGGGCCGCGTCTGGACGCGCGAACAGATCGGCCAGCGGGTCTTCGGCGAGTCGTTCGATACGTTCGACCGGACGATCGACAGCCACGTCAAGAACCTGCGGGCCAAACTCGGCTCGCGGCCTGACGGCGGGTCATACGTAGAGACGGTCCGAGGCGTCGGCTACCGGGCCGCACGGCCCATCGAACAGGCCTGAGAGCGCGGAGGGGGCCGTGAGCCTGCGCTGGCGAATTGCCCTCGGCTTTGCCCTGGTGGCTCTCGCCACTGCCGCGGTCATCGCCCTGGCGACGCCGCCGATCGTGATCCAGGGCTTCAGCGACTACGACACGGACAACGACGGCAGCCGGCCGGCAGCCACCGCGACCATCAATACGGGCGCGCCCAGCACGCCGCCAGGCACCTCCGGCACGCCTGACAGGCCCGGCACCTCCGGCGCGGACGAGTCTGAGACAGAGAACGGCGGCGCCGTCATCACCTCGCGACCGCAGACCGCGCCGACGGTCGTTCCGACGACCGCGCCGACCGCCTCGCCGGCCGTGAATCCCACCGCTGATCCGGCCGCAGTTGCGGCGGCCACGGAGGCGAGCGCGTCCGAGACGCCGACTCCGCCGCCGGCAGCGACGACGACGACAACCGGTCAGGCCCAGGAGACGACGATCATGCGCCTGATCCTCGCCGCGCTTCTGGCGGCCTCCGTCGCGTCGCTCTTCGGCTTGCTGGCCGCGGGGCGGCTCGTGAGGCCGCTCACTCGCCTGGAGCAGGCCGCGGCGGACGTTGCGCGCGGCGACCTCGGCCGCCGCTCCGGGCTCGCGGACAGGAGCGACGAATTCGGCCAGCTTGGCCGCACCTTCGACTCGATGGCGAGCCAGCTTCAGTCGGCCGACGAAACGCGGCGCCGATTCCTCCAGGATGCCGCCCACGAGCTCAAGACGCCTCTGGCGGTGATCGACGCGACGTCGAGCGCCATCATGGACGGCGTCTACACGCCCGAGCGGCGCCACCTGGAGACGATCCGCGATCAATCCCGCATTCTCGCCCGGATCGTTGACGATCTGCGAACTATCAGCCTGGCCGAAGGCGGCCATCTGCCACTGGAGCGCCGGCCGCTTGATGCCCGGGCCATGCTCGATTCGGTTGCTGCCGGGTTCGAAGCGCGAGCCGCTTCGGCCTCCATCAGTCTGTCCGTCGAAGGACCGAAGGGCCTGATCGTCGAAGCGGACCCGGATCGCCTGCGCCAGGTCATCGGTGCCCTCGTCGACAACGCCCTGCGCCACACGCCCGAGAACGGCTCGGTGCAGATCTCCGCCCGCCCGATCCAGGCGGCGGGGGTGGTGGTCACGCCACGGCCAGGCACAGCCCGTCCCGTGGTCCGAATCGCGGTCGAGGACACGGGCGAAGGCATTCCGGCCGAGGCCCTGCCGCGAGTATTCGAACGCTTCTACCAGGCCGATCCCTCACGTACGCGCGGCACGGGAACCAGCGGTCTCGGCCTCTCGATCGTTCGGGCACTCGCAGAGGCGCATGGGTGGCGAGTGGGCGCCCAGAACACGCCCGAGGGCGGGGCGAGGCTCTGGATAGATCTGCCCCCAGTTCGAGTCGGATGACGGGATGAGATGATTGCAGCCGTCGAGTCAGGTTCCCGTGCGAGACTGTGTTTCGCGGGACCTGATCTGGGCCGTAGAATCCCGACGGGGCGGCATCAGTCGTAGCGGAGGCATGCGGTGAGTTGGGACAGGTCTTCCTCGGCATTTGACTCCCTCGGCTTCAATCCGCTCGGGGGCGATGCAACACCCACGGAACTGCGCCACGAGACGGTGGAGTTCGTTGGGCCGCACCTGCGAGTCGCCGGCGACCTCTCTCTCGCCAACTACCACCGCCTGTCGGACATGGTCAACCACAACCGTGGCTACATTCGCCTCACGGACGCTCACCTGATGCGCCGCAACGGCGAGCCCACCAACCTCGTCGTGCCGGAGTTGATGGTCAACCCGGACGAAATCACGTTCATCGGGCAGAAGCCGGCGACTTCAGGCCTGACCGGCGCCGAGGAGACCCCACGGCCGGACAGGCCGTCAATGGAACGTGTTCGCCGCCAGGTGGTCATCTTCACGTCCGGTCACACGCTGACCGGCACGATCCACGCATTCCCGGACACGGACATGGCGAACTTCGTGGACTCGCCGGACCCGCGCTTCATCGCGCTCGTGGACGTCACGGCCCGCTCGCTGGCGGATCGGCGCGTAATCAGTCATTTCTCGCTCGTCCTGGTCAACAGGACCCAGATGACCGCCGTGTCGTTCCTCGAGAAGGCCGGCCGCGCCGCCGAGACGGGCGTGGCGGTCGAGTAGGTCAGGCAAGGGCGCCTACAACTCGTAGAACACCATTCGCATCCCCCAGGGGGCGCCGACCTGTACTACGGTTGCGCCGTGGCTACCGGCCGATCTAAGCGCACCTGGAACACCGCAACCGACCACGCGGCGTGGGCGGCGCTCCTTCTCGCGTGGCTGCTGCTGATCGTCGCCCTGGGCGTAATCGGACTCAACCCAGGAACGCCATCGCTCGCGTACGCGCTGCTCTGGTTCGGCGCAGTGGCCAATGCACGGGGCGCAGCGACACTCGTCTCCTGGGCAGCGGTAGCCGTCGATCTCGCGTTGCTCTTCGTCTGTGTCTTCGGCATGGAGATCGGGGGCCTCATCGTGGCGCCGAGCATCGTGGCTTTCGTCGTTGCCGATGCTTTGCACCGCGAGCGGACACCGGCCGGCTGATCCGAGTTTCGGTGCCGACTCGGCGCGAACTCGCCGCGAAACGCCGCCCCGGAATCAAGATGAGCCGGCCCCTCGACTGAAGGGCCGGCCCATTTCTTGTGGTAATCGTTACGGCTTGGCGCCTGACAGGGCCTTGCGGCCGAGGTAGAGAGCGGTGCTGCCGAGCTCTTCCTCGATGCGGAGGATGCGGTTGTACTTGGCGACCCGCTCCGAGCGAGACGGGGCGCCGGTCTTGATCTGGCCGGTGCCCATGGCGACGACGAAGTCGGCGATGGTNNATCAGGACGGAGTTGGCCGACGACTCTCGGATACCCCGGGCGATGAAGCTCGGGTTGGTCACGAAGAGGTCGTCGCCGACCAGCTGAACCTTGGAGCCGAGGCGCTTCGTGAGCTCGGCCCAACCGGCCCAGTCTTCCTCCGCGAGGCCGTCCTCGAGGGAGATAATCGGGTACTTGGTGACCCACTTCTCCCACAGGTCGATCAGCTGGCCGGAGTCGAGAGTCCGGCCCTCTCGCTCGAGGCGGTACTGGCCGGTGACATTGCCGGTGCCGGTTCCTTCGACCAGGACCGAACTGGCCGCCGGATCGAGGGCGATGGCCACTTCGTCGCCCGGCTTGTAGCCGGCCTTCTCGATGGCGCGAAGGATGACCTCAACGGCCGCCTCGTTGGTGGGCAGCGACGGCGCGAAGCCGCCCTCGTCGCCCTGGCCGACCGAGAACCCCTCGGCGCTCAGGATGCCCTTGAGGGCATGGAAGACCTCGGCGCCGGCACGGAGGGCGTCGGCGAAGGTGGCGACGCCGATCGGCGCGACCATGAACTCCTGGAAGTCCGTGGAGTTCACGGCGTGCTTGCCGCCGTTGAGGATGTTGAAGAACGGGACCGGCACTATCCGCGCGCCTACACCGCCGAAGTAGCGGTAGAGCGGCATTTCGTAGCTGGCCGCGACCGCGTGCGCCGCAGCGAGCGAGACGCCGAGGATCGCGTTGGCGCCGAGCTTGCCCTTGTTCGGGGTCCCGTCCAGGGCGATCAGGGCGGCGTCCAGGCCGGCCTGATCCGACGCGTCGGTGCCCAGAAGCTCCGGCGCGATGATCTCGCGAACGTTGGCAACGGCCTTGAGGACGCCCTTGCCGCCGTACTTGGACTTGTCGCCGTCACGCAACTCGACGGCCTCGTTGACGCCCGTGGAGGCGCCGGACGGCACGCCGGCGCGACCGACGGAGCCGTCCGCGAGGACGACGTCGACTTCGATGGTGGGGTTGCCGCGCGAGTCGAGGATCTGGCGCGCTTCGATCAGATCGATTGAGGTCATGTTCACTCCCTGGTCGCCGGTTCACCGGCGACAAAGCCAGCCTTGGCAGGCGGCGTAGTTCTAGCTGGCTGGCTCCTTGCCGGCGGCCGCGGCCGGTGCTTTGTCCAGGAGGATGGCTACACCCGGCAGCTCCTTGCCTTCGAGGAACTCTAGCGAGGCACCACCACCGGTGGAAATGTGGGTCATCTTGTCGGCGAGGCCCTGCTGCTCGACCGCGGCAACGGAGTCGCCGCCGCCGACCACGACCGTAGCTCCGGCCTGGGCTCGTCCGGCCAGGAAGCGGGCGATCTCCTTGGTCCCAACGGAGAAAGTGGGGATCTCAAAGACGCCGAGGGGGCCGTTCCAGAAGACCGTGCGGGCCGGCTCGAGAGCCTTGCGCATAGCTTCCAGGCTGAGCTTGCCCACGTCCACGATGTTCCAGGAGGCCGGCACCTTGTCCGCCGGGAGCGTCTTGTACTCGCTGCCGCGGGTTACTTCCTTGGCCACGACCACGTCGATCGGCAGGATGATCTTGGTGCCGTGCTTTGCGGCCGACTCCATGATCGCCCGGGCGTCTTCGACACGATCCGGCTCGACGAGGCTCTTGCCGACCGGCTTGCCCTGGGCAAGCATGAAGGTGTTGGCCATGCCGCCGCCGATGACCATGATGTCGACCTTATCGACAAGGTTGCGCAGGACCTTGATCTTGNNCTCGATCTCCTTCTCCATCAGCAGCCCCGCGTAGGCCGGCAGGATGTGGGCGATCCCTTCGGTGGAAGCGTGGGCGCGGTGGGCTGTGCCGAATGCGTCGTTGACGAAGACGTCCGCGTAGCTCGCAAGTGCCTTGGCGAACGCNNAGCAGGATGCACTCGCCCGGCTTGAGGCGCTTGATGGCGTCCTCGGTGCCGACGCCGAGCGCGTCACCCGTGACTGGGACCGGCATCTTGAGAAGCTGCGACAGGCGCTCGGCGACCGGCCGCAGGCGCATGCTGTCCTGAACCTTGCCGTCGGGCCTGCCGAGGTGGCTGGCCAGTATGACTATGGCTCCCTGGGACAGGAGCGACTTGATGGTCGGCAGGGCGGCTACGATCCGGCTGTCGTCCGTGATCTTGCCGTCTTCGAGCGGAACGTTGAAATCCACGCGGACGAAGACGCGCTTACCCGCTGCGTCCAGGTCCCGGATCGTCAGCTTGTTCATCTTGACCTCGGGTTCGATGAAAGTGAGGGCCGGCGGCCGAACCGGCCACCGGCCCCGAGCGACCCACCGACGCGGATCGCTTGCACAACTCCCTAGAGAGTGCTGGCGATGAGCTTGGCCACGTCGGCGACACGGCAGCTGTAGCCCCACTCGTTGTCGTACCAGCTCAGGACCTTGGCAAACTTGCCGCTGCCACCGATGACCATGGTCAGGGCCGAGTCGATGATCGAAGAGCGGCTATCGCCCTTGAAGTCCATCGAGACGAGCGGCTCGTCGCTGACGCCGAGGATGCCCTTGAGCGGGCCGGCGGCTGCGGCGCGGAAAGCGTCGTTGATGGCCTGGGCAGTGGTCTCGTCGCGCAGCTCCACCGCGAAGTCGACGATGCTGACCGTGGGGGTCGGCACGCGCAGGCTGAAGCCGTCGACCTTNNGCGCGGCGCGGATCCTTGTGGGCAACGTCCAGGATGCGCTGGTCGTTGGTGTAGCTGTGGATCGTGTTCATGACGCCCTTCTCGATCCCGAACGAGTCGTTCAGGACCTTGGCGAAGGGGGCCAGGCAGTTGGTCGTGCAGCTGGCGTTGCTGATGATGTTGTGCTTGGCCGGATCGTACTTGTCGGCGTTGACGCCCAGGACGATCGTGATGTCCTCGTTCTTGGCGGGGGCGCTGATCAGGACCTTCCTGGCACCGGCGGCGATGTGGGCCTTGGCCTTCTCGGCGTCGGTGAAGATGCCGGTGGACTCGATGACGAGGTCGACTCCGAGGTCTTTCCAGGGAAGCAGGGCCGGATCCTTGACCTGGAGGACCTGGATCTTCTTGCCGTTGACGACGATCGCATCGTCGGTATGGCTGACGGTGCCGTCGAAGTTGCCGTACGTGGAGTCGTGGGCGAAGAGAAGGGCGTTCATCGGGACGTCGACGAGATCGTTGACGGCGACGACTTCGAGTTCAGGAGAGCGCTCGAGGATGGCCTTGAGCGACTGGCGGCCGATCCGACCGAAACCGTTGATACCGACACGTACTGCCATGTTGTTCCTCCAGGGATCTACGCCGCGCTCGGTCAACCGTTCGCGGTAAGGGGTGTGGCCCGACCGCCGCGCCAGGCCGGGTCGCCGAGACGCGCGATCACGAGTGGGTGCCCGCCGGCGAGACCGACGTCCGCGCCAAGCTCGGCGTGGACTATCTGGACCCGGCTGCGGGGAGTTCTAAAGGCGGTGGCGGCGACCTCGGCCCGAGCGGGACCGAGCAATCGTTCGCCCTGAGCATCCGAGATCGCGCCGCCGACGACGATCCGGGTTGGGTTCAATGCGTCGACGAAGCCGACGCAGGCGACGGCAAATGCGCGTCTGCCTCTCTCCATGATGTTTCGGCAGGCCTCGTCGCCTGCGTCTTCGCCCTCGGCGATATCGCGGGCCTCCATCGACTCGACGCCCTTCTTCGACGCCCGGGCGGCCAGGAACGGGCTGGAGCCCTCCGCGACGAGCGCCCTGGCGTAACGGGCCATTGCCGCTCCGCCGATGAAAGCCTCCAGGTGGCCGACCGCGCCGCAGTTGCAGAGGCCGTCCATGGCGACGGGGGTGTGACCGAGTTCACCGGCAGTCCCGTCCGGACCGTGGAAGATGCGACCCTCCGACACGATGGCACCGCCGACGCCGGTGGAGACGGTCAAGTAGATGAAGTCCGAGCAATCGCGCGCGGCGCCGAACGCCATCTCGCCGAGAGCGGCGACATTCGTGTCCCGCTCCAGGAAGGCCGGCAGGTCCAGCCGCCCGGCCATCTCGGCGGCGACCGGCACATCCACGAACTTTGGGCCCATGTTGGGCGTTTCCAGGACCACGCCGCGCCACGGATTGAGCGGCCCCGGGGTAGAGATCCCGATGCCCAGTATGGCGTCCGCGATGTCGCCTGCTACCTGGCCGCGGGCCTTGCGCAGGGCGGCCTCGCACGCGTCGAGGATCGCGGCCGGGCCATCTGCGATCGGCGTACGTCCCCGGACCACGGCAAGCCGAGAACCGTCGTCCGTGACGACGGCGGCGCGAATGTGCGTCCCGCCCAGGTCAAGGGCGAGAACAGGTCTTGCTGACAGGGGGAAGCCTCGTAATGCCGGAGTTAGGTGGGGATGCTCGTCAATTCTAGCAAAGCGGATTCGGGCGCCTGCGGGCCGGTCGGCCCATTCGGGCCGGCCCCTCCGACCGGGCCGAATATGCCGGCCATCACCCCGAGGGCAGTACCGACCGTGCCGGAGGACTCGCGAAGGCCCGGTGCCTGTTTTCGACCCGTCGCGGCGCAGCCACGGCGGCCGAGTTCGGCCGGCCCGCCATTGGCTGGCTCCAGCACCTGCCGACAGGATCTGTGCCGGGTCCGGAGACATCGCGACCCCCGCCGTAGCGGGGGTCGCGATGATCACCGAGTCCTATCGATCAGGCGCCGATCCGGAAGACCTTGCCGCCGCACTCGGGGCAAATGCCCTGGGTCGCCGGCTTGCCGTTCTTCATCGTGATCTTCTCGGCGTTCTTGATCTCGACCTTCTTCTTGTCCTTGACGCAGTATCCCTCAGCCATTGTTCAAGCCTCCAAGTGACGAACGGGGCGCTCCCCGGGTTTTCGTGGTCGTGCCTGCTCAGGAAAGCGTACCTGATGGCAATGGATCGAAGGCTGCCGGGTCGGACGAAACCGGCACCGCGCCGGCTTCGACTGATCCCGACATGCGCCCAGCGTTGCTCCGGTGAGTAACTCGGCAGCGATTGAGGCACGAGGAGGGATCCGCGTTCGGCAATACCTCGTCCCTCTGTAGGGGGTGCACAACGCTGGGCACCTGCGGCGAGCATAGACGGCCCCAAAGTTGAGCGTCAAGCACGCACGAATGGGGCTCACGAGGCGGGAGAGGTCGCGAAGGGCCTCATCTGTCCTTTCCGGCGCCTCGAAGGCGCCGCAGCGGTCCCTCGGACAGTGCGGTACACCGTGATCTGCCCGCCTGAACGGCGCGGCGCCGCAGGCGACTTGAGCGCGTGGCAGCCGCGAGAACACCGGCCACGGCCGCGAGGGCGAGCAAGAGCACGGTCAGGAGGATGGCCAGGTCCGGCGTCTCGCTATGCGAAGTGGCCATTCGAGCTGCGTTGCCGGCTACGCTCGAACCTATTGGCGGGGCACTGCTCGCCGCGGTCCCGGCACGCGGCTGCGTGGCGGCAGTCGTCGCCGTGCTCGCCGACGTTGCGATGGGAACGCCCCCCCGGCTGCCGGGGAGTGCGACGATCGAGTCCGGGTCCGCCTCGAGGGCGAGTCCGGAATCGTCGTGAAGGACCAGCCCCGTCACCTCGATCGCATCCCCCGGCTCGAGCATCGACAGTGCCTCGGCCGCGGCCGCGCCGCCGATCACCACCGAACCGGTGCCGTCGTCGACGGTCGCCGTGGTGGTCGTGGTGTCCGTGACCAGGCCGGCCACGGTGACCCTCTCGCCGATGTGGGTCACGAGGGACCCGATTTCGACCGTGCCCGCTGGCGGACCGACCTGCGCGGGCTTGGCGCCGGTGACCGCGGCTTGCGGAGTCACCGAACCGGAAGCAGCCGTTTCGGAGGTCGCCGGGGCGGGTCCCATGTGAAAGTCCAGTGCTGACCGCGGCAGCAGCTGGAAGACCGCCGGATCGGAAGTCGACCGACGGACGATCCCGACGACCAGGGCCAGCCGCCCGGCGTCCGAGGATGCGACGTCTATCGCGGCGTCCGGCTCTCCCAGCACCGCGACGAGGTTGCCCGAGACGTTGACATCGAGCCGCCACCTGGATCCGGCGGGGGTGTATCGCTCGATCCGGCCGCAGACTTTCACGAGCTGCCATTCCAGGGTGGCATCCAGGGCGCCGGCGATCGTGGCCGGGACTACCGCCTCGAGCTCGCCCCGGGCGGCGATTGCGGTGGCGATGACCGTCGGCCCACCCTCCCAGCGGCCGACTTTACCGGTGACGCGGACGAGCATTCCGACCGGCGGCACGGCCATCTCGTCGGTCAGGATCACCGCCACCGCCGCCGTGCCGTCGTCCACGACAATCGTCGTGCCGCCGATGTCGAAGAGCCCGGCCGTGGCCGTTACCGCGGCATCCACGTCCACGGCCGCGCCTCGCGTCCCCAGGGCGGACGCGAGGTCGTGGTGGACCGTGGCGGTGGGCCCTGCGGTGGGTGCGGCCGTGGGGCCGGCTGTGGGATCCGGGGTATCGGTAAGGAGCGGGTCGCGGACGACGAGGTCCGTCGGGCGGCGGAGCCAGATCCGATAGCCGTCGGGGCGGCCGGTGGCAGTGGCGTGCTGGCCGACGATCCCGGTAGCCAGCACTTCATCTCCCCGCGCCACATCTGAGCGGGACACGGCCGCGGCCGGGTCGGCCAGGGCGCGGATCGCGCTCACGCCGTCGCCGATCGTGATCGTCACGCGGCCCGCGTCGGTCCCGATCGAATCGACTGTGCCTCGGATCGTGACCAGCGACCCTTCCGTGCTCTCGCCGATTTCGTCGAGCTCCCTTCGTGCGGCGGCCGGCTCCTTGTCGACTTCGCCGGCGATCAGCCGGTCGAGCTGCCTGATCTCGAGCTGGCCGTATGGTGCGGACAGCGTGCCCTCGACCTCGATGGAGCGGCCGATGGGAAGCGTTGCGTCCGCCGTTGCGAGGCGCACGAAGATTCCACCGGACGAATCCTGCATGGCGATCAGCCCGTCCGTGCCGAGGAGCCCGGCCCCGACTGTTACCACGCCGGCGACATGGACTCGCGTCCCGGGGGCCAGTGCCCGGGCTGCCGCGATCGAGGCAAGGTCCACAGCGGGCTCGGCCGCGCTCGGCGCGGGCGTCGGCGACGGGCTCGCCGCCGGCGTGGGCGTTGAAGCGGCGGTCGGTGCCGAGGTGGGCGCGGGTGTCGGTGCGGGTGAGGCGGGCGGCTCCGTAGCGGGCGGCTCCGTCGTGGCCGGATCGGTCGCGGTCGGTTCCTTGGGCGTCGGCGTCGGTGGCGGCGCAGTTGGGTCGGCGGTTGGGGTGTGTGACGGCGACTCGGTCGCGCCCGGAGTATCCGCAGGGTCCGTCGAATCCGTGGCCGCCGGCGGAGGCGCCGGCGTGGCCGAGTCAATCTGGGTCGGTTCGCTCTCGATCGAAGGCGTCGAGGTTGGGGCCGCAGTCGGGGTCGGCGTCGGAGTGGGCATCGGCGCGGGCGTTGAAGCCAGCGATTGGGGAACCGGGCTGGATTGTACGAACCAGTCCGACTTGTTGTCGTTGGTGTCCTGCGTATTGCCGGCAGATCCGCCGGGCAGTCGCTCGATGCTCGACTTTGCGGGCGGAGCGAGGGCGGCCGAGCCTTCCACGTACGAGTTGGCGGCGGTGCCCCAGCCCACCGTGTCGACGACCGTTCCGTCGGCGCGGCGAAGCGCGACGGCTCCCCCGTCCGCCGCGAGCCCACCCGAGTACGTGGCGTCGGCCAGCGGCGCGTATATGCCAGCCGAATTGGCGACGAGCAAGTGCCCTCCGGGCACCACCGGGAGGGGCGAAGCGAAGACGGCCTTGCGCGTGATCGTGGCACCTGAAGCGCTCACATAGACGAGCTCCAACCCGCCCAGGTCCGCTTTGTTCGAACCGACGTTGGAGATCTCGACATACTCGTCAGAGGCGGATGCGCCGCCGGTTACGACCTCCGCGACGACGAAGCCCGCGGAGGGTGGCCACGAAACCGCCGCCGAGACCAGCCCCGGTGGCAGCGCAGCCGCGAACGACGCGGACGACAGCAGGAACGAGACGAGCAGGGCGAAGACCCCGCGCGGAACAGGCATTCGGCACCTCGGGCGACCTCTCCGGCGGGGATGAGCCCGCCCGTTGTACGCCCGACGGCTTAGTCCAGGCTTATCCCGGCCTTACCTGGGCCATCGTGCCCGATGACCCGTGGCGCCATCGACTACCATTCGCACCGCGACGATCCTTCGACGGATCTCGCCTGCACTCATCCAGATCACGCTTAGGAGACAAAGTGGCCCGCGCCAAGAGGACCGATCGAGCTGAGGCGCGCCGCAAGTACCGCGCCTACCTGCAGGCCCAGGAGGAAGCGGGCGCGGAGGACTCGGGCGAAGAAGGCCCGATCGAGTCAACGCCGGCGTCGAGCGGGAAGCCGACTCGCGGCCCCGAGCGCAAGCCGCAGCCGACCATCCAGCCCGGCCAGCGAATGGGCCTGTTCGCCGCGGCCAGAGCTGCCTACAGGCAGCCGCACTACCTCGACGACCTTCGCAACATCCGCGCGCTGGTCTTCCGGACGAACGCGATCTGGCCGGTGGTCGTCGTGTGCGCCGTCGCGGGCGCCTACACGGTAGCGGGCATCGACAAGAGCGGCCGAACCAACGATCCGATCATCCCGTCTCTCGTTACCTTCCTCTTCGCGCCGGTGCCCCTTCTGCCGCCGATGCTGGCCGGCTTCCTGGCGCCCCGATCGACGTGGCTCGCGGGCCTGCTGGCTTCGCTGATCGCGACCCTGACCCTGGTGGGCGTAATCGCTCTGACTGCCCTGAGGCTCACGAGCGCCGGCGGCATCCCGACCGAGAGCCCGTCGATCCAGCCCAGCGCGATCACATCCGTCGCGGCCTCGGCAAGCGCTAGCGCCGCCCTGTCACCGGCGCCGAGTGTTACCGCGGTCCCGAGCCCGAGCGCCGGAGCCTCAGCCGCTCCTGCCAACTCGGGTACGACGGGCAATTCGCCTGCCGACCTGGTCGGGGTCCTGGTCCAGCTGCTGGTGACGTCGCTCGCCTTCGGCGCGCTCATGGGCGCCGCGTCGGGCTGGTACAAGCGCTTCCTTGCGAACACCTCGGTGCCGCGCAACCGGCCGCCGTCTCGGTCCTCTAACCGAACGCCGCAGCGCCGCCCCGCCAAGCGGTAGCTCATCCGGTCGGGCCGAGCCGATTGCGGTCGGCCGGCCGGCACAGGTCGACGTTCAGCCGCTGCGACGCATGCCGCTGTAGCCGAGCGATCGCACGCCCTCGGGTTTGGCCGGACCCCCGACCGTTTCAGCCACGGCGGGGAGGGGCCTGATCTCGCGCGCGATCACGTTGACCACGTCCGCCTCGCGTTGGAGCATGCCGTCCACGTAGAGGAGAGCGTGACGCCGGACCACTCCCCGGAGACGCTCCCACGCGTCCGGCCACAGAGTGACGTTGACCATGCCCGTC
>PMJT01000157.1 GCA_003158495.1 Chloroflexota bacterium | reverse complement strand
CCATGGCCGGGAACTTGCCGATCGGCTCCACCTTGACCGCCCGACGAACTCCGGCATCGAGGCCGCGAATCTCCAGCTCGGCCACTATGACCCGCTGGGCCCGCAGCTCCCACGCCGCAAGGGCGTCGGGATGTAGCTCGGCGATCCGGCCCACGACCCCTTCCTGGCTCGACATGGACGCCGCGGTCAGCGCCCGGCCGGGGTGGAACGGATAGCCGCGCCTGTCAGGGGCGTAGATGGGCGCCGGCAGCCCGAGCTGCGTGCAGAGCAACTCCACGATGCCCTTGGCGTCGTCGAGGTCGCAGGCCCGTGCGGTCCGGTTCCAGGCCGGCGGCGCGGCGCTGCCACTCAGCAGCAGGGCCAGCCGGGTCCACTCCCGCGGAGACTCCCCCACTCGACCGTAGCCTTTGCCGATCTCGTAGATGGCGACGTCCTCTCGACCTTGCCGTTCGTTGAGAGCGAGCACGTCGAGCAGGCTGCCCGCCAGGTGCCGGCGCAGGACCGAATGCTGGCTCGAAAGCGGGTTCGTGACCGAGATCGACAACCCCGCCGCGGGCTGCGCGAGGTCCAAGCCGTCGTCGTCGGGCCAGCGCAGCTTCGCCTCGTCCGGCGGGGACACGAGGGCGTGCGTGATCACCTCGGAGAGCCCGGCGCCGGCCATGGTTGCGCGAATGCCATCGCGCACCGCCACGGGCGATGGCCGGTAGGCAGGCATGAGCGTGTCGGGCAGGTGGGCCGGGGTCTGTTCGTAGCCGCGAATGCGAGCCACTTCCTCTGCCACGTCGGCTTCGATTACCAGGTCGCGGCGCCACGTCGGCACCACGGCCACCATCACGTCTTCCGTGCCCGGGTCGACGACGAGCGGCTTCGGCTCCGCGGCAACGTTGATGCGGACACCGGCCGGGGCCGCCTCGGTCTCCACGCCGACGCGCTTCAGCATGTTGCGCTGATCCGCGGCCGCGATCTCGCCACCGAGCAGCTTGCCGACGCGAGCCGGCCGGAAGGCCAGGCGGCTCGGTCCCGGTTCGTCGGGCGCCGTGTCGACCCGGCCGATGGCGCAAGTCCCGCCGGCCCATGCCAGGGTCAGCTGGGCGACCCGGTCTGCCCCGATGCGTGCGAGACGAGACTCTTGGCCCTTCTCGAAGCGCAGACTCGCCTCGGATCGAAGTGCGTAGCGGTGGCCAGTGCGGCGGATGCTGACCGGGTCGAAGATGGCCGACTCGATGGCGATCTCCGTGGTGGTTTCGCTGATCTCGCTTCCGGCTCCGCCCATGACCCCGGCGATGCCGATGGGTCCGCGCGGGTCCGCGATGATCAAAGTTTCCGGCGTCATGTCGCGCCAGACGTGGTCCAGCGTCTCGAGACGCTCGCCGGCGGCGGCGCGCCGGACGATGATCGTGCCGTCGTGGATGATGGCGCCGTCGAACGTGTGGGTCGGCTTGCCCAGCTCCAGCATGACGTAGTTGGAGGCGTCGACGACGTTGCTGACCGGGCGCATGCCGGCGGCCTGAAGCCGCATCTGGATCATGTCCGGCGATGGGCCGATCTTCGCCCCGCTGATCCAGCGGCCGACGAAACGGGTGCAGAGCTCCGGCTCGCGGATCTCGACCTTGAGGCGATCACCGACGGGCCCACCGGTCTCCTCGACGGAGATGTCGGGCCAGCGCAGCGGCGCACCCGTGGCTGCGGCGACTTCACGGGCGAGTCCGATCAGGCACAGTGCGTCGCCTCGGTTCGGCTTGACGTCTACGTCCAGGACGACATCACCGTAGAGGTCCGAGAGCTGGACGCCGAGAGGCGTGGCCGGCGGCAAGATCAGGATCCCCTCAGCGTCGCTGGTGATGTGCAGTTCGTCGCCGGAGCACAGCATGCCCTCCGACGCGATGCCCATCTTCTCGGTCCGCTCGATACGGCGGTCGCCGGGGAGTACCGCACCGGGCAGGGCCACGGGCACGCGTTGGCCGGGGGCGATGTTGTGGGCGCCGCAGACGATGTGGAGCGGTTGGCCCGAGCCCACGTTCACGGTCGTGAGGTGGAGTCGATCGGCATACGGGTGCTTCTCGACGGTGAGCAGTTCTCCGACAACGACGGAACGCCAGTCGGCGCCCCAGGTTTCGACGCCCTTGACTTCCATGCCGAGCAGCGTCAGGCGCTCGGCCAGTTGTTCTGGCGTCAGCTGCAGGTCGACGTATTCGCGCAGCCAGCTCAGCGGAACTCTCATCGGAACTGCTCCAAGAAGCGCAGGTCGTTCTCGAGGTAGTAGCGGAGGTCCGGCACAGCGTGGCGCAGGTTGGAGATGCGCTCAACGCCCATCCCGAAGGCGAAGCCCTGGTACCGCTCCGGGTCGATGCCGCCGTATTGGAGCACGACAGGGTGAACCATGCCGGCGCCCAGGATCGTCATCCAGCCGGACTTCGAACAGGCCGGGCAGCCGACCCCGCCGCAGACGACGCATTCGACGTCGAAAGCGACCGACGGCTCCGTGAACGGGTAGTAGCCGGGCCGGAAGCGCGTCTTGCGCGGCCCGAACAGGGCGTGGGCGAATTCGTCGAGCAGACCCTTCAGGTCCGCCAGCGTCGTGCCTTCGTCCACCATCAGGCCTTCGACCTGGAAGAATTCGAAGCCGTGGCTGGCGTCCACCGCCTCGTAGCGGAAGCATCGGCCCGGGAGCAATGCCCGGATGGGCGGCTTCGTAGTCTGCATGACGCGGATCTGGCCGGGGCTCGTGTGGGTCCGCAGCAGGTGGCCGGGGATATCCACGTACAGGGTGTCCCAGAGATCGCGCGCCGGATGATCCGGGGCGATATTGAGCATCTGGAAGTTGGTCATGTCGTCCTCGACCTCGGGCCCCTCGTACACCACGAAGCCGAACTGGGCGAAGACCTCCGCGATAGCACCGATCGTCTCGGGGATCGGATGCAACGTTCCGCGGCCGACTGGCCGGCCAGGAAGCGTGACATCGACAGATTCGGCCGCGAGCCGGTGGGCCTGGACCAGCGCGTTGAGTTCCACGCCCCGGGCCCCGAGGGCGCCCTTGACGGCCTCGCCGACTTCGTTGGCGATCGCCCCGACGCGCGGCCGGTCCTCGGCCGGCAGGGCGCCGATTCCGCGCAGGACGGCAGTCAGGTCGCCCTTCTTGCCGAGGTACTGGATCTGGAGCGCTTCCAGGGCTGCCGGATCGGACGCGGCGGAAATCTCCGTCAGGGCCCGTTCCTGCAGCTTTCGCAGATCGGCGCTCAGGCTGTCGAAGTCCACGCTACCGTCCTTACTTGTCCGCGGGCCCTGCCCGCCGGGATGCTGCTCCTGCGGCGCCGTGCCGCAGAGAATCTAGAACCCCCGACTCCGAACGTCCGTTTCGGGAACGCTCTTCCATCCTTTCGGACGGGGACGAGTCGAGGGCTCGCGGTACCACCCCTATTCCCTTCCCGTTTCCGTCACCGCTGTGCGACTTGGGGAAAGGGCGCTTGTGGCCACCAGTTTGGCGATGGCCTGGCCCTTTATCGGGAACCACCCGGCTCGCCTAGTGGCGCGACATGCGTCGCGGGTTCAGCGAGCGGCTCTGGAGCGAACCGGCGAGGTTGGATCCGGGCGGGCTTTCAGTCGATGGCCCGCTCTCCCTGAAGGACCGGCCAAGGCCGCGAAGCCCTGGCTATTCGCCTCTTCTCCGTCACAGCCACGTGTGAGAAGTGCGCCAGCCGTTTCCGGCCGCTTCTGGCTATGCCTTGCTGGCGATGGCGACGATCTGCGCGAATACAGCCGCGTCGCGAACCGCGATATCGGCCAGGATCTTGCGATCGATCTCGATCTTCGCCTCTTTGAGGGCCGCGATGAACTTGCCGTAGGTGATGCCGTTCTGACGAGCCGCCGCGTTGATGCGGATGATCCACAGCTGCCGCATCTGGCGCTTACGCTGCTTGCGGTCGCGGGTGGCATACGCGAGAGCGTGGAGGGCCGACTCATGGGCTCGTCTGATGAGCTTTGAGTTAGTACCTTCTCGGCCTTCGGCGTCGTTGAGAAGTCGCTTATGGCGGTGGTGGGCAGTTACGCCCCGCTTGACGCGTGCCATCGAGGATCAGACTCCCAGGTACGGAAGGAGCCGGCGGACCTGGTCGAGCGACGAACCGGTCACGATCGACTTGCCTTCATAGCGGCGCGTTCGCCGCGAAGACTTGAGCTCCAGGTGATGGCCGCGCCACGACTTGACACGCACGGCCTTGCCACCGCCGGTGACCCCGATTCGCTTCGCGGTCCCCTTGTGGCTCTTCATCTTTGGCACGATCTCACACTCCAGTCGACGCCGGGCCGCTTTCCGGCTCGGGTCTCGGCTGCGCCGGAGAAGCCGGCGGAACCTGCTCTTGTATTGGTTGCGGAGCCTCGATCTCGTCGCCGTCCTCATCCGAGGGCCTGGCATGGGCCTTGGCCGTCGCCGACGGGGTCGGCTCGTGGACCTTCGGCTTGTGGGTTGAGGCGACGCTGATGTGCATCGACTTACCTTCGAGCAGCGGAGGCCGCTCGACCACGCCGTGTTCCTTGATCTGTTCCGCGAACTTGTCCAGAAGGTCTCGCCCGATCTGAGGGTGGGTCAACTCGCGGCCCCGGAACTGGACCGAGATCTTGACCCGGTCGCCGTCCTCGAGGAACTCGACTGCCCGCCGAACCTTCGTATCGAAGTCACCGATGCCGATCTTCGGCTTCAGGCGCACTTCCTTGAAGGTGATCGAGCGCTGTTTTCGCTTGGCTTCCTTCTCACGCTTGGTCAGTTCGTACTTGTACTGGCCGAAGTCGAGGAGTCTTGCCACAGGGGGGCTGGCCAACGGTGCGACCTCAACGAGGTCGAGCCCCCGCTCCTGCGCAAGCCGCATGGCGTCTGCCGTTCGCATGACACCAAGCTGGCTACCGTCTTCGTCGACGACCCGAACTTCAAAGACACGGATCATCTGATTGATGCGCAGGTCTCGGCTAATAGCGGACCCCTTCTAAGCGTGTTCCGGTTGACTGCCTTCGGGCAGAAGATCCCCGAAAGTAGACGAGCGGCCCACCCCGTCGCACAACTGCGCCGGGCGGTCGCCCGCGGGACTATAGCACAGCGGTTTCGGCAG
>PMJT01000226.1 GCA_003158495.1 Chloroflexota bacterium | reverse complement strand
GGGAAGAGCCCGAGCACGACGATCCCGATTGCCAGCGGGGCGAGCGTCACCATCTCGGTCCCGCTCATATCGGTCAGGTGGCCGCCCAGGCCGCGCAGGAAGTCGGAGAGCCCGCCGAAGGCGACACGCTGGAACATCNNGGATGAAGAAGCCGAAGACGGTCGACCAGATCGGCATTGCCGCCGCCAGGCCGCCCATCTTGGCGATCGTTCGATCGTGGGTGCGCTCATAGACCACGCCTACCAGCAGGAAGAGCCCGCCCGTGATCAGACCGTGGTTGATCATCTGCAGGACGGCGCCCTGGAGCGCGGTGGCGCTGAAGACGAAGATGCCCAGGGTCACGAAACCCATGTGGCTGACCGAGCTGTAGGCGACCAGTCGCTTGAGATCGGGTTGAACGATCGAGACGATCGCCCCGTAGACGATCGCCACGATGCTCAGGACGATGATCGGCCAGGCGAAGGTGTGCGCCGCATAGGGGTACAGCGGCACGGCGAAACGGATCAAGCCGTAGGCCCCGAGCTTGAGGAGGACGCCGGCCAGGATCACCGAGCCGGCCGTCGGCGCCTCCGTGTGGGCGTCCGGCAGCCAGGTATGGAACGGGAACATCGGGACCTTGATGGCGAAGGCCAGGAAGAGGGCCAGGAAGGCCAGGATCTGGAGGTCGTTGGCGAAGTGGCCGCCGGCCGACCAAGCCTGGAGCTGCGTGTAGTCGAAGGCGCCGGTCCACGACCCGCCGTGACCGGCCTGGAACGCGAAGGCCGTAGCCAGGATCGCGACCAGCATCAGCAGCGAGCCCACGAGCGTGTACAGCACGAACTTCATCGTCGCGTAGATGCGATTGGAGCCGCCCCAGATGCCGATGATCAGGTACATCGGGACGAGGACGATCTCCCAGAAGATGTAGAAGAGGAAGAAGTCCAGGGCGATGAAGACGCCGATCATGCCGACCTCGAGGACGAGGAACGAGATCATGTAGCCCTTCACCCGGTCCTTGATCGGCCCGAAGCTGGCCAGGATGCTGATCCAGGTCAGGGTCGTCGTAAGCACCACCATCAGGACGCTGAGGCCGTCCACGCCGAGCTTGTACTGGATGCCGAAGGCAGGAATCCAATCCACGGTTTCGTTGAATTGGAAGCCGGCGGGCCCCAATGCGAAGGCGGCGAGCAGGAGGAGCGAGAGCCCCCAGGCCACCAGCGCGAAGCCCAACGCAGTGCGGCGGATGAGCTCCTCGTGGCGGGAAGGAAGGGCCGCCAGGACCAGCGCGCCCACGAGTGGAGTGAAGGTGATCAGGCTCAGGATCGGGAGGTTCATCGTTTCGTCCTCCTACCGAACCGCGATCAGGAAGTAGCCCAGGGCCATCGCAATCAGCCCGATCGCGATGCCGAGGGCGTAGTTCTGGACGTGCCCCGTCTGGACGCGGCGCAGCCGCAGGCCGGCCTGCGTCGTGACCGTCCCGACGCCGTTGACCGTGCCGTCGATCACCACCCGGTCGAACCACCAGACGGCGCCGGCGAGACGACCGCCCCAGACCACGAAGAGGAGATTGTTGAGATCGTCGAACCACCACTTGGCTGCTGAGCCGCGGTACAGGAAATCCAGCCCGCGACGCGCGCTGACTTCGCGCACCTGATCGGGACGCGGCTCTGCGTGCAGGCCGATCGCCGGCATGTCCACGCCGAAGAGCCGCCACGCGGCGATGATCGCGATCGCCACCAGGCCGGTGGTAACGATGGCCAGTCCGCCGTCTATGCCGAAGAAACTGTAGGCGGCCTCCGTCCGTCCGCCGGCGGCGATCGTCGCCTCGAAGACGGGCGCAAGCCACTGGTGGAGCAGCCCCGACTCCGGCGGGAAGCCGATCAGCAGGCCCAGCGCAGCCGCCGGGATGGCCAGCAGGATGAGGGGTCGCGTCATCGTCGTCGGCGACTCGTGGATGTGCTGCTCCACCTCGGGATCCACGTGGCTCGGGCCCCAGAAGGTCATGCCCATGAGGCGGAACATGTAGAAGGCGGTCATGCCGGCGACGACGAAGCCGATGGCCCAGACCCACAGGAAACCGCTCTTGAAGGCCCCGCCCAGGATCTCGTCCTTGCTGAAGAACCCGGCCAGCGGTGGCACCCCGGCAATGGCCACCGAGCCGATCAGCATCGTGACATAGGTAATCGGGATCTTGCGGGCCAGGCCGCCCATCTTGCGCATGTCCTGCTCGTCCCCGACGGCATGGATCACCGAGCCCGAGCCCAGGAAGAGCAATCCTTTGAAGAACCCGTGGCTCATGAGGTGGAAGATCGCCGCGGTCCACGCCCCCACGCCCAGCGCCGCGAACATGTAACCGAGCTGGGAGATCGTGGAGTAGGCCAGGACCCGCTTGATGTCCGTCTGGGTGAAGGCGATCGAGGCGGCCAATACCGCGGTGAAGATGCCGATCGCGGCCACGACGACCATCACTCCGGGCGCGGCGCCGAAGATGGGGTTGCAGCGGGCCACGAGGTAGACGCCGGCGTTGACCATCGTGGCGGCATGGATCAGGGCGGAGACCGGCGTGGGGCCTTCCATTGCGTCCGGCAGCCAGACGTNNGAACTGGGCGCTCTTGCCGACGGCCCCGCAGAAGAGCAGCAGCGCGACGACGGCGATCCAGGTCGACGAGAGCCCGCCGCCTTCGACCAGCTTGAAGACGGCCTGCATGTTGAGAGTTCCGAGCTGCGTCCAGATGGCCATGATCGCGAGGGCGAAGCCCATGTCGCCGATTCGGTTGACCAGGAAGGCCTTCTTGGCTGCCACGGCCGCGGAGCGCCGTGGGTACCAGAAGCCGATCAGGAGGTAGCTGCACAAGCCCACCAGCTCCCAGCCGGCGAAGACGAGCAGGAAGTTGTCGGCCAAAACCAGGAGCAGCATCGAGAACATGAACAGGTTCAGATAGGCAAAGAAGCGCCACTTGCCGGGGTCGTGGGCCATGTAGCCGATCGAGTAGATGTGGACGAGCATGCCGATCGTCGTGACCACGATCAGCAGGCAACCGGTCAGGGCGTCCACGTAGAAGCCCATCTCGGCCTTGAAGCCCAGGGCGGGGATCCAGTTCCAGAGCGTTATTCCGGCGCCGTCGCCGATGCCGAAGCCGTGCGCCAGGGCCGCGAAGGCCACAACCATCGCTACGGCCCATGAAGCCGCGACCGCCCAGACGGCGATCTGGTGCGACTCACGACCCATCTGGCGGCCCAGCAGCCCGGTGACGACGAAGCCGGCCAGCGGCAGGAGCGGAATGAGCGGGATGAGGTAGGTCATTGGTTGCTCACTCGCTCATCGAGTCGTACTCGTCCACAAGAGGCGTCTTGCGGTTGCGGTAGATGGCCATGACGAGGGCCAGCCCCACGGTCGCTTCGGCCGCAGCCACGGCAATCACCAGCAGGGCGATGACGGCTGCGTGCGTCTTGAGCGCCGGGACGAAGGCGCCGAAAGCGACCACGGTCAGGTTGACGGCGTTGAGCATCAGCTCGATCGACATCAACATGCTGATGGCGTTCCGGCGGGCAAGGAAACCGAAGGTCCCTATCGCGAACAGCAGGCCCGATAGGACCAGATACGAGTCGAGCGAGCCGCTCATCGGTTCTCCCCGTCCTTGCTGATCTCGCGACGGGCCAGGTAGACCCCGCCGATGACGGCAGCTGTCAGCAGCACGCTCACCACCTCGAATGGCAGGACGTAGTCGTGGAACAGCAGGTGGGCAACGTCCGTCGTCGAGGTCCACAGCCGCTGCCCGGCGGACGGCCAGGTCGTGGCCAGGACGGTGGCCGTGATAACGACCGCGATCACGACCGCGGCGACGGCAGCCGCCAGGGTCTGGGTCTGGAAGACCAACCGAGCCGGCGCGTTCTTGGTCTGGGTCAGCATGATCGCGAACAGGACCAGCACGCTTATGGCGCCGATGTAGACCAGCACCTGCGTGGCCGCCACGAGCGGATTGCCCAGAAGGACGTAGATCCCCGCCAGCGACGCGAACGAGGCGATCAGGGCTAGACCGCAGCGGATGATGTCGCGCAGGGTCACTACCAGAAGCGCCGACACGAGGAGAGTGGCGGCCAGGGCGACGAAGAGCACGTCGTCCCAGCGGATCCCGATCAGCGGGATCGAGTCGCCTATCGGCATGCCTCGCTTCCCTCCTCTGTAAGTCCCGGGCTGCCGGGACTCCGGGCCGGCGATCCGGTCCAGAACTGCTTGACGGTCACGGTCGTTTGGTCCCGCTGCGATCGCCGGGGGCACCGGCCAGAGACGGAGGTAGTGCCGGGAGCTTCTCCGCCGGGTCTTCCAGGCGGCCCTCGGCAAGGGCGTGCGCCACCCAGTCGCGCTCGCGACGAATGTAAGTCACTTCAGTCTCGCGATCGATCGCCGCGAGCCCGATCAGGTCTATCTCCGGGTCGCCCCGGTTGGTGTGGGCAAGCTCGTTGTCCTGCCCGCCGCGCAGCGCATCGTACGGGCAGGCGTCGACGCAGATGCCGCACAGGATGCAGCGACTCTCGTCCACGTCGTACTTCTCCAGGACGCGCGGCTTGGGCATGAGAGCGCCGGTGGGGCACGTCTCGGCGCAGCGGCCGCAGGAAACGCAGGGCGTGTCGTTGAGGCTCAT
>PMJT01000162.1 GCA_003158495.1 Chloroflexota bacterium | reverse complement strand
GTGGTTGGTTCCGCCGCCGCACCGCACGGCGTACTTCTCAAGCTCGCGGAGGCCGGCCGTGGTCTTGCGAGTGTCCAGCAGCGTCGCCCCGGTCCCTTCGAGCGCCGCGACGCAACGGGACGTCAGCGTGGCGATCCCGGAGAGCCGCCCCAGCAAGTTGAGCGCTGTCCGTTCGCCGGAGAGGATCGCCCGAACGGGCCCCGAAATGCGGGCGATCTCCGCGGGCAATTCGTCGACGCGATCGCCATCGGCATAGGTGGCGGCCACGACAACCGCCGGATCCAGCGCCGCGAACACGGCCGCGACGATCGGCAGGCCGCAGACGATGCCGGGTTCCTTGATGAGCAGTGACATCGTGGCCGTGGCATCGGCCTCGAATAGGCCGTCCGTCGTGGGATCGCCGAGCACGAGATCCTCGGCAAGAGCCGCGGCCACGACACGTGCCACCGCGTCCGGATCCGGCGGCCGGATCTGGCGGCGAGCGNNGCGGCGGGAGTGGCGGCGGCGGCCGCTCCCGGGGCAGCGGCCGGGCGGGCGGCACCACTCCCGCCAGCGGCCGTGGCAGCGGCTGTCGTCGATGTGTCGGTAGACGTCACGTCCATTGCTCCAGGATGAGGCCCTGGCCCGGCCGCAGCACGAAGTGGCCTTCCAGGACCGGGTTGAGTTTCGGCGCGTCGATACGGTAGTGGACGCCGCGGCTCTCGGCCCGGGCCAGGGCAAACCGCGCCACGACCGCCGCCACGGGATCCGGGCTGTTCGCCAGCTCGGCCAGTCCGGCAGGATCGCGCACGACCCCTGCCTGGCGCCAGACCTGGTCGCGCAACTGCGCCGGCGCGACACGTTCCTGCAGTGCCGGGGCCGCCTCGGCCGCGAACTCTCTGGCGGGGAACGCGGCCGCCGGCAACGGCGCCTCATCAAGAGCCGCCAGCGCCGCTCGTCGCCCGAAGACCAGGCACTCCAGCAACGAGTTCGAGGCGAGTCGGTTGGCCCCGTGGACGCCGGTCGCGGCGCACTCCCCCGCCGCGTAGAGCGCCGCGATGTCCGTCCGCCCGACCAGGTCCGTGACTACGCCGCCGATCGTGTAGTGGGCGGCCGGTGAGACCGGGATCGGCTGCGTCGCCGGGTCGAAGCCGGATTTCTCGATCTCGACCATCAGACTGCCGAAGTGCGGCCGGTCGATAGATCGCAGGTCCAGGAAGGCATGGCCGCGGCGGAAGATCGCCCGCGCCACCTCGTCGCGCGGCGCTAGCTCGTCGACGAACCGCTCGCCGTTGTCGTCGAGAAGAGTCGCGCCGGCGCCACGAAGTGCTTCGCTCAATAGCAGCCGTGAGCCTTCGAGCACCGTCGGATGGAATTGCATGAACTCCATGTCCGCGACCGCTGCGCCCGCCGCCATAGCCATCGCCACCGCGTCGCCGATCTGGCCGGGTGGGTTCGTGGTCCGGGCCCAGAGCGCGGCGGCGCCGCCCATCGCCAGGATCGTGGCCGTCGCGGTGACCGACCCTTCCGGCGTAACCACACCAAGGCATCGCCCGCCCGACACGATCAGCGACAGCACCGCGGTGGCCTCGCGGGTCGCGATCCGCTCCGACGCGACCGCGTGCCGGCTCAGCAGGCTCGTGACCGCCCAGCCCGTTGCCGCCCCGTCGACGCTCGAGACCCGGCGCCGCGAGTGCCCGCCTTCCAGATTCAGTTCGGGATCGAACGGCACGCCGAGGGCGATCAGTTCGCGCACGCGCTCCGGCCCCTCTTCCACGAGCACCCTGACGGCGCTCTGGCGGCAGAGTTCTCGGCCGGCCCGCTCCGTGTCCACCGCGTGAAGCTCCGCCGTGTCGTCATCCCCGATAGCGCCGGCGATCCCACCCTGGGCGTGCCAGCTGCTCGAATCCGGAGCGTGGCCCTTCGTCAGCATCAGCACGCTGGCACCGTGCTCGGCCGCGGTCAGCGCCGCCGTCAACCCGGCCGCGCCGGTCCCGACGACGAGAACGTCGTATGGCTTCGTGGACATCTGGGCGGTAACGATCCTCTGACGGCGACCGAATCCGTGGCAGTCTCCACCTTACGCGGCGGCGGACTCGCCTGCATGCCGACTCGTCCAGAACCGGCCCAAACACGGGGCGTAGCGCCGCCGGACGGAATCCGCGACGGCCAAAACGGTTCGGGCGAGCCGGAGGAACGACGTCGGATATGATGCACGCCAGATGGAACACCCGGTACAGGTCCCCACTCTCCCAGGCGCCTCCTTTCGGCTGCCACCGCAGCTCGAGGGATTGCGACGCCTGTCGTACAACATGTGGTGGAGCTGGAACCCGCGGGCACGGGCGCTGTTCAGCCGGATAGACGGCCTCTCGTGGTCGCGCTACCGAAACCCCGTGGAAGTGCTGTCGCAGCCGATCGCATGGTCGGAATTGCTGGACGACCCGGCATTCATGGCCGAGTACACGCAGATTCTGGCCGAGTTCGATCGCTACATGGCCGGCGGCCGCGAACACTGGTTCAACCGCGAGTACGGCCCCGGGATGGCCGGCCCGATCGCCTACTTCTGCGCCGAATATGGCTTCCACGAGAGCCTGGGCATCTACTCCGGCGGCCTGGGCGTCCTCGCCGGCGACCACATCAAATCCGCCAGCGACATGGCAATGCCGTTCGTCGGCGTCGGGCTGCTCTACAAGCACGGCTACTTTCGCCAGACGATCGACGCGGACGGTCACCAGGAGCACGCCTACCCGGACTACGACCTGGCCAAGCTGCCGATCCTGCGCGTTCTCGGCCAGGACGGCGAGCCGCTGACGATCTCAGTTGAGCTGCCGGATCGCGAGCTGTACGCCGCGGTGTGGCTCGTCCAGACCGGCCGCGTCCCGGTCCTGCTGCTGGACACGGACATCCCGGACAACGCCGAGTC
>PMJT01000084.1 GCA_003158495.1 Chloroflexota bacterium | reverse complement strand
CAGCGGCTTCATGACCCACGGCCTTCCGTTCGTGCACGACTACTTCGACGGTCGTCCGGGCGCGCCCGAATGGTCGGCGGAGTTCGACCTCTGGGCGGCCGAAACGCTCGAACGTGGCGACCTGGACGCCCTCTTCGACTTCCGAAATCGGGCCCCGGGGATGCCGTATGCGCACCCGACTGTCGAGCACTTCGCGCCGCTCTTCGTGGCCCTTGGCGCGGCGACGGACCCATCGGCGGCACCGAAGTTCACGATCGAGGGCTACTGGCTCGGACTCGCCAAGCGTTCGTTCGAGGTTCGCTGACCGCCGCATCGCCGACACATCGGCCCCCGGGCGGCCGGCGCGCCGACCGCCGGCAAGGCCCTATCTTGACCGGCCACTCTGCGGTCGGTACGATGCGCCTAATCCCGACTAACTGACTAAGGATTGCCCTCGCTCGGGCCACGAGCTCGGCCGCTCGCTTACTGCCCGCCCACCGACGCCCACGTCCACGAGGTACAGATGAGCTTCGCCCAGACCGTGATCCTGGCCGCATTCGCGGGCGGGACGATCTTCATCGGTCTTCCGGTGGGCAGGCTGCGGGGCCTCTCGAAAGCGTGGCAGGCGACGCTGACCACGGCCGCAGGCGGCGTGATCCTCTTCCTGATTTACGACGTGCTGTCGCAGGCCGTCGAGCCGGTCAAGATGGCGCTGGACGCAGCCCGAGCCGGCCATGATCCGGCCCGGTTCGCCGGCTACGCGGCGACTCTCGGGGCGAGCGTGACCGTCGGGCTGCTCGGCGTCACATACGTGACTTCGCGCATGGCCGCCCGCCAGGCGAAGGGCGCCCCTCTCGCCCCGACCCAGATTGCGCTGGGCACTGCCGTCGGGCTGGGGCTGCACAACTTCTCCGAGGGGCTGGCGATCGGGCAATCCGCAGCAATTGGGGCCACGAGTTTCGCCCTGATCCTGGTGATTGGTTTTGCGCTCCACAACGCCACCGAGGGCTTCGCGATCTCGGCGCCGCTCGGGCAGGGCGAGCGACCGAGCTGGCGGTTCCTTGCCGGCGCCGGCCTGGTGGGCGGCGGGCCAACGTTCGTCGGCGGCGTGGTCGGCTATTCGATCGTTTCGCCCGTTCTGTCGATCCTGTTCCTGGGGCTCGCGGCCGGCGCCCTCGTGTTCGTCTTCAACGAGGTCATGGGCGTGGCCCGCCGATTCTCGATGCCTATGGTGACCGGCGTGGCCCTCACGATCGGCCTGCTTGCCGCGTTCGGTACTGACTTCATCCTCTCCGCCGCGGGCTCGTAGCCGGCCTCGGCGCGCGGCGCCGCCCGTGCCGCCGGATCAGGCCGCGACGATCGGGTCTACCGGATACTCGAAAAGCGGATCCGAGCCGTCCGCACCGACGCGGTAGACGTCCTCGAGCCGGACGCCACCGAACCCGGGGATCGCCAGGACCGTGTGTCCGATCGTGACCGTCATGCCCTCGGCCAGCGGCAGGTTCTTGTGGGGCGGGATGATCGTGGAGGCCGGCGGCTCCTCGAAACGCAGGCCGATGCCGTGGCCGATGCCGTACACTTGGAAGTCGCCGAGCCCGTGCGCTTCGCAGATGTCACCGGCCAGCGCGTCGAGCTGGGCCACGGTGGCTCCGGGCTTCATACCATTGCGAACGGCAGCCACGATGTCGCGGTAGGTGTCGAACAGAACGGCCTGGCGCTCATCGGGGTCGCCGAGGACGAAGGTGCGGGCAAGGTTCGCGCAATAGCCATCGACCGTCGGCGTCAGGTCGATCAGGGCCAGTTCGCCTCGCTCCAGTGGCGACGGACTGAGCCGGCCGTGGAGCATGCACGTTTCGATGCCGAAGTTGACGTAGATCGGCGTGCTCGTGCCGTCGGCCCCAGCCTTCATCATCGTGTACGTAACTTCGGTCGCGATCTCGTGCGCCGTGACTCCCGGGCGCAGCAGTCCGCGCGCTCGATCCATGCCGAGGCCGGCGATACGCTGGGCCTCGGTCAGCAGCGCGATCTCGTCGGGCTCCTTGATCATCCGGAACTGGTCCATGACCGGATCGGACGAAACGACCTCGATCCCGGGGTTTACCTGGCGGAAGAGGTCCAGCAGGAAAGCCGGCGTGTGGAACCACTGCTGGATGCCGACCTTGTGGCGACCATCCGGCGCCCACTCGACCGGGGCAGCCTCAGCCAGTTCGCGAAGTCGGCCGACGACATCATGGATCTGGCCGCCGACGCTTCCGAAGATCATCACTTCGCCTTCGGTCAAGGCAGCGCGAAGCTCCGGCTCTTCGCCGCTGAAGGCGAGCAGCTCCGGCGGCCCCTGGAACGGGATGATGGCGCGCGGCTGGGCCCGGTCCGTGCCGAAGAGATAGCGATAGTCGTCGTGGTTGAGGATGACTATTGCGATCCAGCCACGCTCCTGGAGGGCGGCCTGGATGAGACGGATGCGGTCGAGACGGACGTTCAACTGAGCCTCCCAGCGGCCGCGACGCCGCTCGACCGCCGCCTGCCTAGATGGCGCTGGCGCAGGCGCGGCACTTGGTCGCGTCGGCGGGGACGCTTTCCTTGCAGAACGGGCAGTTCTTGACCGGGGCTACGGGAGCCGGCCTAAGCATGATCCTGGTGATGATGTAGACGACGAGGGCCACGATCACGAACGTGATCACGAAATTGAGGAAAGTGCCGTAGCGGATCGCCACCTCGGTCTTGACATCGCCGCCGACGGCAGCCTTGAGAACGATCTTGAGCTGCGAGAAGTCGACGTTGCCAAGCGCGTAACCGATGGGCGGCATGATGATGTCGTTCACGAGCGAGTTGACGACGTTGCCCATCGCCACGCCGATGATCACGCCGACCGCCAGCGCGAGGGCGTTCGTCGTGAGCAGGAATGTCTTGAACCCGGACATGTGGCTCCTCCTCCCACCGATTGATAGGCTGCGTTGAGGTCAGCATATCGCCGCCGGCAGGGGGACAAACGTTCTTCTACTAACATGGCGCAACGCGCGGCCGGAATCGCCGCGATGGAGAGTGCATGAGTGGCTCTCGTGCGCCGGGAGAGATCGATGTCCGGGGCTGACGCTGAGGCCGACCCGAGTCGGGCCGTGGATCTTCCGGCCGAACCTTCGGCGAGTCCCGCGACTCCACCGACCCAGACCGCGAGCCCATATCCCGCCCAGCCTGCATTCGTGGCGCCGCCCCACGGGCCATTGCCTGTTCAGGCGCAAGTCCCTGCCTCGGGTTGGGCTCAGCCGCCGGGATCGTGGACACCGCCGACCGCTTACGCGGCGCCAGCGTGGGGCTACGGTCCCGGATATCAGCCGGGATACGGACCTGGGTTCGCGCCTGGGTTTGCGCCGGGCTACGCGCCGCTCCGCTACTCGCCTCCGGGGCCCGGACCCGGCCTGCTGTGGGGCGGGATCGGCGCGCGGTTCGGTGCGCTGGTCATCGACGCCGTCCTGATCGGCTGCAGCCTCTTCGGCCTGGGACTCGTGCTCTCAGCGATCGGGGCTGGATCAACGACTCGATCAGACAGCACTGCCTCGACCGCGGTGGCGGTCGTCTGGTGGCTCCTGGTCTTC
>PMJT01000098.1 GCA_003158495.1 Chloroflexota bacterium | reverse complement strand
GGGAGCCTTGGGCAGGCCGTTGGCAAAGCGGGTGTCCAGCATCCGCACCGGCGGGTTGAGCGGGTGGAATGTGGAGCTACTGGCAACAACCTGCGGCTGTGCGATCGTGGCCAGGGCCGAGGCCGGGGTTATGGCGACTACCGTCGCCAGCGCCCCGGCCGCACCAAGCGCCACGAGCCGGGCCAGCAGCCGCNNTGGACGGGTGCTGGGCCCTGCGCAGGAGCGCAAATGCGCCCTGCTGGGAATGAACCTCAAGCGATTCACGCGACTGCATCGGATTCTCCTCTTCGTCCCGTCTTCCGGGGACGCGATGGTTCGTCCTGGCCCCAACCGACTCGCGGCCTATCTCCTCCCCAGGATAGAACTATAGATACGGATCGAGTCTAGTACCTTCTGCGTAGGCGCGGCGAGTCTTGAAAGACCATTTCGTTGTCAGGAGGCAACGCTTCGGGTGGCCTGCTCTTGCCATCGGCTACGCGAGGCGTAGAGCTACCGCGGGTGCCGAGCAAAGTAGGCGCGGCGCAGTGAACCCGGCGAGGATGAAAACCCTGCAATCAGGGTCGTGCTGAAGCACTCCGGGCCGAAACAGGGAGTTCGCGAGCGGCCGTGAATACGCCCCGGCGTGGCTCCGGCGTTGCATGGGCGAGGACCCGCACGACCATGGCGGTTTCCTGTCCGGCGACTGCCCGCCCGAGAGTTCGGCCCCGTCTTCAGACCTGGCGGGCCAGTCCCTGCGCAAGGAATGCCATGGTCACGAGCATCAACCCGTGGCTCAGCGCGATGCCCCAGAGCGATGCGCCGCGCAACAGCGCCAGGCCGAAGGCGCAGCCCACGAGTGCCATCAAGAACAGGTATGGGATGGATCCCGATCCCCAGTACAGCGCCGTGCCCAGTGCCGCCGTGAAGATCACGCCCGCTCCGGTGCCACCGAACACCCGGACCGCGGCACTCTGGACCAACCCACGGAAGACCAGCTCCTCGAGCATGCCTCCGAAGACGACGAGGATCGCGACCATCACGAAGTAGCCAACGGCATTCGCGTGGGCGAGCAGCGGTGTCGGACCGAGCAGGAGGTAGCCGACAAGGCCGGCCGGGACCCCCAACGCCACCATTTCGGCGTCCAGTCGCGGCCGCTCGATGCGCAAGTGCAATTCGCGAGAAGGGTCCTCGACCAGGCGGGTAGCCAGTACCGCCCCCGTGATCAGGGGCACGCCGGCGAGGGCATACCAGGCAAGCGGGCCGACCGCAGGTACGGCTGCGGCGAGGCTGACCGGTCTGATCAGGGCTACGAGCGCCAGCATGGGCAGCATCCGCCCGGGCGCAGTCTGGGGGCGCCAGGCAAAGAGAATCAGCAGCAGTGCCGCCAGTGCAGCGTCGAAGATGGCCCCAGGGATGGCGCCTATCACCGAGCCGCTCAACTCGGCTGCGGCGATTGCCAAGCCGCAAGACGCCGCGCTGACGGCTCCAATCCGCTTCGTCGACACGCCGGTCGCAGGTGCCGCTGGATCGCCCCGCGACTCCCCAGCCATGGTGAGACGGTCTCGTTCCTTGATGAGCTCCCAAGCCCGGCCTGACGGGACGCCAGCTCGACGGAGTGCTTTCTCGATTGCGGCGTCCTTCCCGGGGTTGACGCGCGCCCCACGCCCGGCCTTGCCCGGGTCAACGGGTGCCGTTCGGATCCGAGGTTTGTGTCCCGCCTGACCGTCAGGACTCATCGGAGCTGGCCGCCCGGGGCTCATGCAAGCAACTCCGCCATGCGCGCGATCACGATCGTCGCAAAGACGATCAACAGCGGCACGATTGCCATGTCCAGGGCGCGCGTGTCTCCTGGAGCGCTGCCCCGGAGCAGTGGGGCGAATTCGCGAACCAGCAAAAGCAGGGCCAGGATGCCGATGACCGCGATCCCGATCGTCGTCGAGAGGCCGTCATAGCTGTTCGACAGCAGCGTCCGGGTCGTCAGGTGCGTGACAGTCGTCGTCATGACTCGACCCCGAACCCGAGCAACGGAGTGGCCTGCATCGACGCCGCCATCGTAGCGGTGCCGTCGGCGATCGAGTCTGGAGCCGCCGCCGCGGGCGACCGAAGCTCGAATACCTTCGTGTCGGCGTTCTGGTAGACCAGCTTGAAGTCGGACGAAGCGATTATCTGGTTCACGAACGCGTCCCATTCGCTTGGCTTCATTCCGTTAAACAACTCGGCTTCGGCCTCCTGGCTCGCGGTGAGGATGAGGAAGGAATGGGGTCGACCGGCTGTCCGCATGAGGTTGACCAGGTCGGCGGGCTTGCCGGCCAGGATGTCATATGTCTGGGATATGTAGGTGTATTGCTCGAACCCCTGCGCCCTCCAGGGCAGGTTGCCGGACGGAGAAACCAGGAGGGAGCCTGGCGGGGCGATCTTGTAGACCTGCTGGACGCCCAGCACCTCGGACGTGGTCATGATGTCCATCCGCTCATTCCCGTAGCGGGTCACCAGGAACCCCAGGGTGATGGCCGCGCAAACGGCGATGATCCCGCAGGTTCGAAGTCGGGACGGAAGGGCCTGGGGTCTTCCATACACGACGCCCGATGCCAGGATGGCCATGAACGGGAGAGTGAAGAGGTACAGGCGGAGCACCAGCTCCCCGCCGTAGGCCTGCGCCGCCACTAGCGGTACGGGAGCGGCCGCGAGGAGGACCATCGACAGGTCCCGTCTGCCGTCGCGGAACCGGACCAGGAACCCGGTGGCCGCGGCTATCCAGAGCGACAATGTGAAGACGATGCCCAGCGTGACTACCAGTCGGTGATCGGGACTGCCGCCGACTCGTCCGGAGACGTTGGCTCCAACCGACTTGCCGATCTGGCCGAAATCCTGTGCCAGCTGGGCCAGGTGGCCGGACAGGTAAGGCACGGTCATGTAGCTCACCCAGACGACTGCCACCACGCCCAGCAGGATTGGCAGGCCGCGAAGCGTGATCCGGTTGAATGCAGCCAGCGCGAGCAGGGCCGCCACCGTGAAGAACGGGGTCAGCTGGTGGGCGAAGGCGACGAACGCGAATATGACGACGATCGCGATTATCAGGCCGGCCTGCCGCTGTGGCGGCTGATCTTCGGCAGGCAGTTGCTCGGGCGCGGTCAGTGAGTAGAGCGAGGTCAGCAGGCGCGCCCCGCGTCGCCGGGCTCCGAGCCATTCCCGGAATCTGTCCGATGCCGGTTTCAGCGTCCGGAAGTGGGTGACGACCAGGCCGATGATCGACAGGAAGAGGAAGTAGTTGAGGCCCTGGGGAGAGAAGTAGTCCTGCCCGACCCAATTGGTGAGCTCGAAGAGGAAGAGTCCTGCGCAGACAAGCCGGGTGTCCCGGGTAATTGACCGGAAGATGAGTGCCAGCGGTCCGAGGTACATCAGGTTGAGGTAGACCGGTGCCCAGCCTGCCAGGTCCATCGTGCTGTGAAAGCCGCTCGCCTGGCTCAGGAAAGAGGCCAGGATGAAGAAGCCCGGCCAGTCGAAGCGAGCTTCGAGTCCAGGAGCGACAGAGCCGGTGCGCGAGATGTACTCCGAGATGCCAACGTGAATGTAGGTCGCGGCGAAACGGGGCTGCGCTTCCACGACCGTTGGCATCGCATACAGCAGGAATACCAGCGCTACGAGATGGAGGGTAAGGAAAGGAACGCTCACGCTGTCGCGCCGCAGATGCCAGGCCGCGCTCGCAACGATCAGGAGAATGGCCAGCGGCACCTGTGGGGGCAGGACCGATATCAGGCCCAGGTCTGTCATGCGTGTCGTGTCGACGTTCGGCATGGCCAGGGCCCAAAGGCCGACCGCCACCACCAAGGGAGCCAGGCCTTCGGCCGCACGCAGCCGCGAGGCCACCGCCACGGGAGCCAGGCCTGGCGCTGCACGCCGCCGGGCAGCACCGACCAGGAGCGACCCAAATTGCGTGAATGCGCGCATAGCGAAGCATCATAGGGCGTACACGTTGGTACGAGTGGATTGAAGGGCCGGGCCGCTCAGCGGTGGCGAGGCGGGTGTCGGGCGCGACTGACAGGCCCTGAAACCATCGGCGGCATTCGCTCCGCGACGCCCCTGGTCTGAAGCTGTTGCGCTGGGTGGGCCGCCGAGCCGGGAAACCCACAGCGACGCGGGTATAGCCGGGGTCCGGTTCACGTGAATAGGAAGCAGAGGCCTCGGGGCGGCCCCTCCCGCAACCCGATTGCAGGGTTTCCACCCTCAATAGGGCCAGCCCTCCACCTCTACTTTACGGGGCACCGACGGTAGCACGATCGCCGCACGCCTGACGGCGAAGGCACCGCCGCCCGACTCGTTGCTCCCTGACAACAGAATCGTCTTTCAAGAATCGCCGTGGGCTAAGGCATACGCAGAAAGTACTAGACTTGTAGTATGCATATCGTACTATCTTGGGGAGGACACAGGCCGCGAGTTCGGGTAGCTCCAGGGGGGATCGTCGCGTCGGCGCTGGGGCTTGGTTAAGAACCGCTCGGTAACAGCCTGAGGTCTTCGGCTCCTGCGCCTTGGATGTGTCGCCCTCCGGCACTGATATCGCCTGAACTGATGTTCGGCTGGAGGTGCTACGTGTTGCTACGAAATCCGGAGACGGTCTGGACTCATTTGGAGGCCGGCTCTTTGCCCGGCCGATCACGGATCAGCGTCGTTATCCCGGCCAGGAACGAGGCCCTCAACATAGCCTGGGTCCTGGAGAACATGCCACTCGACATAGACGAGATAGTCCTCGTGGACGGCCGCTCGACCGACCGCACAGTCGAGGTGGCGCTGGCTATCCGGCCCGACACGGTCGTCGTGGTCGACGACGCCCCGGGCAAGGGCTGCGCCATTCGAAAGGGGATCGAGACGGCGACCGGGGACTTCATCGTGATGCTCGACGCCGACGGAAGCATGGATCCCCGAGAAATCGACCGTTTCATCCAACCGTTGCGCGATGGCCACGACCTCGTGCGGGGCTCGCGCTTCATGCCGGGCGGAGGGACGGCCGACATATCACCGCTGCGCGACGTCGGCAACCGAGGACTCTTGCTCCTGACCAGGATCCTGTACCGGTCCTCGCGCTCGGACCTGTGCTACGGGTATGCGGCGTTCCGGCGGTCGAGTGTTATGTCTCTCGGTCTCACCGCTACTGGTTTCGAGATTGAAGCCCAACTCTTTCTGCGTGCAGAACGCGCCCGCCTGAAGGTCACGGAGGTGCCCAGCTTCGAAGCGCCGCGCCGTGCTGGCACCTCGAACCTGCATGCTTTCCGGGATGGGAGGCGGGTGCTGAGGACGATCATCGCGGAGCGCCTTCGCTCTCAATCGCGTCTTGGCGCCGGCATGACGATGCCGGAACGTCTGGGCGCAGCGTCCCGGGTCAGGCGATTCCGCCGGCGACCCGCGGTTGCCATCAACATTGAGGCGTCACCGGACCTGCAAGCCGCGAGTGAGTCAGGCTCGCGCCGGCTTGCCACTGGGTTGGCCCCGTGGAGGAAACTAGTCCAGTTGACGGCAGGTCGCGAGGCCCGGATCGGCGCGGCGCGCACCGCGCACGACCGCGCGATGGCGGCTGCGCTGGCGTGGTCTCTCGCAGTAAGGTCTGGGGACGATCGGCTGCGGGCCGTCGCCCTGGCCGATTACCGCGACGCCCGGCGGAAGGCCACAGACCATCTGCCGGTTCCTTGCAACCTCCGGCTCCTGGAGCTCCGGCAAAAGCCGACAATGGCTCAAAGGTAGGACGAAGCGACGGACATCTGCCGGGCCGCGTCTAGCTCGACGACGGGGCCACCGAACGCGGCGAAATCCGAACGCTACCGGGCCCGCGGAGTTGATACTTCATCTAGAGGGCGTGTGTCGCTACCGGCATCCGGTCGGAGTTCCACCGGACCGCGCGCGGTCGGGCCTCGATCAATGCCTGGCGGGTTGCGCGAAGAGGCCTACCGCTTCGGCTACGTGCCCGATCGCGTCCCCAACCAGTGGCGACGGCACGACGATTCGCCTGGTCGAAGCGCCTTTGAACGCGGCTTCAAGCAGTTGCTCCTCCTGCCGCTCGGTGTCAACGAGCGCTTCTCGCCACGGGCCGCCACCGGCGAGCAACAAGTGTTCGCGTTGCTCGCGTAGCAACCCGAGGGCACGGCTCACTGCCTCCGCGACGGTCGCTGGCTCCGTGCGCAGGTCACCCGGGACGACGGCCCGCTCCAGGAGGATGACACGCGTAATGGGCGCCGGATCTGGCTGACTGCTCTGGCCGAAGATCGAAATGGGGACGGCGAGCGACGGTGCAATCGCGCCGCGCGAAACCGCCCGTACGAACCGCCGAACCCCGAGCTGGACGCGGGTGCCCCGAGGCAGCTTGGCGTAAGCCACCGGGACGCGCTCCCGCAGATCCGGATAAAGTCGCAGCCGCCGCGCGAACGACCGGCACGCACCGGCCGAATCGATGATCACCTGATCATCGCCGAAGACCGGCCCGCCGAGCGCGAGTGCATGCATCGAGAGCGACGTCTTGCCGCTGCCGGACCTCCCAAGGACGACAATCGCGCCTGCCCCATCGCGGAAGGCTGCCGCCGGCAGCAAGACCGAATCACCTCGTGCCGCAGCGACAGAAAGGAGAGGCTCGATGAAATAGCCCTGCACGAGCGTCCGGGCGAAACCCCGAGGCCGGCCCGCGACCTGGATCCGTGCCCCGATCACGGCGTCGGTGGGCGCGCTCAGGGTAGTCCGCCAGCGCATCGTTTTGTACCCCCCGACCCTCGTCGCGCCGGACCGATCGGAGGTATCGCCGGTAAAGTCCACCTCCACGCCCGCGTCTATGCGGGAGACGGCGGAAGCCGCGCCATATTCCCTGTCAAATTGCCGCAGCGTCGCGCTGTCACCCTCGATCGTCAGGCCGAGTCCGACCGCAAACTCGTATTGCGCTCTCATCGACCTTCAAGCCCGCGGAAGATCGGCTCGACGACGCGGCGTGGATCGCCCGGAAAGGGCGTCCTGACCTCGAGGAGGCCGATTGCGGCGAGTCGGGCCTGCAGCAGGTTGGTTTCGATGCCGGTCACGGCCGGGCCGTCCGTCCGGTCCTGGCTCGCCCCGCCGTAGCGAACCCGCTCGGTCACGGAGAAGTACGCGCGCCGTTCAAAGCCGGCGGCTTGCGCGAGGCGCCGAGCTACGGTGCCAGAATCGACCGACACGACTTCGGGGCTCTTGCCAGGCGCGGCCGTTGAGAGAAGCACGACGAGGCCCAGCGGAACGGGCGTCTTGACGTCGCCGCTGGTCCCGTACGCCGCCCGCACCTGGTCCAGCGAGAGCGCTACGCGGTCTGCCATTGCGACGAGTCGCGTCGAGAGGGCGCCGGCTTCGCGCAGGAGTGCATTGCCGGACGACCGACGGATGGGCCGCGATGCGAGGGATGCGGCCGCGGCCCCGACGATCTGCACCCTCGCGAGGCGCGGCAGTCTCGCGCGAAGTCTGGGGAGGTACGGCAGGACCCAGCGTCGGATGCCCACCGATGCAGGGAAGGGGCACACCGTCCCGTCCGCTCGCACGATGGTCCACTTGTCCGAGATGAACTCCGCGCCCGCTTCAGCCAGTGCCAGTGCGATCTCGGTCTTGCCACTCTCGGACCAGCCGCCCACGAGTATCGCCCGGCCGTCGATCGAGACGGCCGACGCGTGGACGACGACGGCATCGTTTCCCAAGGCGGCCAGTGCGACGGCCGGACGTATGTACGAGCGGACGAGGCCGAGCACCGGAAAACCCGCCGTATACGCGAAGACGGCCGGGGACTCGCGGACCGGGTCGGGCACGACGCAGGCTTGCCGGCCCCACAGGACATACGCTCGCTCGCCGTCGTAGGCAGTGACCAACCCGTCGCCTGCCGCATTCTCGATGTCGCGAAACGTCGGCACATCGGTGATCGGCCGGATCGAGACGCCGATGCCGGATGCGGGTTCAACGTGCGGAAGGTACGGCGCAAATGCACGCTCGATTCCTCGAGCGATCCCAGGCTCAGCGTCAGGGGCGACGGAGACCGTGGCAGCGCCGCCGACGTCAATCCACATCACCGAGAATCCAGGTGCAACGTCGGCACTCCCGACGATAGGTGCCTCGTGACTACCGTCATCCCTGGCGCCTGTTTCTGGCCGCGGCCC
>PMJT01000242.1 GCA_003158495.1 Chloroflexota bacterium | reverse complement strand
CACCTGGCCAGCAAGCCCGGGCGCGTCTACTCCCGGCGCGAGCTGCTGGAGCTGATTCGCGATTACGAGGCGCTGGACCAGGACGAGAAGACGATCAACGTCCATGTCAGCCACCTGCGCGAGAAGCTGGAAGACGACCCGTCCAGCCCGCGGTTCGTCCTGACGGTTCGCGGCGCTGGGTACGCGTTCGCGGAGAGGTAGGGTGAACGCCGACCGACGGACCGCAACCGTTCCGCGTGGGCTCGCAAATCCGCGACCGCGCGATTCGGCAGGTGCCGCGGCTGACGCCGCGGTGGAGAGGTAGCGTGGCGCGCGGCCGAAACCGGAAGAAGAGCATCGCGGCGGGCATCGCAGCCCCGGGCAAGAAGCCGGCGGTCGGTCCGGGCACGGGCGAAGCGGCCGATTCCGCGGCCGATGACTCGGGCGTCGCGCGAGCAACGGCACCGCGATCACCCCGACGCAGGCCTCGGGCCCACCTGTCCGTGCCGGTGTCTCGCGCACTGCCGCGAACCTTCCAGGGCCGCCTCTCGCTGGCCTTCGTCATGGTCTTCGCCCTGGCCGTCGGCATCGTTTCCGTCCTGACGATCGTGGTCCTCGACAGCGACCTCCGCGCCCAGGAAGAGACCAATCTAGAGGCCCGGGCCAATGCAGTGGCCGCGGTCGTGAGAGTCAAGGCCGAGACCGCCGCCGCCCTCGATCCGGCGAATGCAACCGTCGTCTCCGCCAGCGGCGTCCTCAACGACAACATCCTGGCCGCGATCAGCGAGCAGGCCGTTCTGACCGATTACGCCAACAACGTCGCCCAGGCGGACCTGCGGCTGCGGTTCGGCTTCGGGTCTGAGACATCCAACGGCACGGCTTTCATCGCCGCCACGCCGGCATCGGTCTTCACCGCCCAGCTCACGGCCCAACCCGGCCGGGGCCAGGATCGCGATCCCATCAGCTTCACGCAGGTCTTCAAGTTCGAGGATCCCCAGGGCGTCAAGCCAACCTGGTACCTGGAGGTGACGCTTTCCGGGCCGTACACAACCCGCCAGAGCACGATCGCCAGCGTGGTCTGGTTCCTTTTCATCTCGTCGATGGGCGGCTTGTTACTTGCCATCGTCGTGTCGGCATTCCTGGCCCGGCGCTTCACGACGCCGCTCCGCCGCCTCACCGACGCCGCCCGCGCCCTGGCCGAGGGCGACCTGGCGCGCCGCGTGCCCGCGGATCGAGCTCGCACCGGCGGCGCCGAGATAACTGAGCTCTCGCGCCAGTTCAACGCAATGGCGGACCAGGTCGAAGAGACGATGGAGACGATCCGGCGCGACCGCGACACCGGCCGCGAGTTCCTCGCCGACGTTTCCCATGAGTTGCGCACACCGCTGGCCGCCCTGCGCACGTTCAACGAACTGCTGCGCGAGAAGGCCGGCGACGACGTGGCGGCCCGGACCGAGTTCCTCGAGGCGAGCGCACAGCAGATCGAACGCCTCGACTGGCTGGCCCAGAACCTGCTCGAACTCTCCAAGCTCGACTCGGGGCTGATCCGGCTGGACCTTCGGCCCGACGACCTCCGGGCGACGATCGAGTCGGCGGTCGAGCAGGCCCAGGTCTCGGCCCGGCGCCGTGGTCTCGACCTCACGACCGATCTGCCGGACGAGCCGCTGGTCACCCGCCACGACCCCCAGAGACTCGGCCAGGTGCTGACGAACCTCATCGGCAACGCCCTCAAGTTCACGCCGCGCGGCGGCTCGGTGCGAGTCGTTCTGAGCCCGCGCAACCGGGGCGCACGCATCCAGGTCATCGATACCGGCGTCGGCATCGACGCGGCCGAGCTGCCGAAGATCTTCGACCGCTTCTATCGCGGGTCGCGCGCCAACGAGGCCCGCGGCAGCGGCAGCGGTTTGGGCCTGGCGATCGTCCGCTCCATCGTGGAGATGCACGGCGGGCGCGTCATGGTCGAGAGCCGGATCGGAACGGGCTCCACGTTCACGGTCACGCTGCCGAGCGACCCGCGAACGTCCGCCGACGCCATCGCCACCGGCGCCGTGTCCGCCCCGGGCGGCGACGGGACGGTCTCCGCCACGGCCTCCGGTAAGGCCTCCGGCGCGGCCTCTGCCACGCCCGCACCCTCTTCGCCCACNNCCCTCTTCGCCCACCGCCGCGCCCAGACCCTCTTCGCCCACCGCCGCGCCGGGCCGCTCCCCGGAGAGCTGATCCGGCCGGGTCCGTGGCCTTCCGGTTCGGTGGCGGAATCTTCACCGTCCGCCCTCTGGTACGTGAACGCCGTCCGGCACAAGCTTCGAGATCGTCGCGGGGGCAGGTGCCTTCTTTTTGATGCCATGCGCGAATCGAGCTTTGTGCCTAGCATTTCGCGGCCGGCCATTCTTCCTACTCCGGATCGCCCAAACCAGATGTCGGACCCGAACTACCCAGACATACAGCGTTTCGAGCCCCTTCCCGACGAGCGCCACTCTCGGAAGGCGGTCTTGCGCCGGGTGGTTCCCGGAGACGCCGACCAGGCCACGCCAGAGCGCTGGTTCGAACCGAGTGCCGGCGGGCAGGATGACGCTCCAGCCGGTTCCGGCCGGGGCTACGGCCGCGGGGTCATCGCCGCGCTGCTCGCGACCTCGCTGGCCGCGGCGGTAATCGGCGCGGGTGGAACCTACGCCGCCCTGCGCATCTCCGGCGCCCTCGACCCGGCGACTCCGGTGCCGGCGGCGACCGGCCCCAGGCTCACGATCGAGTCGAACGCCGACAGCATCATTGCGGCCGTCAGCCGGGTTGGGCCGGCGGTTGTCCAGATCGTGACCTTCGACGCCACGGGCAACTCGAGCGTCGGCTCGGGGATCATCTACGACGCCCGCGGCTGGATCCTGACCAACCGCCACGTCGTGGAGGCGGCCAAGACCATCACGGTCCGCCTCAGCGACGACCGCCGCCTGGCCGGCACAACCTACGGCCTCGACACGCTGACGGACCTCGCAATCGTCAAGGTCAACCCCGTGGCGGACCTGACCATCGCGCCGATCGGGGACTCGGCAAAGATGCAGGTCGGCCAGCTCGCGATCGCCATCGGCAGCCCGCTCGGCCTGCCGTACCCGAACAGCGTGACCACCGGCATCGTCTCAGCGCTCGGGCGAGATATCTCGGTAACGGCCACCGTCGCCGCAAACGCTCCGACGAACCTCCACGGCCTGATCCAGACGGACGCCGCGATCAACCCCGGCAACAGCGGCGGGCCGCTGATCGACGCGACGGGCCACGTGGTGGGCGTCACCACGGCCGAGGCTTCGACTGCCCAGGGGATCGGCTTCGCCATCCCGATCGACATCGCCAAGCCGATCATGCAGCAGGCCCTCGCCGGCGAGAAGCTGTCGCGGCCGTTCATCGGCGTCGCCTACGAGACGATCGATCGAGGCATGAAGGATCAGTACAAGCTGCCCCTGGACCAGGGCGCCTGGGTGCATGCCGAGGACGCATCGGGCAACTCGGTCGAAGCGGTCGTGCCCGGCAGCGCCGGCGAGAAGGCCGGCATCAAGACCGGCGACATCATCACGATGGTGGAAGACCAGGCGATCGACCAGGCCCATCCGCTCCAGGACGTGCTGGTCCAATACGCCCCCGGCCGGCCTGTGAGCGTCCGGATCTACCGGGCGGGCTCCTATCTGACGCTACAAGTAACCCTCGGCACCCGACCGGACGGGACCAGCTAGAGAAGGCGGGTTCAGGAATCTGCGGGACGGCGCCTGATCTCGACCATCGCCGCATCGATGGAACCCGGCAGGGCCACGCGCGGCTTGCGGACCCGGACAACGACTTCGGAGATCGGCGCAGCCCGAAGTTCGGCGAGGATGCGGCCGGCGATCGTCTCGGCCACGGCCTCGATCAGCCGGAAGCTTGGCCCTTCGACGACTTCGCGGCAGATCCGGAAGACCTCCCGGTAGTCGATGGTGAGTTCGATGTCGTCGGAGCGGCCCGCGGGCCCGAGATCGAGGTAGAGCTCGGCATCGACCTCGAACGGCTGGGCCGTCGTCTGCTCGAACTCGAGCACGCCGTGCTTTCCCTCGAAACGCATGTTCAGAAGCGCCACGTGATCGGTCATCGGTCCTCCCCACGGCAGATGGCGTCGGCAACGAGCGCAGCCCGAACGTTGGCCCGAACGTCGTGGACGCGGACGATGTCGACGCCGCCGGCAATCGCCAGCGCCGTCGTGGCCAGCGTGGCCTCGAGCCGTTCCTCGACCGGCAGGCCACCGAGCACGCGACCCAGCGTGGACTTGCGCGAGGTACCGAGCAGAACCGGCCTCCCAAGCCTCCGCAGGGCCGGCAGCTCGCGCATGGCAGCAAGGTTGTGTTCGGCCGCCTTGCCGAAGCCGAAGCCCGGATCGACGATGAGGTTCTCGAGCGGCATGCCCGCCGCCACTGCCCGGTCCAGCGCCGCGCGCAGATCGGCGATCAGTTCGGCCGCGAAGTCCTCGTAAAGCGGCTCGACCCGGTTGTGCATCACCACCATCGGCACGCCGAGGGCGGCGGCGACGCGGGCCATGGCGTCATCGGTGGAGGTGCCCCAGACGTCGTTGATCAGCGACGCACCCGCGCCGATGGCCGCGTCCGCGACGGACGGCTTGGCGCTGTCCACGCTGATCGGCACGTCCGGCAGGGCGGCATGGATCGCGGCGATGACGGGCAAGACGCGCGTCGCCTCCTCGTCCGCCGGCACCGTGTCATGGCCCGGGCGAGTGGACTCGCCGCCCACGTCCAGGATGTCGGCCCCTTCTTCGACCATGCGCCGCGCCTGGATCACGGCCGCTTCCACGGCCGCGCCTCGTGCGTCCGCGACAGTCGCCAGGAGCCCATCGCCCGAGAACGAGTCCGGAGTCATGTTGACGATGCCCATCACAAACGTTCGAGTCCCCCACTCGAACACCCGCGGGCCGATGCGCGTCGGCGGCGGCGTCGACCGCGCGGCGGCGCGGAATTCGGCGGCGCCGGGTTCGGCGGCGCCGGGTGCGCGCGCGGCGGGCTCGGCCGGGGTCACGGCACGGTCTCCAGGTGCGGGATCGGCGGGTCGGGGATGAGCAGCGGATCCGAGACGAGTATGGCTCGCGCCGCTCCCACGAGATACAGCGACCCGGCCAGAACGACCGGTCCGTCCCCCGTGGCGAGCGCCGCGTCCAGGGCGGCGGCCGGTTCGGCGATCGCCTCGGCCGGCCGACCGGCGAGGGCACTCCAGCGGGACGCGAGCCGGTCGGCCGGCAGGGCCCGGCCGCCGGACGGGGCGGTACAGATGACCCGGGCTTTGCGCAGGAACGCCGAGGCCGCGAGGGCGGCGATGACGCCGTCGACATCCTTGTCGGCCATGATCGCCAGGACGAGCGTGGCCTGGCCGGGTCGCAGGAGCGGCCCCAACTCGTCGAGCGCACTCGCCAGCGTGGCCGCCCCGGCAGGGTTGTGGGCTCCGTCCAGGAGGACCTCGCGGCCGCCTGTCTCGACCAGCTCCAGGCGGCCCGGCCACTGAACGGAGGCATAGCCGGCCCGGCGGGCCGCGTCGGGGACCGTGGCGATGCCGGCCGCCCCGAACGCATCCACGATCGCATCGGCCACGGCTGCGTTGGCGGCCTGGTGGCGGCCGCGCAGCCCGATCCGTACCGGCCCCAGCAGTCCCAGGTCGACTTCGACGCCGTTGCGGTCCACTGCCAGAATAGGCGCCGGCTCGACCACGGTCAGGGGAGCGGCCACTCCGCGGGCACGCCGCCGGATGATCTCGAGCGGCGAGCCGGTTGCCCCGGTTACGGCCAGGTCGCCGCGCATGATGATCGCGGCCTTTTCCCTGGCGATCGCGTCGACCGTGTCGCCGAGCCGGTCCATGTGGTCCAGGCTCACGTTCGTGACGGCGGCCACTCCCCCGTCCCACGCGTGAGTGGCATCCAGCCGCCCGCCCAGCCCGACCTCGACCACCGCCAGATCGATGTCGGATTCGGCAAACCACAGGAACGTGATCGCAGTCAGCAGCTCGAACTCGGTTGGGTCGCCGTGCCGGCGGGCAACGCGGTCCGAGATGGACAGTACCTCTCCGGTGAGCCGGGCGAAGGTCTCCGGGTCTACCGGGACGCCGCCGATCTGTAGCCGCTCCCGATAGGTGACGAGGTGTGGCTTCGGCGTCTGGCCAACCCGGCAACCGGCCGCGGTGAGGGCGGAAGCGACCAGCGCGTGGACGCTGCCCTTGCCGTTGGTTCCCGTGATCAGAACGCCACGGAAGTCGCGCTCTGGATTGCCGAGACCGGCCAGGAGCGCGCGCGTCCTCGACAGTCCGAGGCGTATGCCGAATCGACCGCGCGATTCAAGCGCGGAGAGCGCCTCGGCGTAGGCGAGCCGGTTCGGCGTCAATCCTTCGACAGGTCGTCTTCATAGAAGACGCACTGGTTGAACCGGGGTGTTAGGCAGACGTCGTTGACATAGCCCTGCTCGAGATGCACGCCGCCGCGGAGCTGGCAGCGAGAGACGTTCTGATCCTGGCGGATAAGAGCCTTGAGCAGGTGCGGCGCCTGGATCGGGATGGCCCCGCGACTGCCGGTCATGTAGAAGTGCGGGCAGACGTTGCGGCGGAGGTTCGGCAGGCCGAAACCACGGCGCGTCATGGGCATCGTCGGGTAGCGGCTCGGGGTGCCCGGGTCACTATGGGTCATCGGGAACCGGGGGACAGTGCGCGTGTCGACTCGACCGCTCGGGTGCGGCGATGAGGGGCGCGGGCCGGGTCTGAACCCGACGCCGGGGCCGAATCGGTTCGGGGGCGCGACCCGGTTCCCGGTCGACACATCGTCCGGGTTGCGGGGCCGATCTGGCCTTGGATCGCGTGCCTGCACTGTCGCCTCGAACCTGAGCGAACGCACCTGGACGGCCGCTCTCTACAGCAGAGTACATCCATCCGCCCGAGGCGCGCACGGCTGGCGCGCTTGCCGCGAGCAGACCCTACCAACGAGGAGTCGGCGCACTTTCGGGGGGCAAGAGTCTTTCCGGCGAGTTCCCTGGCCCAGTGATGCGACAATATCCGCATGCCGATGCGAGAACGACGAGCCGCACACGTACGGCCCCGGCCGCCATCGAGCGACCGGCTGCCGGGACGAACGATTCGGGCCTCCGCCCCGCCGTCGGACCTCATCCGCCGCTACCGTCCCATCCGCACCGGACCGCAGATCCCAGGCCCCGTGGCGATAGTGATCGTGGCCGCGATCTGCATGCTCGGGCTGCTCACGCTGGTCGTCGGAACGGGCCTGGCGACGAGCTTCATCGGCGGCATCGGATCGGCCTTCGGCAACGCCGTGAGCCACCTCACGTCGCAAGCTCCGGCGACCGTGCCGCCTTCGGGCGTGGCGCTGGAGACGCCTACGCTGGACACTCCGGATGCCGGCGGCTACACGAACCAGGCCACGGTCGTGCTCGCGGGAACGGTGCCGACCGCCACGGTCGGCAAGACCGGCTACACGGTGCGGGTCTACCTGCTTGGCAAGACCGGGGATCGAGCCGTGGTCGCCAACGTCGTCGTGGGTGGAACGACCCGGTTCGGAACTCCGGCCTTGACCCTGAAGGTGGGCAGCAACTCCTTCGTGGCGACGCTCGTCACCTCGGGCAGCGAAGGCCAGCCGTCTCCGATCGTGACCTACATCCTGAAGACGTCGCCGCCAAAGATCGTTGTCTCGTCCCCGGCATCCGGGGCCAAGGTGTCGACCTCGACTCTGAACGTCACCGGCACGGTGGACGCCGGGGCCACCATAACGATCCGCAGCGAGGAGGTCCTCGGCGGAGCGGTCAGCAATCAGGTCGTGGGCGCCGACGGCAAGTTCAAGCTAACCGTCCCGGTCGTCGCCGGCCCGAACACGATCGACTTGTCGGCCACGGACCTGGCCGGGAATTCCGCTTCGACCAGCCTGACCGTCAACCGGGACTACGGCCAGCTGGCCGCTCACCTGTCGGTTTCGCCGAGCAAATTCGCCGCTTCGAAGCAGACCACGATCAAGATCACGCTCCGGGCGACTTCGCTCAACGGCGGGCCCCTCGCCAACGCCAAGGCCACGTTCACGGTCGCGATCGAGGGCCTCGCCCCGATCGTCTCACCCGAGCTCACGACGGACGCCACCGGGACGGCGACGTGGCAAGCGACGATCTCGGGTGCGTCGGTGGGCAACGGCAACGCCAGCGTGCTTCTGACTTCTCCGGCGGGCGATCAGGTCTCGGCCACGACCGCCATCGTCACCACCTAGGCGGCCCGCCGTGCGGACCGATCCGAGCCTGCGTCTCGCGTCGCGAATCGAGTCTGAGGCGGCTGGGCGGCCGCTATCCGTGGCCGCGCTTCGCAGCTACAATCGCGACATGGCGAGCTGGCGCTGCCCGCACTGTGGATCACCGCAACCGGAGACGTCGCGGTGCTGGGTTTGCCGTCGCTCCACCACCTCCTGCGCGACCTGCCGCCACTTCCGAAGATCTGTCGCCGGCCGGCTCGGCTACTGCGCCCTGGACAGGCGCCGCGAGCCGCTGACCGGCGAGGAAGAGCGTTCGTGCTGGGAAAGGACCCCGGCCGAGGCCATTCACATGCTGGACGGCGCCCTTGAGGCCGCGACGGCGGTGGCCACGAGCCGCGTCGCGGGACCGGCGTCAACAAGCGCCGCGGAGCAGACCGGCATGTGGGGAGCAGCCGCCTCGACCGACGTGGGGCCGGACAAGGATGCACCAAACCACGGCATGTGGACCGAGTCGGGCTCGGTCCGCGAACCAGATCCCCACGGGCAGCAGCACGTTGGTTCTATTCGCTCGCGACCGTGGGGACCCGTGCCGGGCCACTCCGAGCCGACCGGCTGGCGCCGCGGCATACGCGCGGTAACCCGGAAGGGATAGCTCAGACCGTCGGCGCCGGAGTCAGCGTCGGAGCCGGTGTGGGCGTTGGAGCCGGTGTGGGCGTTGGCGTCGGCTTGGGGGTCGGGGTTGGAGTCGGCGTCGGCGTCGGCGTAGGAGTCGGCGTCGGCGTAGGAGTCGGCGTAGGAGTAGGAGTCGGCGTGTCGGTGGGCTGCGGCCCCTTGGACACCACGTAGTCCACCGTGGAATTGCGCTGGACCGAGATCCCCTGGCGCGGGTTCGTGCTGATGATCTGCCCGACCGGGAACGTGGGGTCGTACTGGTCGGTTCGCACGCCAGCCTGGAGTCCGGCGGCCTGGAGCCGCGACAGGGCGTCGCTTTCGGTCAGACCGACGAGGTTGGGCACCTGCACCAGAGCCTGGCCTCCGAGGATCGTGATGTTGATCGTGTCGCCCTTGTGCATGGCAATGCCGGCGGCGGGGTTCTGGTCCACCACCGTGCCGTCGGCCTTGTCCGTGTCGTTCGGCGTCGTGGTAATCGTGACCACGAGGCCCTGGGCCGCGGCGGTCTGCTGCGCTTGTGCCGACGAGAGATTGACCAGGTACGGCGCGTACACGGTGGCCGAAGACGCGCTCCCATTGAACAGGAGAATGATGATCACTCCGATGATTGCGATCACCAGAATGCCGAGGACCCCGGCGACCCATGCCCATGGGCTGGCGCCCGACGGCTCGGGTTCCGGCTCCGGATCCGCCGAACGATGGATCGGCCTACGCGGCCGCTGGGGCTCGGGTGAGTAGCCGTTCATCTCGTCTTCGTCGTTGCCGAACTGGTCTATTCCCGGCGCTCCGGAGGCGTAGGCGCCCGGCGCGAAGACCCGCTGGCCCCTGCCGGCAGTACCGCCGTCAGCGGCCCCTGCAGCGGCCCCTGCGGCGGCACCTGCCGTCGCGGATCCGCCAATACCTGCGAAGGTAGTGGCGCCGGCCGAGTAGGGCGAAACAGGCGCGGGAGCCGGCGGGACTGCCGGGGCCGCTACGACCGGGGCGGCCGGTTCTGCAGGCGCGGCGCCGTCCAGGAACGACGTGAGCGCCCCGGCCAGCGCCCCGGCCGAGGCATAGCGCAACGGTGGTGCGGGGGCGAATACCCGCAGGGCGATGTCGTCCAGGGCCGCGGGAACGGCCGGGTTGATCCTCGACGGCCGCGGCGGCGGTCCCGCCCGCCTGGCCTCAGCTCGGGCCTCGGGAGTATCGCCGGGCCACGGCACCCGACCGGTCAGCATCTCGTAGAAGAGCCTGCCGAGGGCGTCGACGTCCGCCGATTCCGACGGGACCGCCGCGGGCCGGTGGCCGGCCGCGCCCACGCCGCCAGAGACGGCGTCGTCACGGCGCTTGATGTTGGAAGACAGGGCATCCGAGACCGCCGCGGCCGCGCGGGCGACGCCGAAGTCCGTGACCTTGACGTGACCGTCGCGACTGACCATCACGTTGCCGGGGCGGAGGTCGCCGTGGAAGAGACCGCGGGCGTGAGCGACCGCGAGAGCGCGGGCCACCTCGGCGGCGGCCCGCGCGGCACGTCGCGGCGGAACGGGTCCGTTGCGGGCCAGGAGAGTGGCCAGGTCCGCTCCGTCCACGTATTCAGTTACCAGGAATGTGCCCAGCGGATCCGTGCCGAAATCGAGGACTGAGGCGATGTTCTCGTGGCTGAGGCTGGCCGCGGCCCGCGCCTGCCAGCGGAAGTCCGACATAAAGTCCGGATTGCCGGCGAACTCGGGGCGGAGAAGCTTGACGGCGACGTCCCGCTTCTGCTCGAGGTCCTCGGCCCGGAAGACGGCCGCGAAGCTGCCGTCGCCCAGCAGTTCGAGGAGCCTGTATCGGCCCCCGATCACGCTTCCGATCTCGGCCACGATTGAACCCCTTACAGATTGCTCAGATGCCCCGCCCGAACCCCGGCGGCGCTCCGGACCTACATGACTCAGCTAATGTCGAGCGTCTGCAGGTAATGCCGGAACTCGTCTCCAATGTCCGGCCGCTGCAGCGCCAGTTCTACAGACGCTTTGAGCCATCCCATCGTGGTTCCGGCATCGTATCTCACGCCATCGAAGGCGTAGCCGTAGACGTCCTGCTCTTTCATGAGCGCCTCGATCGCGTCTGTCAGCTGGATCTCGCCGCCCGCGCCGCGAGGCGTCTGCTCGAGCTTGTCGAAGATCTTGGGCGTCAGGATGTAGCGGCCGATGATCGCGAGGTTGGAAGGCGCGTCTTCCGGTGCGGGCTTCTCCACGAGCCCCGTGACCTTGTAGAGGCGCTCGTCGCCCGAGGCGGCCGGCTCGCCGGCGATGATGCCGTAGCGGCTCGTCTCCGAGTTCGGCACTTCCATCACCGCTACGACCGAGCTGTGGGTCTCCTGGTAGGCGTGGATGAGCTGGCCTATGCATGGCCGCTCTCCCACCACGACGTCGTCGGACAGGATCACGGCGAACGGCTCGTGGCCGACAAGGTCCTTGGCCATCAGGACCGCGTGACCGAGGCCCAGCTGCTCCTTCTGGCGCACGTAGGAGATCTGGGCGAGATCCGAGATGGCGCGGATCTGCCGCAGCATTTCTATGTCGCCACGGGCCTCGAGGAGCTGCTCCAGTTCCGTGCTGATATCGAAGTGATCTTCGATAGCCCGCTTCTGGCTGCTGGTGACGATGATGACCTGCTCGATGCCGGCCTCGACCGCCTCTTCGACGGCGTACTGGATGACCGGTTTGTCAACGAGAGGGAGCATCTCCTTGGGTTGGGCCTTGGTGGCCGGAAGGAAACGGGTTCCCCAACCCGCAGCCGGGAAGACCGCCTTGCGTACTCGCATCTGCCCTCAGCTTCGATCGGCAGCGGAAGGGGCCGGATCGGCCGCCATCGTAGCCGGGTCGATGAACTCGTGATCGTCGCGATGGATTCCGTCACACAGCCCGAGTCGGACAGGTTCGGTCGGCACCCAGACCGGCCGCATGACTTCGCGAACCTGGGACCGGCGGCAGAAGAGCGTCCCGCGAGCGGCCATCCAGGCAAGAACGTGGCTCGGATCGCTGTGGAACTCGAACGGGCCGGGGTTGAGCCTGGCGGACTCCGACCAGGAAACGGGCGCCTCGGGGGCTACGATGTCGAGGATGCTGACCCGCCAGGGCCGGCCCTCGATTGGCTCTCCGCAACCTGAGCAGCGGGCGGCCACGTTGTCGGTGACGATCGTAGGGATACGGACGCCGTAGAGTTCCATCGCGGCCGGATCGTAGCAGGTCGCCGCGAGAAAGGAGCGAACCCAGAGGTCATGGACGGGTACGACGAAGACCTGCCTCCTTCCGAGGCTGCCCGGGAGCGGCGGCGGGATCGGGATGCCGAGGCTCATGCACGAGCCGGCATGAGGACAGGTCTCGCCAAGCAGTTCAAGCAGGTTCTCGACAGCCAGGTGAAACGGGGCAAGGAAGCGGGCGATCGTCTGCCGGACGAGGCCGAGCGTCGCGAGCGTAATGAACCGAGGCCAAAGCCGGCGCGCCGCCAGCCCTGATACCAGGCCCGACCGGCGGTCAGCCGCCAAACGGGCCCGCCGCGCGCGACGCCGCGGGCTAGATGCTCGGGGCCGATGCCCCGGCAGATGGGAGTGGGAACGGCTGGCCGCGCCTTCCGCCGCCCCTGCCGGATCCGCCGAAGCCGCCGCCCGGCCCGAAGCCCGGCTGATCGGCCGGGCTGGCCGAAACGGCCGTGGCCGTGAGCGAGCCGTCAGCGTTGAGCGTGCCCTGGGCCTGCACTCGATAGCCGACTCTGACATCGGCGAGCGTCGGCGAGGCGACGCCTCGCACGTTGTACTTCGTGGTCGACGACACGTTCACGGTGACCGTCTTGCCGGCCGTGGTCGTGACCGCGATCGACGTCGCCGTCTTGCTCGCGACCGTGCCCAGGACGGCCGAGGGCGTGATCGTGACCGCTGTCGCCGTGAAGTTGCCGGAAGAGTCGACCGTGCCCTGCGCGGAGATCCGGACCCCGACGACAAGTGCGGCCTTGGAGACCTTGGCGCCACCCTGGGTGTACGTCGTCGATCCGGTCAGCGTGAGCGTCCGCGACGACCCGCCGATCTGCGTGATGGTCACCGACCCGTCCGCCACCGACGACACGGTTCCGGCCGCGGTCGGCACGAAGACCTGGATCGTCGTGATTTTGTAGGTGCCATCACTCTGGCGCGACTCGCGGAACGTGATCTGGTCGCCGACCTTGAGATCGCCAAGGGCGATCGTCTGGGTGCCCTTCGTTACCGTGGCGCCGGTTGCGTCGATGATCCGGGTCCAGCCGTCCGTGGTCTGCAGCGACAGTTTGCTGCCGTCGATCTTCGTGATCGCGATGGTCACCTGGCTGGATGCCCCGCCCAGCGAGGTCGGCGCATGCCAGCCGGGCCCGAGCTCGGGATGGCCGGGGATGGTCGTCGGCTGTGCTGCCTGGGCCACTGGGCCCGAGGAGGCCACACCCAGCGAGAAGGCGACGGACGCCACACCCGCGAACAGCAACGCCCCAATCGGAGCGAGTACGAACCAGCGCGTGTGGGATGGCTTCATTTGCAGTTACCTCTCATGTGGAGACGCGTACGTACGACGATACGCGCATCGACCGCGAATACCTAGCCACGCGCTGCTAAAGGAGTCCTGAAATCGGCGCGGGCCGCGACGGCCGCCCACAACTCTACGTGATGGCCGGACACGGCACGGTCGGCGCCGAGGTCTGGCCGGTAGAAATGGGCCAGCTCGCGGTCTTTGGGAACGGGAACACGCTCGAGGTGGCCGCGCGGCAGGTTCAGGAGAGCCGCAGCCCGAACCTCGACCTCCTGATCCTGGGCGGCCGGCCGATCGGCGAGCCCGTCGCCTGGATGGACCCTTCGTGATGAACACGCGCGAGGAGGCCATCCAGGCCTTCTCCGACTACCAGGCAGGGGGCCGAGGCAAGATTCCCGCCGTCACGGACGTGCACAACGCGCCCACGACGGTGGTCGGATCGGGGCAGCCGAAGGACCGCGCAGCGCCCGAGTCTGCCTGAATCAGCGCAGGGCTCGGCCCGCGGCCCGCCCGGCCGTAGCGCGATGGCCGGCGCCGATGCCATGCCCACCCGGCAGTGCGAGAACTTCAGCCACCTTGCCGGCCAGGTCGTTTGCCGTGAACGGCTTAGAGAGGAAGCCGTCATTCCCGGTTAGCTGGTCGTCGTTGTCGATGATTGTGTCCGTGTAGCCGGAGAGGAGGAGCGTCCTGATGTTCGGCCTCATCAGGCGGATCCGGCGCGCCAGCTCCGGGCCGCTCATGACCGGCATCACAACATCCGAGACGAGCCCGTGGATCCGCTCGGAGTGGGACGCCACGATGGCCAGGGCCTCGCGCGGATCGGCAGCGACCAGGACCGTGTAGCCCAACCGCTCGAGGATCGTTCGGGCCAGTTCGCGGACGTGCGGCTCATCTTCGACCAGGAGGATCGTTTCGGTGCCGCCGGCGACATCGGCGGGAAGCGCCTCGGGCTCAGCGATCGGATCCGCTACCACCGGGAAGTAGACCTTGAAGGTCGTGCCCTGGCCGGGCTCGGAGTAGAGCCAGATGTGGCCGCCGCTCTGTCGGACGACGCCGTAGATCGTCGCCAGCCCCAGGCCCGTACCCTTGCCCGGTTCCTTGGTGGTGAAGAACGGTTCGAAGATGTGCTGCCGGGTGGCCATGTCCATGCCGATGCCGGTGTCGCTGACCGCGACCATGACGTAGTTTCCCGGCGTCACCTCGAAGTGCTCGCTGGCATAGGCCGAGTCGAATGCGGCCCGGCCCGTCTCGACGACAATCCGTCCGCCGTCGGGCATTGCATCACGGGCGTTGACGACCAGGTTCATTACGATCTGCTCGAGCTGGGACGGGTCGACGCGCATCCGCCACGGGGCGGCTCGGAGGCTCACCCGCAGGTCCACGTCCTCCCCGATGAGCCGGCGGAGCATGGGCTCCAGCGCCTCGATCGTTGCGTCCGGGTCCAGTACGACCGGCTGCAGAACCTGGCGTCGCGAGAAGGCGAGCAACTGCTGCGTCAGGGCGGCTGCCTGCGACGCCGCCCGCTTGATCGTCTCGGCGCTGTCCCTCGCGTCGCCTTCCTCCGGCAAATCCTGGACCAGGAGGTCCGCGAAACCAGAGATCGCGGTCAGCATGTTGTTGAAGTCGTGGGCAATCCCGCCGGCCAGGCGGCCAATGCTCTCCATCTTCTGGGCCTGGAGCAGGGCCTCGTCGTACTGCCGACGCTCCGTGATGTCGGCCAGCTGCTCCATGACGCCGACGATCCGGCCGTCGGGATCGCGTTGCGGCGCGGCATACAATTCGGCCAGGACCGCGCCGCCGTTCTTGCGTTGGCGGCGCAGTTCCATGCCGCCGATCACCTCGCCGGCGGAGACGCGCCGCATTATCTCGCGGATCTCGGGCAGTTCGCTCGGCGGGACATGCGGCAGGATTCGGCCGACCACCTCTGCCCGCGTCCAGCCGAACGTCCGCTCCGCGGCGGGATTCCAGAGGGTGATCCGGCCTTCCAGGTCCAGGGCGATCGTCGCCAGCGGCGAGGCCGCGATCATCGCCTGGTGGTTGTCTGTGACGCTGCGCAGGGACGCCTCCGCGGCCTCCAGGATCTCACGCAGGTGCGCTTCGCCGTCGGAGCCCGGGCGCGGGCCCGTGGAGCCGCTGGGGCCGCCCGATGCGGCGGTGGCCTTGTCGAGGCTTGATGGGCGCGGGCCTTCTTCAGAGCCGACGTGCCGGCTCCTCACCGGGCGCACGGCTCCGCTGTCGTACGGGTTTCGCATGTTCCCTCCGGCATAGGTGTCCGGCCAGCATCCTACGACTCACTCCCGCTGGAACAACCGGCCGAAAGAGTGGGCGGGGTGGGGCTCAGGCGCGGCACGAGGGATGCGTAAAGGCAACTGCACCGGAATTGGGCCGTTCCCTTATCCTCGGCAGCCCCCGAGAACGACGTCCCGCGAGTCCCGGTGCATCGAGTCGATCTACCAAACCAGCCTTCAGCTGCCGCTGTTGCCGTCGTGGCGACAGCTAGACGACAGTTAGCGGACGGAAACGACCCTGCCCGGAGCGTACAATTTCGCTCGGCGGCGAGACCGTCAGTCCTGCCCCGCTTGTCCCCGTTGCGAGCACGCCTCCGGTGTGGTTGTGGACGAGCGCATGCGGTTTGAGGGAGTTGTTCGATGGCCGAGGGTCAGATTCCGCCCGCGGGCTTCTGCCAGTTTTGTGGAGGGCCGTTGCCGCTTGCGGGCGAAGGCGTCTGCCCGCGTTGTGGCCGCCAGCTGACTGCTGCAGGCCAGCCGGCCCCGTGGGGCGCCACTCCGCCGCAGGCCCCGTGGGGCGCTACTCCGCCGCCGGCCGGCGATCAGCCGTGGGCTTCGGCCCCGGGGAGTGCCCCGGCCTACTTCGGAGCAGCGGCACCGGCCACGCCGGCGGTGAAGCGCTCCCGTCGAGCTCCACTGTTCATAGTCGGCGGGATCGCACTGGTCGTCGTTCTCGTCGGGGGCGTCGTAGCCAGCGGCGCGATCTCTTCGGGTTCCAAGGCAACGCCACCGCCGAGCACGGTCGCGGCCGCAAGCTCGACGCCGGCTCCCACGGCCACCCCCACGGAGATGCCCACGCCGACAGCGACTCCGACGGCCACTCCTACTCCCCCGCCGGTGTTTACGGCTGCCTCCGCCACGATGATCCATCCGCGAATGGACCCGACGGCGACGCTGCTCCAGGACGGCCGTGTCCTGATCGCGGGCGGCGAGATTGCCAAGGGCAAGCCTACGAACACGGCCGAGATCTACGACGCGGCCACCGGCAAATTCACGGCGACGGGCAGCATGCATTCGGCGCGACTCTGGCAAGACGCCACGTTGCTAAATGACGGGCGAGTCCTGATGACGGGCGGCACGGACGGTCAGTACCGTGTTGCCACGGCCGAGACCTACGACCCCAAGACGGGCAAATTCACCGCGATCAGTTCGATGACCACGAGCCGAGTCGAGCACACAGCGACGCTTCTGGCCGACGGACGAGTCCTGATCGCTGGTGGCTACAACAAGGGCGCCCACCTCTCCTCCGCCGAGATCTTCAACCCCAAGACGAACAAGTTCACCAAGACCGGCGCCATGACCAGCGGCCGAGGCGGACAGGATGCCGTGCTCCTCCAGGACGGTCGCGTTCTGCTCGTCGGCGGTGACAACCTCGACAAAGCTCTAGACACCGCCGAGATCTACGACCCGACCACGGGCAAATTCGCCAAGACCGGAGGGATGTTCGAGGCGCGCCAGTACGCGAAGGCCGTTCTTCTCCAGAATGGCACGGTCCTCGTGCTCGGTGGCACCGACACCCAGTTCTACGCTCTCGATTCGGCCGAGGTCTTCTCCGCGACGTCCGGCACCTTCCGCAGCGTCGGGCCGATGACGACCTCTCGCGCCTACCCGACTGTTTCGCTTCTGCCCGACGGCACCGTCCTCATCGCCGGTGGTTTCGACGGAGACACCACCGACGCGACGGAAATCTTCGATCCCGCTCTCTCGACCTTCACGGCCGGGCCTGCGCTGGGGGCCGCCCGCGAGAGCGCCGCCTCGGTCGTCCTGGCCGATGGCCTTGTTCTCATCTTCGGCGGCATCGACGGAACGACGTACCTCAGTTCCGTGGAAATCTACGGCCCGCCGCCTCCAGCCAGCGCATAGCCCGCTCCGCTCCCGACAATTGAAGGCCGCTCTAGGCGACGAGGGCTGTGCACCGGTGTCCCGGATTGCGGCGGGCTCGTTCGACGCCAGGCTGCTCGCAACCTCATCGGCGCCGAGGAAGCGTCAGTGTCGAGCCGGACGCAGACTTGGTCGAACTGTGATCTCGCCGCCGGGCTCCAGAGCGACCAGCGTCGCAGGATCCGGCCCGAGCATGTGGTGCGCGCGCAGAAGGAACCAGTACTTCTCCATCGCGATGGATTGGTGCCTGGCTTCGAGACCATGGGCGAATGTCAGAATGGCGACAACGACGAGTGCAAATACCAGCCCCAACCGCATCCCGTTCAAGTCCGGGTAGAGCGCGAAGCCCGATACGACCCCCATCAGGATCGCCGCGGCGGCGGAGAGCGCGTCGCTGAACCTGTTGTGACGCCGGCGGATCCACCCTCGAACCTCGGCCGGAGCCTCCGTGTAGAGCAGGAAGGCCGTGGAGACGATCGCTCGATCGCCGCCCCGCGGACAAGGCTCCCCGGCCACGTCCCAATAGGGGCCCAGCTTCTCCGCAATCTCCCATCGGAAATCGCTGTGAACCCAATGGAAATAGCGCCTCGGCAATACCTGCCTCCAACCGCCGGTCGAACTGTACGGCCAACAGATGTTCCAGACGGCATGGCCCGTCAGGCTCAAGAGCGCTCCAACTCCTGCGGCGCTTCCAATCCCGAGGACGATCAACAGCGGGGTGTCTGTGCCGGCCGCCGTCACCGACGGGTCGGCAGCAGAGGCCGGCAAGTACAGTGAGAGCAGGAACAATGCTCCAATGGTCACGGCTTCCATCGCGTCTCCTCCCCTGACGAGATCCCGGCCCGACGACGGGCCTGCCGGAGACCGCCCCAATACCAGTGGCGCCCCGGCTGGGGCGGGGGAACGGTCAGCCGAGGTTTAGGCCGAACCCGCGGATACGTCAAGCACTTTGCCCGCCGCGGGCGATGTTTGATGCCTAACGGCCGCCCCCAGGCTACGGCCGGAAGGCAACGCTCATTCTTCAGCCGGCGCATCGGCCTCTTCAGACCCTTCGCAGCTCGAGCCACACCGTTCCGGCCAAAGCGCGCTCCACCCAGAGCGCCTCTTCGGGGCCCGCGACCGCCACGAGCGAGTAGTCGACGTCGGCTAAGGTAGGCGCATGGCTACTGGCTCAGCTCGGCAGAGCGAGGTGGCCGGTGACGCGATCCTCGACCCAGTGGCGCTCGCGGCCCTGACACTCATGGTCCTCAACGACCACGTCCTCAAAGCCGCCTACCCCGGGCAAATCACCGGCAAGCTGTCGGACGTCGCTGGTCTGGCGTTCTTTCCGCTGCTGCTCCTGGGCGCCTGGGAGCTTGCGCTCCTGTTCGCCGACCGTTGGCGCTGGCCCAGCCGGAGATCCGCGGTCGCGTCGGTGGTGGTGACCGGCCTCGGGTTCGTGCTGGTCAAGACGGCGGCGCCCGGAGCCGAGGCATTCGGCACGGCGATCGGCTTCGGGCAGTGGTTGGCCGGCATTCCAGCGGCGCTCGCTGCTGCAAAGCCTCTGGGCACCCCGATGCCCGCGCGCGTCCTTGCCGATCCGGGCGATCTCGTCGCGCTCCCCGCCCTGCTCCTCCCGCTGGCGCTCGGCCTGCGGCGGGCATTCGCCGCCGTCAGCCCGTCTCCGGCAGCAACCTAGGGCGTCGACGGCGGTGCGACCGGCCCCTGAGGCACCCGTTCGAGAACGTCGTGGACGCCGGGATACGGGTACACCCTCAGATCCAGGCTCCAGTGGACGGCAAACGGTCCGGCCATGCGACCAGCTCTGGGCGGATAGCCGGCGTGACGTAGAAGGTCAGGTTCGGGCACACCGTGTCAGGGGCACAGAACACGAAAGCATTCCGAACCAACGGGGTTCCCGGGCCTCCCGAAACGGCACCAGCGCAGTCCACGCCAGGATCGACATCCACCGAGACCCACGCATCGTCTCCAGGGTCTCTCGCGAAGGCAACCGAGAACCGCATCAGGCCGGGAATAGGCCACATCGGAGCTGTGAAGCCGCTGGTCGGGATGCGCGAGCCTTCGGACGGCGCCGTGATTTCGCTCCGGACCCGCAGAGGGATCGGCGCAAGATCATGCGTGGACGTGTAGGTGAAGTCGCCTTCGAGGTGGAGCGTGGACGGCATTCCGATCGGGTCGGCCGAGGCGATGATCTCCAGCGCGACCGGGATCGTCGTCTCCCGCATGACCTTCGACAGGTCGGTCCGATGCACGATGAGCTGCCAGTTGTAGGTGGTCGTGTCGCCCGTCTTCAACACGAAGGTCACCAGGAATCGCCGGACGCATTCGATGCCCGGGCGGCAATGGGCAAACGGATCCTCCTCATACCCGCCGAACTGCGGCAGTGCCGAGGAGACGGGGCCGGCGACATCCGTCACGTCGTACGCCGCTCCCAGCACGTTCACCCCTCCGCGCGTTGACGGCGAGGTCGCGACCTCCAGCGTCGCGGTGGGCAACGGACTGCTCCCGGTGGGCCGCCACCGCACCTCCACCTCGCGAACGGCAGCCTGCCGATCCGGTCCGAGCACGATTGGCTCCGAGGGAGTGGCGACGTCGAGCGCGAGCGCCGGGCCGGCGGCCACGATAGGCGGCTCGATCCGGAGGGATGGCGAGAGTCCGGATGGATAGTTGAGTTGCCCCCAGGTGATCTCCGATGACGAACGTCAGTGTCTTGTTGCCCTGCAGGGTGCCATTCCTGGTCGCATCGCCTAGGGGTTTGCGGTCGTGGCAGGGCCGAGATACTGCCACGGGGTCTGGGCAGGCGCCCCTTCGACGGCGCCAACGTGAACCACAAGCCCGGCGGCCGCAATGGCGCAGATTACGACCGCCGTCGCTAGAACCCACAAGAGCCTGCGGCGCAGCGTCATGGCTTGTACCTCGAACCCGCCCGTCTTCTCTAGCTCGTCGCGCCCACCGCAACCGGCGCCGGCGGGTTGTGGTCGCCCGACATGAACCAGTTTCGGAACCAGGCCGGGAAGCGATCGCCGAGCATCCGGTCGAGGCCGTAGTAGTTGCCGGCACCCATGCCGGCCAGTGCCAGCAGGACGACCGCGTAGGTGGCGTGCTCTTCGACTATGCCGTTGGAAAAGCTCCACCCGGCGAGGAAGAAGAAGGCCATCATGAGGGCGCCCATGGCGCCGGCAAAGCGGGTGACGATGCCCACGATGAGCGCGATGCCGATGCACAGCTCCCCGGCCACGACCAGGGTATTGACGACCGTCATCGCCGTGTCGTTGTTGGCGAGCGAGACCCAGAAGTCGTGGGTCGGGTTGTAGATCGTCTTTGGGTCGGGCGTCCCGATCACGAACGGCCAGCCAAGCGTCCCGTTGGTCGCGAACTTCAAGAAGCTCTGTGCGGTCCATTTCCCGGGCTCGCCACTGTTGAAGAGCTTGTCCAGACCGGCCCACACAAAGATGACGCCGACGGTCACTCGGAGCAGGGCCGCGCCAAAACGGCTGAGCGGAGCGTAGATGTACACGAGGGCTCTCCCAGGGGGCGGGAACGACATACCCCGCCCGTGTGGCGCATCGTAGGGCGGTTTGCGCAGTGCGCCGCTTAGCGTTGCCCCTGGCGGTGCGAAGCCCCGACTCGACAGGTGGCGCGGCCAGGTTTGATCGCCCTCGCGATCTAGCTTGCCTGCGGCGCAGGTGTGGCGGTGGCAGGCGCAGGCGTGTCCGTTGGCGGGTTGGTGGGCGGAGGCGTGGGCGCAGGCGGAGGCGTGGGGGCAGGCGGGTTCGTGGGCGCAGGCGGGTTCGTGGGCGGAGGCGTGGGCGCGAGCGAGAGATCGTATGTTCCCGAGGCGGAGGCACTGGCGCCATACCCGACACCCCCGAGGTCCGTGCAGGTGAGGTTCCACGTGATCTGGCCCGACTCGGAGTCAGACAGAATCGCGAAGTCCAACTCCTCAGTCTTGCCGCCAATCCAGTTGAGATTGGTGCCGGCCGCGGTAAGCGTGACGGCGCGTGGCAGCTGGATCGTGCCGCCGTCCGACAGCTTGGCGGTGAAGTTGCACGTTCCCTCCACCGACTACTCCGTCACTGGGTAATGAGGGCCGGCGTCCCATTGCCCTACGGGGGCACAAAGCAGACGGGGATCTGGTGGAACGAGCGGTCACGCTGCGCCGGAGCCGTTTCTTCCTGGGTGTGGTAGCAGTCATTGCGTTGGTATCCACGGCCTGCACGGCGGCGTCGTTGAGCCCGTCGCCGGCGGCTGTCGCCTCGCCCCAGCCCTCGCCTTCGAGTTCGCTCAGCAGCATGGCCGAGAGCATTTCGCCAGGTGCGTCGGCGACCGACACTCCGGCGCTAGAAGCCGCGACCGACACCCCGTCGGCGACCGACACTCCCGAGGCAACTCCGACCGATTCGCCGACTCCCCCACTCCCCAAAGGCCCTCTCCCGAGCCTCGGCCCAGTCCCGATTGGGACCTGGACGGGCCTCAAGTGGATCGCGATCCCGGGTGGAAACTCACCAGTCGTGCCTCGCTCCGATCCCAACGGGGACTCCAACGCCACCCTGGAGAGTTGGAGTCGCGGGTACATCGAGTTCATGTGGGACCCGTACAAGCGGACGCTCCTGCCCTACGGTTCTTCGGACGGCTTACGCTGGCTAGCCGGACCGGCCCTCGATATCTCGGCCTGGACTGCAGACTTGAAAAGGTGGGACTCCAACCCGCCCGACATGGGATCAACCATTGACGATGACCCAACCGACTGTGAATTCCAGGTCTCGCAATTCCAGGAAGGCCCGGCCTCGTTGCTGATGGTCGGCTATGTCGAGTGCTGGACGGCTGGCTGCGGAAGCGTGCCGTTCTTCACTCGCGATGCGATGTGGACCTCCGACGAGAGCGGCGTTTGGAACGCAGTAGATCTGGCGACCGCGTTCCCGGGCGGCAACTTCGGCATCATCTCGGGAAGCTCAAAAGGGTTCATTACTCTCACCGAGGCGAACGCCCGACCTGCCCTGCTTACTTCCGCCGACGGCCGCACCTGGACCCCGGGCACCCTGCCCGCGGCAGTCCTGACCAAGGGCTCCACCGTCTCTGTTCCGGAAGCCTTCGCAGGTGGCTACGTCTTGCCGGGTGTCATCATGGAGAAGGCCGGATACCAGTCGAGTGGTACGGGAGGGGGAGGCTGCGCTGGAGGGTGGGGTGCGACGAACACCAGCCTCTACCAGGCCGCGCTCTGGTTCTCACCCGACGGCACGAGCTGGACACGTGACGCGCTGATTGGGACCACGGCGAGCTACAACGGCGTGGCCATCACCGTCGGCAAGCTTGACGAGCACACCTTGGTAGCCGACGAAGAGATCAACGGCGTGGACCTCGAGTGGGTATCTCTGGACGGCCATACCTGGACCGGGCTGAAGTCCGATGCGCTGCCCGGCTCCCTCATCTATGGACGCTCCAGGAGTCTCTTCGAAGTCGCCCCGAACGATCCCGGTCTGTCGGCGCCTGCCTTCTGCGTGCTTGGCGCCAACTTCCAGTCTGTCCAACTCCGCCAGAGCGGCGATGCGCCTTGGTGGGGAAGCATTTTGCAGAAGGCCCTCGGGCCGACCGGTCTCCTCGTGACGATCGACGGCTCGCGCTTCTGGATGGGCCTGCCGACGGCAGGTTAAGGCCGCCGAGGCCGCCGACATGGGGCCTGCAAAGTCTGCGAACGGAGGGACAACTAGCAGTACGCGGCGGCCTGACGCGCGCCGCAGCACAGCGCGAGAATGGAGCGGCCCGCGATGGCTGCGACAGACACGCTAGGAGGTAGGGGCGAAGCACGGAGGATCTTGTTGGTGGCGTTCGGCGTCATGGCGCTGGCGGCGCTCGGAGCGTTCGGGCTGGCGGCGTTCCTGTGGTTCAGCAACGATAGGGCCGGGGCTCTGGTCGCCGGAATGGTCATGACAACTCTGGCTCTGGCCGCTGCGGCCCTCTTGACCCTCCAGCAAAAGGACAGGCTCGTGCGTGCCGCCATTAACGAGGCATCCATCGTGAGGCGCCTGTTTCGGTTGCCGTCCAGGCGCGAGCCTCTGGTTCTGGGCGCCCAGACACCAGAAGTCCATGTCGAGGGCGTGGACCGCCTTGCCGACTGCAGCAGTCCGGCCCGCGTCGCAGTCATCGCTCATTGGGCGCCAGACAGCCGGGTGAGCAGGTCTGTGGCCGAACTCACGCGGGTTCTGAGCGCCAACGAATACTGGGTGGTCGTCGTGAGCACCGCGGAGGGAGCAGGTCCTCTCGAATGGCCAGAACCGCAGCCGGCCGGCGTCACGATCCTGCGGCGCCCGAATGCCGGATACGACTTTGGCTCCTGGGCCACGGCATTGGATCGGTATCCAGTCGTGGCCGGAGCCGACCAGGTGCTTCTCATGAACGACAGCCTGGCCGGCCCATTCGAGCCAATCGATGCTCTGCTCGCGCGATTTCATGATTCCATGGCCGATGTCTGGGGCCTTACGGATACCACTCAGTTCGGCCACCACCTCCAGAGCTACTGCCTGGGTTTCAAGAACCAGACGCTGCGGGAGGCGCCGCTGGCCCGTTTCTGGCGGGGCATTCGCGTTGAGTCGTCGCGCGACGACGTCATCTGGCGCTATGAGATTGGCTTGAGCCGGCTCCTGCATCGCGAGCGGTACACGCTGGATGTCGCCATCAATTACGGCAGCGTCGTCCGAGAGGGCCAGAATCCGACCATCATCGGCTGGCGACAGCTCCTCGATAGGGGGTTCCCATTCGTGAAGCGCCAGCTCCTGCGTAGCCCGGAGGGCCCTATGGCTCTGGCCGCTCGACGCTTGGCGAGAGCAGTAGTGCCAGGGGAGGTCGCTCCCGATGGGGATCAGGTTCGGGAGGAGCTCAAGCGCAGATACGGCGTCGATGTCGATGACTGGGTCTGAGGGCTACCTGGAGTGCGCATTTCACGGGTTTTCGCAACCCGGTTTCACGCGAATTCGCCACCTGATTTCGCCGGAATTGGCCGCCGGTTTCACGGGTTTTGGCCGCGCGTTTCACGCGTAATGGCCGAAATGGGCGGCCATTGCCCTAGCCTTGCTTTCCCGGACTACGGCGAGACGAGCTAGCACTTGCTCGCGGCTTCGAGCGATGCCCTGGGCGGGATGACGACGAGCTCCCTGCCGCCGAAACGGCATGCAACCTCCCCGCCACTGACCGAGGTTTCGAACGGCGCACAGCCAAGCACTTTCCGAGGCGCTCGCGGGGAAACTGGACCGTCGCTGCTGCGTAATCGCGCCTTCCTTCGTCGCTGGCGCCGATCCGTCGCGGCGGCCCACAGGGTGCTGATCATGGACGAATAGTTGAACGCCGCGTGCATGAGGTAATAGGGGACGTAATGCGGTTCCAGACTAAGAGTCGTGACTGTGACACCGCGCACGGCGTCGGCCAGGGGCATCAGGAGAAGGAGGCCGCCGCCGCTGTGAGTGAGCGCCATACGCCCTAACCCGGCCCCATCCGCGCGCCACTGATCCCGTGCGAATTCCAGCGTGTCGCCAAAGCGGTGGCTTACGACCGTCTTCGTTGAGACGCCGATGCGGAGGCCGGCCCGGCCGAGGCGCCATCTCAGGTCGATGTCCTCGCCTGAGAGGAAGGAGGCGTCGAGCGGGTACGCCATCAATGTCTCGCGCCGGAATATCGTGGCCATGACACCCAGCCAGTTGCGGCTTCGGCCGGTGTTGTGGTGGCGAGCGAATGCACGACCCCAGTAGCCTGGCCCGGACGTGCTATGTAATCCCGCCTGGAGCGCCGAGTAACCGCCTCTCTGGAACTCGGTCAGTAACGCGGCGAGCGCGCCGTCCGGGAGCACGATGTCCGCATCGATCAGGGCGATGAACTCCGAACGAGCTTCATGGACGCCCATCATCCTGGCAGTCGCGACCCCTCGGCCACCATCGCTCAGGACGCGGATCCCATAGCCAGCGACGATGTCGAGAGTTCGATCCGTCGAGCAGCCGTCTACAACGATTATCTCCGCGGGGGCGGCAGCCACCACCGAGGCCAGGCAATCCTCGATGAAGCTCTCTGCGTTCCGGACCGGTATCACGACGGATAGAGGCAGTCTTGCGGGCACAGGCTCGGCGCTGGCTCGCGGAGATGTGGTTGTGAGCGGCATCGGCTCCAGCCCCCGTCGCGTTTCCTGATCGACGCGACCTGGGGGATTCGCATAACTGGATTTGCCGCAGTCTTCGCTGGCGAAGGGTTCTCGGCGGTGATGTGTAGCTTGGTGCCGACGGGATGGCCAGGGTTGGAGTCCCATAATCCGAAACAGCCACTCGACGTCCGTTCTGACGATGGCCGCGATCACCCCTAACACCGCAAGAGCGCGAACCGCTGGCTGGTCCGCTCGAAGGAGGCGGCGCCACACCACGCCTGACTGGCTCCACCGGCCCTCCAGGAGTGCGAGTCGCGCCTGACGAACGGCCTGGGCCTCAACTTGGTGAGCCCGTCCGCGCTCGATCGTCCGTTGCAGAGACACCAGCACGTCTGGGGCAAGGCGCCCACGTGCCAGGTCCGTAATCGCTTGAATGTACGCCGTTTGATTGACGGGAGGCTCCAGAAGGCTGGTCGTCGTCCATTGCTCGGGGTGGCATCGTCGGTAGCCTACGATCCTGGGACATCGCGCAAACTTGCCCGCGGTTGCGAGCCGGAGCCACGTCGGGTGGTCGAGGTACGGTACGCCCTCCGGTTGCAGGAACCCCCCCGTGCCCACTAGCGCCTGGCGGCGCACCATCACGGTGGGGGATATGAGGAAGTTGAGGTCGGCCAGAGCTGGGAGTATGGAGCCGACGGGCTCGTTGCTCGCGATCCGGCCGGGGGCAGAATAGCTGCACCGAGCGTAGAAGCATCCGAACTGGTCCATCAGCCCGGCCGGGCCGTACGAGAGAACCACGGCCGGATCGTCAAAGAGGGGCAGCTGATCTTCCAGCTTCGTTCGAGGCCAAGCGTCATCGCCTTCAAGGACGGCGATAAAGGGACTCGTGGCGTGCTCAAGCGCAAGGGCGTATGCGCTGCCGAGTGCCATTATCCCTTGATGCTCTCGACGGAGGACGGTGATCTTCGGGTCGTGTATGGATTCCGCGATCTCTGCCGTCCCGTCCGTGGAACCGTCATCGACGAGGATCATCTCCCAGTCATGCATTGTCTGGGCCAAGACACTGCCGATGCAGTACTCGATGAACGCCGCATGCTGATAGGTCACCGTCACAACGGTGGCTCTGGTCATCAACGGACTCCGGACCAGGTATGCGTATCGGTTGGCGGTTCTTGAGTGAGGAGCGCCATCAATTCATCCTGAGCTATCAATCGTGCGACTGTTTAGCCAAAACGACAAGGGTCGCGGCCAAGCCTAATCCCGCGCAAGCCACTCGCGCGAGCCGTCAGTGGAGCCGCCGTCGAGGACGATGTGCTCCACGTCGAAGTCCGCCCCTTCTCGCTGGCGCGCGACGGAGGTCATGGCTTGCGGCAGCCAGGGCATCCCGTTCAGCACGGGGCTGCGATGGTGAATCGCACTGGCAGTACCGCCTCCGTTCTGGCCCCACCGACGGGCGGCGCAGCCCTCGACCAGGGGTCGCCTGGATGCTATCGTATCGGCGCCATGGCACCAGCTCGAGCTGACACGCCATACCCCGACGTGGCCGAGTTTGCTGCTCGCGTTGCCTCCCTGTACCGGCTGCAACGCGTCTTGGACGTAGGGCTGTCGTGGAGTCGCGACCTCGCCATCATCTACCCCGAATTGCGTGCGACCGGCGTTTCGGTCCCCGGCCAGGACCTCGGCCAATCACCGCCGCGCTACCGGTTCGGGCGCGTCTTCGATCTCGCAAACTTGACGGCCGCCAGGCGGGGCCGGCTCGACGCATCGACCGCCGCCGTCGTGGTGGCCGGCGCGTCGACGCAGCTTTGCGCACCAAACGGCAGTCTGGATGGGCTTGCCGACCTGGTGACCGTCGCGCCGCTCCTGGTGATCGCGACAGATGACACGGAGCCGGTCTCGAGCTGGCTGTCCGGCCGCGGACTCGAGCCGGAGTTCCTGGGGCGAACGCGAGCCCACGCAGGAGACGACGAGCGGTCGGGGCGCCTGATCGTCGTCGACAGGGAGCTCGCTCGAACCAGGATCGAGTGTCCTGCCGTCCCGGACGATTTCCGAGTGGTGGCTGTCATGACCGCCTACAACGAGGAGGACGTCATCGGGCCCGCCATCGAGAAGTTGATCGGCGACGACGTCGGCGTATACGTCATCGACAACTGGTCGACCGATCGCACCGCCGAGATCGCGCTGGGGTTCGAGGGGAGAGGTCTCACAGGCTTCGAGCGTTTCCCCGAGACCCGTAACGACCGATTCGTCTTGAGGGCGCTGCTGCGGCGAGTAGGCGAGGTGGCGGCCGGGCTCCAGGCGGATTGGTGCATCCATCACGATGCCGACGAGCGACGGTCCGGACCCTGGCCGGGCCTGGGACTGCGCGACTCCTTGTGGCGTGTCGACCAGGCGGGCTTCTCCGCGGTCGATCACACCGTTTTCACCTACTACCCGATCGATGACACGTTTACGCCCGGCAGCGACTTCGAGGGTCACTTCCACTACTTCGAGCTCGGCCGGACTGGTGACCTGCTGCTGCAGATCAAGGCCTGGAAGAACGCTTGCCGGGTCGATCTCGTACGCTCGGGCGGTCACGAGGCCGCGTTCCCGCGGCGGCGTGTCTTCCCATATAACTTCCTTCTCAAGCACTATCCGATCCGGTCGCAGAGGCATGGGGAGCGGAAGATCTTCCGAGATCGGGTCCCCCGCTGGGATCCCCTGGAAAGAGCTCGCGGTTGGCACGTTCACTACGACGGCGTCGTACCGAACGAGTCGTTCCTTCGCGATCCCGCCGGTCTCATCGCGGATCATGGCGCGGAGACTCGCGCCCTCTACCTCCCCGAGGTGCTGACCGGCGCGGGACTGGCCTCGCTCCATGTTCCGTGGTGGGCGCTGGGTGGCCACGCTGGGAGGACCCTGTCCCTCAGACTACGGGCGGTTGAGCGCACCCGCCCTGGCCGGCAGGTCTTGCGCCTTTTCGCCGCCCCACGAGTGATCAATCGGAGGCTTCGCGACATGTGGTCCGGACGATGACGCGCCTCCCCGATCGAACGCACCCCCCGCTCAGGTAGCTTTGGAGCCTCACTAGACTCTTGTAGAGATGGTCTCATTCGGGCGGCCTCCCGGGGCCGGCACTCTCTCCGGCGTCCGTGAGCCGCGGAACGGTCTCGCTCTCCGTCGTCGATTGGTGCCGACCGGCACGCAGCAGCGGACCGATCTGAGTGACAAACGCGACGAGCGCCACCGCCGACTGGCCCACGAGGAACGCGAGGCCGACACCGGCGATACCTAGCGCCGGCAAGAAGACGACAGCCAGAGCCACGAACGAAACGGCCTGGGCCGCTTGGATCCCGAAGAGAACGAGGAGCTGTCGCCTAGCTCGAGCCACCCCAAGGCACACTGAGTTGACACCGTTCGGCAGGACTCCCAGAGCGAGGAATCTTAGGAGCATCGCCCCTTCGTCGGAATACCTCCTTCCGAATACCTCGAGTATCAAGGGGGCGAAAGTCACGATCACGATCACGAGCGGTAGCTGCAACCCCACGAGGAGTCTGAGCATTCGACGCATGGCCAGCCCCACTTCCGAACGCCGCCCCGCACCCTCGACGCTCAAGGAGATACCCATGCTCACAGAGAACATCATCAGGGCAGAGGCGACGGTCCAGGCGATGTAGTAGTAAGCGCTGGCGCTCGCGCCCGACGTAGCGAGAACGATCAAGGGGAGCAGGGCGGTGGATGCGCTGCCAAGTAGCGAGCCTCCGAAGTCGAAAGCCAGGTAGCGGCCGATCTGGCCGACGTTCGCTTCAGGTTCCAAGTCGCCATGCCGGGTCACGTGGCTCGGCAGGAACCAGCGGAAGATCATGAGGTTGATCGGCACGATGGACAGCGTCGCCGGCACCGTCCAGGAGACGTAAACCCCGGCGCCTGTCAGCGATCCCGCAAGGACCACCACAAGGAGGACCTTGGTCGCAGCGAAGATCGTATTCTCGATCGGCACCCAGACAGTTCGCCGAAGACCTGTCAGAACGGCGTCCTGCAAAGTGAAGAGACTCCAGGCCATCGTTGCGGCCAGGAACCACGCCGCGGCAGCCGGGGTACCCACGAGGGACCGCACCTCGGGCACCCAAATCCCTGCCCCCAAGATGAAGACCGACGCAACGGCCGCGGACATCAGCACTGTCGCGCCGTATGAGCCCAGGATCAGCTTGGTGGTAGTCCGGCCGGCCGTTGGGATGAAGCGCGTCAGCGCACCGGCCAGGCCCAGCTGGGAAAGGTACGAGAGGAACATCATGGTGGAGATCAGCGCGGCGTTCACGCCCACGTCGTCTGCGTTGTAAAGACGCGCAGCGAGCGTCCAATAGAGGAGACCCAGGACGGAGGTCACAGCGCTGCTGAGGATGAGCGCGTAGGCGCGGCCGTAGATCGGCGACCTGATGTGGTCGATGAGTCCGACGACCGGGCGGCCCCGTTCAGCCATCGCGCTCGCTGCGGCTACCCGAGATCACCCGCCTCACGCGGCGCACCATGCGCAAGACCTGCGTCTGGGAACGTTCGGTCTGCCAGGCGAGAGGCAGCTCTTCGCCGCGGAGCCGTGCGTCGAAGTGGACTCGGCAGACGTCCGCTCGCCGGTCGCCACACCGCGCCACTTCACGGCGAACTCGGAGGGGTTCATGCGGAGCGACTGCCAGCGGCTGCGTGCATGTTGCCGAGGATAGCGGTCCAGGAGGCTCCCCGGAACGGCGCTACGCCTTTCAGCTACCGCCAAGGGGTGAGGACCGGGCAACTCCAACCCAATGACGATGCGAACATCGTGTTCGAGCAATCGATCCTCGTCCCGAATCACGGTAGGGGCGGGAGGATCTACCACCTCGTTGTTTGCGCCCTCCCGGTTTCGTGTGGCTGCTGGACCATCGCTCTGACGCCCGGTTCTCATCTCTCGCCCGACTCGGCGACGGCCTTGTTAACGCTAGACTCGTGCGGTGAGATCCTGGAGCCGTCCCATGGTTCCACGGCTGCCAGGGCATGGCGCCGTTCCCCACATCTACGACACGGCCACGCGACAGCTCGTTGAGGCGCGGCCGCTCGCTGTCGCCGGCCTGTATGTGTGCGGCATAACGCCATACGACGCCACGCACATCGGCCACGCCGCAACCTACATCGCCTACGACACCCTCATCCGTCTCTGGCTCGACGCCGGCTACGCCGTGCGCTACGTGCAAAACACGACAGATGTCGACGACCCTCTCCTCGAGCGCGCAGCGGCGACCGGCGTCGACTGGCGTACCCTCGCCGCCGAGCAGACCGAACTGTTCCGTCGCGACATGGAGAGCCTCGGCGTCATCCCGCCCGACCATTACGTCGCGGCGACCGAGATGATCGCGCAGGTTTCGGATGCCGTGCGCCGCCTCCTCGACCGCGGCACGGCATACCGCCTCGATGACGACATCTACTTCGATAATGCCGCGGCTGCGGTCTCTTCGCCATGGCACCTCGGCCAGGAAAGCAACCTCGACCGCCCGACCATGCTCGAGCTCTTCGCAGAGCGCGGCGGCGACCCAGAGCGGCCAGGCAAGCGTGACGCCCTCGACCCGCTGCTCTGGCGCGGGGCGCGCGACGGTGAGCCGAGCTGGGAGACCGCGCTCGGCGCAGGCCGGCCGGGCTGGCACATCGAGTGCTCGGTCATCGCGCAGGAGTTCCTCGACGTGCCGCTCACGGTGAACGGCGGTGGTTCAGACCTGGTGTTCCCGCACCACGAGTTCAGCGCAGGCCATACGGCTGCCCTGACCGGGAGTCCGCTCGCGAACCTGTACTCGCACGCTGGGCTCGTCGCCTACCGCGGCGAGAAGATGAGCAAGTCCCGTGGCAACCTCGTGCTCGTCTCCTCGCTCGTCGACTCCGGCGTTGACGCGCGAGCGATCCGGGTCGCTGTGCTCTCTCAGCGCTACCGCGACGACTGGGAGTGGACGGACGATCTCCTCGCAGAAGCGCAGCAGCGTCTGGCAAGCTGGAGCGCCTGGGCCTCTCGCGGACGCTCAGCGGGGACCACCGGCATCCTCGATGGGCTGCGCGCCGCACTCATGCACGACCTCGACACGCCGACCGCCGTCACCGCTGTCGACGACCGGACGGCACGCGGGTCCGCTCCGGCCGAAGGGGATCTCGCCGCGATCCACGCGCTCCTCGGCATTCGCCTCTGACCCTCGCGAACATGGACGTCTTCGAGCCGGACGAGGTTAGGCGGACCTGGCTCATCGCCTGGCTGGTCGCCGTGGGGGGCCCCAATAGCCGACGAGACCGGAGCCTCGGCCAGGCACGCAGCCTCGGCCGACAACCGAGCCTCCGCGCCCTGGCCCTACCAATCGTCCGCCCCGCTAATAGCGGCCGGCGAGAATCGCGAGGCTACGGGAGATCGGGCCTTCCTAGGCCGACGCCATGGCCCGATGGTGGGTTCGCCAGAACCTCGATCCTGTGCTGAGAAGCCCGTTGCCATGCCGCCGTTCGACTGAGGGCCTGAGGCCGAGGAGCGCACCTCCGAGCGTCAGGACGGGTGTACCTGGCGACTTCGTTGCGCTTCCTCCTCCGGCCCGGCTCGGCGGACGCCTGGCCTCGACTCAAACCGCAGCCTGGCTTCTCCCAAGGTCCGCAGTGTCTCCCTGGCAGTGATGCGCAGGCGCGGGTGGCTCAGCACGAAGTCGAATGCAGCCTCGCGCGGGAGGCTTGTCGCACGGCGCAGATTGGCCAGAACGCCCGGGCGCAGCATCCACCCCTCACACACGCGCAGGTCGCCGGTCTTGAACCACTGCTTGTACGTTTCGTCGCCCTTGCCGAGGTCGTAGCGGCGGATGCCCGCGCTGCTCGCGGCCTCCAGGGTCCGCAGGGTGCAGATCGAGCCTGTCGAGTACAGCCCGAACTCACAGTCGTGGGCCGGGAACCAGCCGGCGATCACGGTCTGCGAGCGCAGGCTGAACTCGGCCGCAACGAGGCGATCCCCGGCGTGGAGCGTGTTCAGCGTCCCGGCGAGATCGGGCGTCGAGTGCTGCGCCAGTTCCTCGATGAGCTGGACGTTGGACGTCGAGGCGAACCGGTCGCGCCTGCCGGTGCGCCGGTACTGGAGCGACTTCCATTCGAAGACCTTTGACAGCGCGGCCGGGTCGGCCGGAGCGCAGTACTCAAACCGCACCGGGCCCACTTCCCTGCCGAGCTTGCGCTCGTGCTGGAAGATCTTGCGGCCGCGGTACCGGATGCACGCCTCGAAGTAGGCGTCGAAGCCCTCCGAGATGTCGATGAACGGGGAATCGACCTCGCGCGCGCTCGGTGCGCACATCGGCCGCTGCGTGGCGACCAGGTGGTCGAAGCTCCAGGCTTGGAGACCGCAGCCGGCCAGCAGATCGCAGACGTCGACGTCGATCCAGGGATCGCAAATGATCGCCTGGAAGTCCGAGAGGCCGGCCCCGATGGGCACACCGAGCCCGAACCGCCGCCGCTCGAACGGAAAGATGGCGACGATCTGCCCGCCATCCTCCACGATCGCCACCCGGGCCTCCGGCCGGCAGCGGCCCGCGGCGATCGCGAACTCCGGGGCGAGGAAGGGGCTGTCGAGGTCGGGCCGGCGGGCCCGCATCTCGCGCCAGCGATCGAGCTCCGCGCTGCCAAGTTCGCCGGGCAGGCAGACGCTCGTCTTCATCGCCGCGCTCCAGGGCGCGAGCCGGTCACATGCCGGTCGGCGGCGAGGCCGGCGTCTTGCGCTGCGGTCACGCGGCCGGCGGTCATGGCCTGTCGGCAGAGCCCCGAGACCAGTCTCGCGCCGGGACATCTGACCGCGGAGATCGCGCCCGCCTGGCCCATTCCGGTTCCCGTCAGACTCGCCATCGCCCCATCGCTGATCCTCCCCCCGTGTCACGGACGTCCCGTCGGTCCCTCAGCTGGCCCAGATCACGACCTCGTCGATGTACTCGGTCATTTGCTGCTGGTAGTGCTCGCACCCGAGGAGAGCCATGTCAACTACCGTGGCCCCCTGGAGGTTGACCAGGCCCTACCCAAGCGTCACGGCCGACTCTCCTGGAAGGTGCGTTCTGCCAGGACAGCAGACGGCCAACCAATGCCCGGCAAAAGTACCACCGCGAACGATGTACCGAGCATGCCATTCGTCGCTCAACCGCTCGGCTGTGGGCGGTGGACGGATCTTCCGGTGCGGGCGGGCACCGCAAGCCACAACCTCGATCAGGAGACGAAGGTGGCGGACCGCCAAGGTTGCGCCTGACCCAGACGCCTTCACGCCTGACAATCGGTTAGGAGTTAGCCAACTCCCTTGGTCTCCCGCTGGGGAGCTAGAAGGCACCTTTACCCCTGGCCCTGCAACAGCCGAGCTATAACGGCACTAGACCCAGGCGCTGGTGGCCGACGCTGTGGCTGCGTAGTGACAGATCGCCGCTATTCGACAGGTGTCAGCTGTGCACTGGCTCCGATGTCCGGCGAGACCGCCTGGTCCGCGCTCGAACAGGTCTGCCCAACGAAGGCGGGTCTGGCCAACAGGTACCCCTGGCCGAGTTCGACGCCGAGGGCGCGCAGCGACTCGAGTTCGCCCATGGTCTCGATCCCTTCCGCGAGCACGGTGCAGTGCGTCTCGCGCGCGAACGCGACCATGCTCGCCACAAGGGCATGTCGCCCCGGGTCGGTGTTCACGGACCGAACGAGGGCGATGTCGAGCTTGAGGATGTCAGGCCGCAGCTCGAGGATGTGCGAGAGGCCGGCGTACCCAGAGCCTGCGTCGTCGACGGCAAGGCGAACGTAGCGTCGAACCGCCTGGAGAGCGCAGGCGAGCTCTTCATAGTCGTCGATCACCACGTGCTCGGTGATTTCGATGACGATCGGTCGCTCGACGTCGATGAGCAACTCGATTAGAGGAGCCTGTGCCAGCGCGAGAGCCGGCGAGACGTTCAGGCTGAGCCACGTATCGGCAGGCAGGTCGACCGAGGCGTCAATCGCGGCTCTCAGGCAAGCCGTCTCGAGTTCGATATTGAGCCCCGCCTCGTCGGCTTCACCGAACTGAAGATCCGGCCGTTGCCCACTTTCGAAGCGCGTGAGCGCCTCATACCCGACGACCCTGGCGGTCCTGATATCGACGATGGCCTGGAACACAGGGTGGAAGGCGTGCTCCGAGATGATCGTCAAGATCCCTGTGCGCATACCATCGAGGCGGGCCCGCTCGGCAAGCGGCGGCCCAAGGACTGCACCGGCCACCAGGGCGAATTCGTGGACGGTCGTAGCACGTTCGGCTGGGGCCTCCAAACAGGACAGCGAAACTGAGCCGAGGCCCAAGACACCGAGGAGTTCCTGGTTCCAGTAGAGCGGCACGTTGTAGCTCGAGCGTAGTCCCAAGCCGCGAAGCCTCTCGAGGTGAGGATCGTCGGTCGCCTCGTAGGCTTCGCTCCACGGACCGGAGTCTGCGCGCGCCCGCAGATGCTCTGTCCGCGATGCCGTCAGGACCATGCCGACCATCCCGGGTAGATCACCCAGGCCCCTGACCGCGATGACCACAGCGTCCCCATCGTGGCGGAAGACCCGGACAACCGCGTTCTCGACGCCATCGAGCATGAGCGCCTGCTGGCAGATCGCATCGGCTGTCTCTTCGGGGCCGCCGGAGATCTCGAGCTTGGACAGCGCAGAAAGTACCGTCGCTCGCTCGGCAACTTCACGCGCGATGCGAGCCGACGCCGCTCGTTCCGCGAGCATTGAATGGCGCTCGCGGATTGAAAGGAGGATCTGGCGGATCAGGGTCAGGCCGACGACAAACAAAGTGCCGATTCTGACCAGGTCGAACCCGTAGCTTCCAGACGACACCAAACTCAACGTTACGCAGGTAGCTACCGTCACGGGCGGGAACAGGTCGACCGTGGCACGCACCAACGTTTCGGATCGCTCGGTCGTCGACGGCGAGAGATCCCAGGTCGCGACACCATGGGCGAGCAGGATTACGCCCGCCGAAAAGGCGAAATCGGTCGGTGCGACGCCGATGGTGCCGTTGTCGGGCGCTGCCATCCACGCGATCCAAGAGACCCCGATCAGGGCCATGGCGCCAAGGACGCCATAAGCACTACCGAAGCTCGGACGAACGCGACAGTGGAGCAAGATCAGGTAGCCTGCGCCGAGGGCCGAAATGGCGAAGACGGCTCCGGCCAGGGCAATGAGGGCTTCAGGCCCACCGTCTCCCTGACCGATAAGCGTCGCCCAGGCGCCGCCGAGCACCGTTGTGCTCGCCGCCACTATGACCGTGGCATCCAGGAGCACGGGAACCAGTCGGGAGCGTTCCACAGAGCCCGCGAGTGACCAACCCAGGGTCAAGACGGCGGTCGCGACCGCGCCGACGAACAGCGCCCCGGTCGGCCCGGCCGAAGCCGTCGACCAGCCTGGCTGCGTGTCCCAGAGGATCATGCCGGCTACCGCAAGGGTGAGCGCCACGAGCAGCCTGCGCGCAACCCAACTTGCTTCGCGTGAACCGTGGCGCAAGGTCGTCCACATAACAGCCACGGCAAGAACCGAGATGACCAGCTGCTGCCCGTTGTCGATCGCCAACGCGATGGACCCGGGGGCGACCGAGACCAGCACTGCAGAGGCGACGAGCGTGATCGTGGCGAGACCCAGCATCGGTCTGGTTCCGCGGGCGGATAAGGCAAGCCGGGAGGCCGTTCTTGGCCATCCGACGAATGTGATTGCGGTCAAGCTGTCGACGACCTCAAGCAGAGCCAGGGCGTACGGCCGGCTTCCAAGGGTTGGGCACGAGGACGAACGTAGCGCAAGCAAAAGGGTATGGACACCCACTGACAGAGATGTCGGCTAGAGGGCGTCGACGAGCAAGCGATTGGCGGCGGGAAATGGTCCTGTTCCTGTCGTGACGTTCCGTGCCGACGACAGTGCGGATTCTTGCGCTGCAGCTTTTCTGCGAGCCGACTCGCGTTCGCGTCCCGATTCAACCAGGCGGGCGCCCTCAAGAAAGCGGCGCAGGCTGTCGTTCCGGTGGCTGGGTGAACTTCGCGCGGCTTGGAGCCCGCCTGGGGTCCGCGGGTCGTTAGTGACGCACACGGGACGCCGAGCCAAGCCGCCACGAAGCAATCCACCGCGTCGCCCGCACTCGGCCCGAGTCGTTGCCGGGTCGCGGCGGCTGTCGGCTTGAATGCGCCGCGAGAGAGGTTTGGCCTCCTTCCTCTACTCTTAAGCAACGCTACCGGCCCCGGCCTTCCAAGCTGAATGTCGCGGGCTCGAGACCGTCAGCCGCTCCACTTCCCCTTCCGTGCTCAAGTCGGCACTCAGCCCCCGATACGCCCGTCGCCTCGACCGCGGCAGACCCTTTCAAGGGAACGGCACACGGCTGCACTACCTGACGCGGCGAGATGATGATTCGCCGAGATGCGGAGGAATGATGAGGCTCTACTTCGTGCGACACGGACAGAGTGAAGCCAACGTCCAGTCGGTCATCTCGAATCGAGACCTGCCCCATCCGTTGACCGACTTGGGACGTCAGCAGGCCAGGCAGCTGGCGCAGGCCACAGCCGCGGTGCCCGTGGCGCGCATCTACTCCAGCCCGTTGTTGCGCGCCCGGCAGACCGCGGAGATTCTCTCGGCGGCTCTGGGCGCGCCCTTTGAAATCACCGAAGCGCTGCGCGAATTCGACTGCGGCATTGCCGAAGGTCGCTCCGACGAAGAGGCCTGGTCTTTATGGCGGTGGGTAATGGACGACTGGTTGGCTCGTGGCCATCTAGATAGCCGAATCGAAGGCGGCGAGAGCTTCATGGATATCAAGGCGCGCTTCGTGCCGTTGGTAGAGCGGTTGGTTGAAGACCGGCGCGGTTCGACAGACAACCTGATCTTGCTCGGTCACGGCGGCCTGTTCTCTGCGATGCTGCCGCTGGTTCTGGCCAACGTAGATGCCGCCTTCGTGGGCAGTCATCCCATAACCCACAGCGGCGCGATCGTCGCCGAACCGCGGCACCAAGCCTTGGCGTGCCTCGAATGGTGTGGTGAGAAGCTCGTCCTCGAACCTACATTGCCACCAGCCTGAACACGCGGCTGAAAGGGACTATGACTCGATACGCTGCGTTCGCCGCTCCACCAAGGGAGGCTGATTGAACCTCGCTTTTGCAGGGTGGTGTCTGCCGGACAAACGAGGGCCTCGGCCCGACCGGCTCGACCAGGTCGGCCACGAACTGGGCCGACAAGCTCGGCGAGGGTCGCCAGGTGTTCGACGTCGCTGCCGCATGGGTGCGGGAAGGCTCGGGACCGATCCCTCTTCCTGGTGCTGCGCCCGTCCGACAGGATCCAGGTAGAGCTGCCGGTCCGCGCCGAGGAATGGCCGAGGGGCGCTTCCCCCGGCGTACCGCTCCGTCGTGCTGCCACATCGGGTGAGCCTGGGGTATACATCCTCACGGCCGGCGGTCCTGATGCTCAGGCTCTACGCGGCCCTATCCGACTCTGGCCATGTCGGTCAAGCGGGCCGGGCCCTCCAAATGGAGGAGTTGTGTGAACAAGTTCAACAGGGTACTAGCGGCATCGGCCGCGTTTGTCTTGCTCAGCCTCGCCGGAACAAGCGCTGCGTTCGCTGCTGGCCCAGCAGCAGTGAATCTCGGAACAGCGGGCAATTTCGTGATTCTCTCGAAAGCAGGAATCTCAACCACTGGAACCACCCATATCACCGGGAATATCGGAGTCAGCCCAATCGCCGCGACCGCCATGACCGGATTTGGGTTGGTGCTGGATCGATTGGGTACGTTCTCGAGATCAACTCTTGTGACGGGGAGAGTCTACGCAGCCAACTACAGGGCCCCAACGCCGGCCATGCTCACCGCGGCCGTTGGTGCCATGCAAACCGCATATACGAGCGCTGCAGGGCGGGCAGCTTCTGTTACTGGACTGGGCGCCGGCAATATCGGGGGCCTGAGACTTGCCCCTGGCGTCTACAAATGGAGTACCGGCGTAACAATCCCTAAGAACGTTACCCTCTCGGGCAACTCGAACGCTGTTTGGATATTCCAGATCGCAGGAACTCTCCACATCAGCTCTGCCACGAAGGTCCTCCTCGCCAGCGGCGCACAGGCCAAGAACATCTTCTGGCAAGTCGCCGGGGCAACAACTCTTGGAACGTACTCCACGTTCAATGGAAACATCCTCGATAAGACGAACATCGCGCTGCAAACTGGCGCAGTACTGAATGGCAGCGCACTTGCACAGACCGCAGTCACGCTCGATGCCAATACGGTCAAGTAGGTAACCGGATCCGCTCCCTCGAGGAGACCTAGTTGTGACTTCCACGGACGTCGATGGCGTCCGTGGAGGATCCTGCTCCACTCCGGATTGGCCGGGCCCTCGAGCGGATACGCAAGCACCCGTCACTATGACATTCCATCGTGGGCAACTTCTGATCACGTGGCCCACACGAACTCGCGGCTCTCGCGCCGTCCGATGGGCTTGCCATCCTCCCGGTCTATCGACCTTCGACCTGGGCCGACATCGCGGAATCTTCAGTACTCCAACCAGGGCGGTGCCGAAATCGTTCAGCTCGGGTACTGGCGATGCGAGAGCGTGTGTCCGTCTGGGTGGCCCGCAGCCACCGAGTTGTTGATCTGGACGCCTGGCGACAATGCCACAGGGGCTATTAGCTCGGCTACGTGGTGGAACCAAGGGCTGGGCGCAGGCGTCATGCGGACGGGCAACCAGTACGAGATGGCGATCCTACCTACGGGCAGCCAAATGGGAGTACGGAGTTCGCGATCTGACCAGCAATATCGGATTTGTCCCACCTGGACCCAACCACTGGCCGGTCCACACTGGCGGCAACTTTGCATGGTGGGGCGCTGAGGTCAACGACTGGCAATCCGTTCTGGGCAATCGTGTGGTTGATCCTTCATGCGCGATGAACACGATGGAATGGGAAGAATCCGACAACGGAAAGTGGAACCAAATTTCCGCAAGCACGTGCTCCGGTTTGACTGGTCCGTGGTACTACGGTTGCGGCACCGACAACCGAACAACGCTGGAGGGTTGGACGGATGATCGCTAGAAAGATGCTGGGACGAGCGGCCGTTGCCGCCGTCGTGGCTGCGGTTCTGGTCGCCGGAGTAGTGGCCTTCGTTGAGCACGGAACTGGCCCGGCCGGCAGCGGTCCGCAGTTGACTCCACCAATCAGCCGGCCAGTCGACGCCAGCCAGCTGACCGGGCCGCAGGCCGACAGCACAGTGGTTCCCGGGCACACGGGCGGGCTGCCTCAGCAACCGAACATGGGCACAAAGCCGCCTAGCACCTCGGCCTCCCCTAGCGCCTCAATCTCCCCCGTTACGTCAGTGTCGCATGCGCCGTAGACCTCTCCGCCCGGGCGCTTCTGGTCAAACGCCGAGGTCAACCTTCAACCCGTTACGATGGCTGCGGTGTGGGAAGCCAAACGGCGCCGCGCAACGCGAACTGTGCGCTCCGCAAGCTCCGAACCTGGTCCGCCGCAAGTACGGCGGCGTTGCTTCCTGACCGAGCGTGACTCTATCCAAGCAGCGCTGGCCCAAGTGCCTGATGGCGATCGCATCAGGACATTCGACGCCTACCGGGCGAAGCTCCTAGCGTTGCATGCGGCAATCGGTGTCGCGTCACCCGCGCGGCGGGAGGAGCTCTGTCGGATCGTGGTCGAACAGGTCGTGGTGGACGACCGGGAAGTGGGGCAGATCGTGTGGACGCCGCCGGCCAGGCCGTTCTTCACGGAGGTGGGCGCCGGAGCCTGGTACCCCCAAGCGGATTCGAACCGCTGATCTCAACCTTGAAAGGGTCGTGTCCTGGGCCTCTAGACGATGGGGGCGCGGCGCGAACGGGAGTGTAGCAGGAGCACGGTAGCTCGACCTGAGGCGGCACCGTGGCCGCGCGGCGGGCCGCGGCGGACTACCGGCTGTTCAGCACCAGGACCATGACGAGCGTGCCGGCCAGCGCTCCGAGACCGATCAGGGACGAGAGGCCGCCGATGAAGGCCAGCAGGAAGGCCAACCCGGTCTCGCCGTCCTGGCTCGCCCGCCACGTGGCTCGTGAGGCGACGATTGCGTCGGCGCCGAAGATGAGACCCGTCACGACCGCCGCACTCATCAGGACGCCGAGCGGCGTCGTATGGCTGGTCACGGACATGAGCAGAAAAGCGAGCGACCCGAGCGACCCCGCCGTAAGCACGACCGGGGCCGGCTGGAGTCGGCGAACTCGCTCGATCATGGTGGGCGCCATCTCATCCTCCTCGAGGTCGGAGTCTTCGCCGGCATCGTCGCCGATGACGGGGACGGGGATCGACGATTGGGACCGGATTGCCTCGACGATGGGCTGCGGCGACGCCGAATGAGCGATGGGCTGCGGGGCGGGTATCACCGGCTCGGGCTGAGGCGTAGCGGCGGGGCCGGACTGCGGCACGGGGCCGGGCGGCGGAGGAATCGGTGGCGGCGCGGCCGCCGGCTGAAGCGGGCCGGTCGACGCGGACCGGTCGAACTTGCTCTGGTCCGGTCGTCGATCGTCGCTCATGGCCAGAGGTTATCAGGCGATAGTGGCCGCGGCTGCTGTCGGTCGACGCCGGCCAGCAGACACCTTGCTCAGCCGACCCGATCTCTCAGCCGGCGGCCACCGCGGCGTCGAGCGGCGCGCCGGTCGCATCCTCGGTCCGACTCTGGGCGAGGCTGTCAGTCGCGGCACGGTGGTAGATCGCCACCTGGTATTCCAGCCGCGGGCGTTTCATCAGCGTGGAGAGGGCAGCTCCGGCTTCGCCGAAACCGGCCCGGAGAAGCTCTTGCGCCTGCTCGACCGATTCGAACGTCCACCAGCAGTGGATGACCCGGACGCGAAACCCGGCCGCGAGGAAGGGGCCGCGACGCTGGCTCCACAGCACGAGCCGGTCGCGACGCTCAGGCCAGAGCGACCAGACGTCGTCGCGGCCGTAGTCGTGGACGAGCATCAGCCGCCCGCCCGGGCGCAGGAGTCGTTCCGTGGCGGCAAGGAAGGTCGAGTCAGGCATCGCCAGTTCGGACCATGGAAGCAAGACCACGTCGGCGACAGCGGCAGGCAGTTCCGCGAGCTCCGCCATGGCCCTATCGGGGTCGCGGCGATCCGCGAAGGCGACGGCCGTGACGCGGGCACCGCACTCGGTCAAACCTCGCTCGAGATAGCCGCGGCCCGCGTCCAGCAGAACCACGTCGCGGCCGGACACTGGTCCGAGGCCTTCGAGTGCGGCGAGAAGTTTCCCCTCGACGTCCACGACGCCGAGAAAAGCCTCTTCCAGCTCCGTCGTGGGCAGGTCGGCGGATAGGTCGGGCATGCGTCCTCCTAGAGGATCGAGACGGCCTGGATGGCCACTCCCTCTCGGGGTCCCACTTCTATCACCAGCGGTCCCCCATCGATCAACGTCGGCGCGAAGGTTGTTCCCCAATCGCGTCCAGGCCAGCTTACCTGTTCGAGCCGGTAGCCTGCCGGTCCGGGATGCTCGATGGTGAGCCTGGCCGGCTCGTCTCCAGCGTTGACGGCGACGACGATCGAGTCGGCCGAGCTCTCGCGCCCGGTCGAATCTTGGGGTTCGAACATACGGTAGGCGACGGCCGAACCTTCGGCGGCCAGCATCTCGAATTGACCGTGCCGCAGGACCGGGTGGGCATGCCGCACGGCCACCAGGCCGGCGTAGAAGTCGCGCAGCCGGCGGTCCTGCCGGGCAGGGTCCCACGGATAGGCGCGGCGGCAGTCCGGATCCTGCCGCCCTTCGAGCCCGACTTCGTCGCCGTAGTAGATGCACGGCGCCCCGGGCAGCGTCATCTGGATCAGCGCGGCCAGGCGCAGCGCCGCCACGTCGCCGCCCGCCAGAGAGAGGAAGCGGGGCGTGTCGTGGCTGTCCAGCAGGTTGAGCTGGAGCGAGGCCAGTTCGGGCGGGTAGGTGGCCATGACCTCNNCCGGGCCGGCGTCCAGATCTCGCCGACGAGGTACGCCTCCGGGTTGACCGCCAGCACGCGGCGCCGGAATTCCTCCCAGAAGCCGGGCTCGTCGATTTCCTCGGGCACGTCCAACCGCCAGCCGTCGATGCCGAAACGGGTCCAGCGCTCGGCGACGCCGAGTATGTAGTCGCGCACGGCGGGGTTCGAATGGTTCAGCTTTGGGAGCGCCGGGAGATCCCACCACGCCTGGTAGCCCAGGACCCATTGCGATGGCGTGCCCGGCCCGGCGGTTCCGGGTGCGGGCGCCATGGGGCCGTCCGGGTGGGCCCCCATGCCGCCTCCGGCGCCCGAGTTCGAACCGCCGAGCGCTTCGACCGAGCCCGGCCCGCCACCCGGCGCAGGCTCGTAGCCGGACCGCATGCGCTCCATCGCCTCGATTTCGCTCCGACCTGGATAGGCGTTCAACCCGCGCCCGCCGGAGAGGACGTTCGGGTCGAGGTAGAACCAGTCGCGGTAGGGCGAGGCGGCGCCGTTCTCCAGGACGTGGTAGAAGGGCCAGAAGCCCCGGCTGGCGTGGTTGAAGACGCCGTCGAGGATGACCCGCATGCCGCGGGCATGAGCCTCGTCCAGCAGCGTACGCAGCGCCGCATCGCCGCCGAGAAGCGGATCAACGAGCTCGTAGTCGTACGTGTGGTAGCGGTGGTTCGAGGCCGATGCGAAGACCGGGTTCAGGTAAAGCGCCGTGATGCCCAGCTCGTGCAGGTCGTCGAGGTGCTCGGCGATACCAAGCAGGTCGCCGCCCTTGAAGCCGTTGAAGGTGGGCGGCGCATCCCAGCGTTCGAGGGCGCCGGGCTTGGGGACGCGGACGCTGCTGGCGTAGCGGTCGGGGAAGATCTGATAGAAGACCGCGTCGCGGACCCAGTCGGGACCGCCGGCAGCAGGCCGGCCACCGGGCTGTTGCGCGGTCAAGACTTTGGTGCTCGAGGCTCGGGCGCCGCCAGTCGCCTGATCGTGGTCCGCAGGGCCGGCCGCTCCGGCGCTACGGCCGTGGAGCCACGAATGATGAGCCGCGTCTCCAGCGTCTTGTGCTCCGGCCGGGCCGCGTCGGGGCTGGCGATCATCCGAAGCAGCAGGCGGACCGATTCCTCGCCCTTCTGGCGGATCGGCTGATGGACCGTCGTCAGCGGCGGGTTTGAATGGGGAGCGACGTCCAGGTCGTCGAAACCGACGATGCTCAGGTCCTGCGGAACGCGGAGGCCGAGCTCGCGCGCGGCCCAGATCACGCCTATCGCTATCACATCGCTCATTGCCAATACCGCCGTGGGCCGCAGGCCGTCCTCCCAGATGCGATGGAAGGCGGCCACGCCGCCGTCGAAACTGGCCGGCACGGACACGACGCGGTCGTCGCGGAGCCGGATGCCACCCATCTCGAGGCCGCGGCGGTAGCCCGTCAGGCGACGCGACGCAACGCTCTCCGTGGGCCCCGTGGAGTATTCGAAGAGACCGGGCATGTTCGGCGGTTCGACGCCGATTACGATGAAGTCGCGATGGCCGAGCCCGAGCAGGTGGCGGGCGGCAGACCGGGCGCCCATCTCGTCGTTCGAGTCGACCGAGGCGTGCTCCGGCAGCGCAGCTCCGTCAACCAGCACCATCGGCAGCCCGGCGTGACGGATCTGCTCGACCTCGGGATGGTCTTCCGAGAGGCCAACGGCCACGAAGCCGTCGACCATCGCCCGGCCGACGGCCCTGACCAGGGAACCGTGGAGCGGCGACACGAACAGAAGGCCGTAGCCGGCCTGGTCGGTCTGGGAGGCGACGCCGGCGCACAACTCCGCGTAGAACGGGTTGCCGAAGACGACGCTCAATACCTGGGGCGTCAGCAGGCCGATGGTCATGGTGTTGTGCTGGGCCGGGCTGCGGGTCAGCACGTGCGGCCTGTAGCCCATTGCCTCGGCGACCTCGCGGATCTTTGCGGCGGTCGTCGCGTTGAGACGTTGCGGACTATTGAAGGCGAACGAAACGGCGGTCTTGGACACTCCGGCCTCGCGGGCCACGTCGGCCGAGCGGACGCGGCGGCGAGAAGTGCGCAGGTGGGAGGCGGGGCGCCGGGCTCCGGGGCGGGGTGCCACTTCGCCGTCCTCCGTCAGCCGTGGGCGAGCGGCGGCGCGAGGGCCCATCGCGGCCGGCGGGCCGAGTGGCGGGCCGGGTGGCGGGCCGTGTGGCGCGTGCGAGTCGCCGTGTGGCGCGGCGGCCTGGCC
>PMJT01000074.1 GCA_003158495.1 Chloroflexota bacterium | reverse complement strand
CGACAGCGATCCCCATCCTGATCTCGCCGCAGATCTGGCCGATCTTGTATTCGATCGTGTTGGGGAAGTACGGGAAGAGCTTCTGATCGACGAACTCGCGGAGGTCAACGCCGGTCTTGGCCACGTTGTAGTCGATCTTGCCGTCGGCGGTCTTTGGAGCTGTCTGACCTACCGGAGTTCGGCAGCTGTAGCACTTCGATGAGGCTGCACGATTGAGCGAGCGGCACACGTCACAGACCCACCAGGATTCCATTCTCGAGTGCTCCTCTATCCGCGTGGCCGAACCCGGCCCCCAGTGCCGATCGGCCTTTCCCGTCCCCCCAAGGTTAGTGGATGCGCCAGGCAGCTATGGGACCAAAGACGACCAAACGATGCGAACGTCGTGGCGGTGAGCCCTTCGGGCTGATCAGATCGCGTCTGTAGCCCACCATTCACGTCCATTTCCTGCCCCGTGTCCGACATGCCTCGAGCCTCCGCTACGACCGCTCATCTCTCGCGACGAACGATCCTGCGTATTCTTATGGCAGGAAACCGGCTCACTGGTAGGGAGGGCGACTTGGTCCCGTTTCGATCGCTTGTGGCCACGTTCGGTGTGGTGATCGTCTCGGTCGCCGGTTGCGGCAGCAGTTCGGCAACGCCGACACAGCCTCCAATCTCAGACCCGATCCAGATCGTCACCAGCAGCGCGAACCGTGGGAGTGCGGCGAACACGGTTCATGTCGAAGGAACACTCAGCGGATCGGTCAGCATCAGCGCCCTGGGCGCTCTCGGCATAACAGGCTTGAGCGGCTTTTCCGGCATGGTCAAGCTCGACGGCACGTCGTTCAGCGGGGACGTGGATATCACCGGGCACGCGTACCATCTTTCGGCTTTGGACCCGGCGCTCTTTGGTTTGGCAGCCGACGTGGTCCAGGTCGAGGGCTACACCTACACCCGGACGAGCATCTCTGGAGACAAGTACACGAAGTCCAGAGCCACAGTCGATCTGCCCATCGCCAGTGCCACCTTCAACATCGCCGGTGCGTTCGACCAACTCAAAGAGACTCTCAACGCTCCCGGTACCACAGCATCGCTGGTTGGACGGGACCCTGTCGACGGCCGGGACGCCTATCACGTCAAAGTGTCCGTGCCTGTCGGCACGCTGAACGAGCAGATTGCGGCGGCAGGCGGCCTCGCGGCGCTCGGCATCACTCTCGACAGCGCGTCCCTGGACTATTGGGCTTATGTGGACAGCGTCCAGCCAGCGAAGTTGGCGTTGAAAGCCAGCTCTTCCGCTCTCGGAAGTGTCTACCTGACCGTGACGCTGACCAAGTACAACGAGCCCCTGACTATCGCAGCACCGCCCGGCAGCGAGGTCACGGCCAGCTGAACAAGAGCGACGCCGGCTGCTGGAAGGCTCAGCATGTCGGCCCGAGTCCGAGTACCGTTGACCTGGCTCTTGGGCTAGCAGGGGCGTCCCGCTGTTGGCCAAGCCACAGAGGGTGGGTGTGAACGGGACGTGGGGCTGTTCTAACCGCTATACGGCGAATCGGGTTGAGTGCACACGCCATCGCCGGCGGACATCTGAGTTGTCGCCCGGCGCAATGGAGGTGTCACGCAGCGGCCGCCTGGGGCCGAGCGGCGGCTTGTCGGGCCCGGCAGAAGTCCCATCATGACCCGTATATGCACGGCGCTGGAGGGCGATCGGGGCCAAAACGACCGCTCCCGGCGCCAGCGATCGTTTCCTCGCCTCCGCCCCTGACCGCGATGCCGTTCACGACATCCGCGGCCCAGTCCTCACCTGACCGAGTGCATGCCGGGGGGATGCGGGGCTGGGCATCCAACCTCCCGGCCTGCGTCGCACTGCTGGCGGCCACGATTCTGCTGGTCTCGTTCACTTTGCCTTGGGTCACACTCGCAGCGCAGGTCTGCCTTCTAGGGGTGTGTTGGCCCGACTCGCCGGCCCATGCGTCGCCGATACTGCTGCTGGTGGCGTCGGCGGGCCTCTCCAGCATCAACACAGACGTCACTCAGGCCGAGCTTATAGCAGGCGAAGTCCTCGATCTGGCGATGCTGTCTGCCGCGCCTCTCGCGTTCTTGGCGGCCGCCAACCGCGTCGTCAGAGGAGAGAACGCGCGCGCGGCATCTTGGATCAGCGTGGCTTGCTTCGCGACGGCCTCGGTGGCTTGGATCATCTTCCCGGTCTTGGTCCTCTCGACTAGCGGGTCGTCGTTCGCGCCAGGTCTAGTCTTGGGTCTCCTCAGTGCGCTAGTGGGCCTCGTGGCTGCGGCGACAGATCTCCTGATGACGGCCCGACGCAAACAGAGGCGATTACCGGCAGATGGGACAGAGTCTCGGGAGTCGGAGGCTGGACATGCGTAGGCTCCTCATCGTGCTGGTCGTGGGCATGGTGATGGGCTGCTCCTCAGCTGCCCCCGGTGCGTTACCAGCGGAGCCAACCAAGTCACTGGCACCTGCCACCACCACGCCTACGGCTGCCGTCACGTCGACTGCGGCCACGACAATCTCAGCCACCGCGTGCACCGGCACCGTTGCGGATCGCGCCAAGTTTGTCGACACCGCGTCGAAGGCCGCGTATCCCGTCTACTGCGCAGTGTTGCCGGCGGACTGGTCGGTGAAGGCGTTCGCTACAACTCCGCTTTCTGGGGGTCTTCAAGTTGTGGTGGAGTACATGTCCACGGGTGGTCTGCAGTTGATGGTCGTCGAGTGTCCCTGTTCGAAGGAAGCGATGCACCTCGGCGGCGGCTCCCCTGTACCTTCAGTCGCGGGCCAAATCGGGAACATGCCAGCCGATGTGTATGGCACGGGAGGTAGTTTCCAGATGGTAGCCGCTCCCAACCCCGCCCTTGCCTACCAGGTCTGGAACCCTGCCGGGGTGAGCCGGGAGCAACTCATGACCTGGACGGCCGCGTTCGTGGTGGTCGCGCCTGGAGGACCTGCAGGCTCAATGGTCGCATCGGCGCCAACGCCCTGGCCGACAGGGCCGTTCGGACAGCTGAAGGTCTCAGTCGCCAAGTGCACCATCGGCCCACACAGCGGCCTCGTGACCATCACCTACACGGGCGAGCCGAGCCCCTCCAACAACGTGCTGATCGACACCAACCCGGACTCGAGCGGCGGGAGCGTCAAGACGTTCGGCAATAGCGCACTCTCGACCGACTCCCATACCATCATCACCGCGCTAGATTGGGCGTTCGCTCCGCAGGGGTATTGGGTGAGGTGGGATCCGTACTTGCCCAACGATCCGACTGTCGTTCACATTACGGCCCCGAAGGGTTGCTAGAGCCTCGCATCGGTCTCGATCGGTGATCCCGAACTGACCCGATGATCCGAACGAATGTCGACACGCTGAACGTGATCCGCGAGTCGATCGTTGAGTGAAAGGAATGGTTAAGCGATGCGCAAGCTGGTGCTGCTGGTGGTAGTCGTGATCCTGGCCGGCTGTGCCGGAGCCAGTCCGTCGCTGTCCACGTCTGGACCGATACCCACGACCGGGCCGACGTCCACCGCTCCCGTCGCTGTGACCACGCCCACGCCGATCCCGACGTTCGACGTGCAGGGGTTGGCGATGAAGTACCTCACGGTCGAAGCCACGGGCGAGGCCGCGGTGCTGGCCTGTGAGAAGGACCGGAACAGTTCTGACCTGGCCAAGGCAAAGATCGCTGCCGCTGAGTGCCGGACTGCGTACGAAGGTTACGTGGCTGGCATGAAGGCTTTGGACTTCGGGCCGCTCCAGCCCGAGGCCGTCAAGGTGACCGCTGCCATGACGGTGCTCGACGGCCTGATGATCGACATGAGCGGGGCTCAGAATGTCACGACGTTCAGGCAGGCTTACGACCAGCTGCCTCGAGCCGAGAACCAGCTGATCGCTGCTACGAACGATTTGCGTCAGGCGCTCGGCCTGCCGCTCATCGCTATCCCGACTGCAAGCTAGTAGCGTCCGACGCCGACTGATATGGCTCTGTCGAACGATGAGCCGTCTGACTCCGGCGTTCGCTCCGTCGCCCGCGCTGCCGCGATCCTGTTCTACGGTCGGGCGCGTCCGGCCGTTGGTAATCGCCGTGGAGATCGCCGGGATCGACGACAGCGGCGACCTTCATTGGTCATACGACCCGGCCAATCGTGACGAGGCCGTCTGGGAAGCGTCCGAAACTGTCGAGTTCAGGTGCGCCTCTTGCGGAAACGCCACGGACAACCTGCCCGATCTGATTCGGATCGAAACGAGCCTATCTGGACCTGAGTGGTCGGTAGCCCCGACACGCCGGGTCGCAGCACTCCGGTACCCTGCTCGAGCTTCACGCGACTAGGCTCGCGGCGGTTGTTTTTCCGGTAGTCGAACGAGGCGAGGAGTTGAGCCTTCTTGTTGCGACTCTTTCGAGTCGCGGAAGGACCGCTGCCATTTCACAGGTTGCCGCTTCCGGGAGAATCAATCGTGACCCTCGGCGCTCAGCCCGCAAGTGGAACACGATTGAGCGGACGCCGTGTGCATGGGCGCCGGCTTTCGGGCCGAGTCGGCTAGGCCGAACGAAATCAGAAGCGGGCTACAAACACCATCTCGTACCAGACGTCGTAGCTCCTGACAAGCACGACAGCGCGTCGGTCCGGCGACCATGCCGAATCCTGAATCGCGCACGCCAGCGCCAATCCGGTCGCGGGCGACCAAGCACATCCCAGATCCCCATCGAACGTCCAGGTGCCGCTATGCCCAGTGCTCCAATCGCTCCAGGTGACGGCACCCGCGACCCCGACGATCACGGCGCCCTGGCCGGAAGCGGTCACGACCTCGCCACTCGCGTACGTGTCCACTGTCCTTGTGTTGGCCGACCAAGAATGGATTTCCGGGTTGGTGTTCGGGTTGCCCGATTTGTCCCATTTCAAGTCGGCGAACAAGAGCTGGTCGCCGCTCGCCCAAGTGAAGGGGCCGAAGGTCGGAACCCAGGCAAGAGCACCGGTTCGAACTTCCAGTACGCCAATCTGTTCGCCCTTGGTCGCGACGTACGTGTCGTCCCGGAAGGCAAGCCTCGATCCATCCGGGCTGAAGGCCACCTCGACCGGGCTGAAGGCCACCTGCGAGAAAATGGATGTGTGGACGGAGTGCGCGGAAACGATGGTTTCTCCCGTGGGACGAACGACCTCGAGCCACCCTGACGGTGTGACTTGGTGGTCAAGCTCTCGCGACAGACTGGTGGGGTGGAAGACGGCCAACTCGGTCCCGTCACGCGACCACACCGCCGGGAGCCCATCGAACGGCCCGCTCCTGACACCACCGACAATGACCACGTATTGAGGCTGCGACGCCAGGGTTCCGTCCCAGGGCAGCGTCATAGCCACCGCGCCTGTTGGGCTCGCGACAAGGCCATCGCAAAGACCCACGGCCACATTGACCGGCCCGATCGGCTCCAGACTGTCCGATCCCAGCCGCCCGATAAAGGCGCGGCAGGTTCCGACCCACCAGTCGGCTGACGTCGGTTGGTCCAGGTTCGCCACGACGTAGCTGGTTCCACTCAGCCAGGCGAATTGTCCTGCTTCGACGGGGCTGCCCGCGGTGCTCCCGTCCCGATCGAATATCTCGAAAGAGGATGTGCCGCGAGCCGCCGCGTCCTCAATGGCGAAACGGGACCCGTCCGGAGACCAGGCAACGGTGCCGGGGCTCGAGAACTGGGCCAACTCATGTCTCGTCCCTTCCAGGGCGTCGGTTGGTGTCGCGGAAATCGACGGGCTCGATGGAACCCTGGAGCTGCCGGTTGTCGGCGATGCGATAGGCCGAGGAGACTTCGGGGCCACGGGCGGACTCGGCCAAATGGTTAGCATCGATGCCCCTGCAACCAACACCGCCACCGCGGCCAGGGCCCCGAGGGCCAGCCCGGGGTGTGAACGGCCGAAGGAGCGAGGGAGGCCAGGCCGGCTTAGGTGGAGACGCCGCGACGTTCCACGGTCCGGAGGCGCGGCGGTCAGGCGCACGTCCGAACCTCGGTTGCCGGCTCGACCCGCGCGCCTTCGATGACAGTTCGTGTGCGCGCTGGATCGAACTTGTCGTAGGCGCTCATCGGCATCTGGGTCCGCATTCCCGGCTTTCGGCCGATCAAGTCGTCTGGTTGAAGTTGGCGGCTTCGTTGAGTCGCTCGTCGTTCGCGACCACCGAGTCCGTGTCCTCAGCGATCTGGTGGAGCCTCGGGTACAGGGGCCGCCAACGTCCCAGTCATGACTACACTGCTCATCGCGAAGATGATCAAGCCAGCCGGGACAACCGCCGCCGGGGCTATTCCCCTGGCGGCGCGACCTCCCAGACCGGGCACGATTGCGATGTCGATCGCTCCCACCATGTCGCGCAGTCTAGTGCCCGCGTTGGTCGCTCCGGAAGGTGACATGTAAGTTGACGGCGGAGTCCCACCGGCGATCGTCAGGACCGGCCAGGGTCGAGACTCTCGACAAGCTTGGCGAGGGCCGGCGGGCGCTCGACATCGCGGCGGGGTGGGGTGCGTACGAAGCTCAAGGCCTCTGCCGACCTACCGCCCGACACGCTGGCGCGATGACTTCATCGTCACTGGCCC
>PMJT01000113.1 GCA_003158495.1 Chloroflexota bacterium | reverse complement strand
CGGCGCGTCGAGCGTGACGCACAGGTTGTGTCGACCCCGGTCGTGGCGAGAAGGTCGCCGGTTTGGCCTGACAGACAGGCTCGCCTCCGAGCGTCTGCAGGGCACAGTGCAAAGATCGCAGACTCCGCGGGTATCGAACGAATGGGGGGTGGCTATCGCCCGCTAGCGGCCTAGGGTGGCTACAGCCCCGGTCACCGGTTGCTGACATCGGGACTACCCAAGAGCACGCGAGCGGGAAGGGAGCGATGAGAGATCCAGGGTCAGACGCCGGGTCGCATCGCGACTCGAGTTCGCTGCTCTACCGGCCTTCCGAGCGTCCGACGGCTGGACCTACTCATCGGCGTACCGGAGCGTCGACCCCCGAGGCGGCGAGTCCGACACTCTGCGGGCACGTCGCGACGCACTTGCGCGACCTGGCGGAGCTCGACCGGCTCACCGCTGCCATCGAGCAGGTGACCGAGTCGGTCGTGGTCACCGACCTCGAGGCGCGGATCACCTACGTCAATCGCGCCTTCGAACGAGTGAGCGGCTACGCCCGCGCCGAAGTCATCGGCCAAAACCCACGCTTCCAGAAGAGCGGCCGTCAGACGCCCTGGTTCTACGACGCGATGTGGGCCTCGCTCACGAACGGCTTGCCTTGGGCATCCGACTTTGTGAACCGGCGCAAGGACGGCTCGCTCCATACAGAAGAGGTCGTGATCTCGCCCATCCGCGCCTCCTCCGGCGCGATCGCGAGCTACGTGGCGGTGCAGCGTGACGTGACCGGAGAACGAGCCCTTGCGGAACGGGCGACCCATCTCGCCCGAGAGCGCGCGCTGATCGCTGACACGATCCGGGGTCTGCGCGCAGGCGACACGCCCGAGGCCACCGCTCAGGCGATCTGCGGCAGGGTCGTGATCCTCACGGGCGTCGTCGGTTCGCAGCTCTCCCTCTTCGGGCTCGATGGTCGCTGTTGGCCGATCGGCTTTGTCGTCGAGGGCCAGCCCGACTCTCCCCTGATACGGCTCTCGGAACAGCGCAGTCGGTACCTCCGCGAGCGGGCCGCCCAAGGCCCCTGGATCGAGCCATGGGTGAGTGACCCCTCGCGTTCGTACGACCAGCTCCTGAACGACCTCGGCGTCAACGCGATTGTGTGCGCGCCCGTGCGACACCAGCAGCAGGTCATCGGGCTGCTAGGCATCTACACGATTGGATCTGTCGAGGATGTCGCCGTCACCGAGGAGCTGCCGGCCCTCGTCCAGTTCGCGGACCTGGCCGGGGCACTCATCGGCCGCGACGTGGCCGAGCGGACCGAGGCAGGACGTGGTCGCGATCACATCGCGGACGTCATCGCCGACGGCGCCTTCGGGCCCGTCTTCCAACCGATCGTCGACCTCCGGCGCGATGAGATCGTCGGCTACGAGGCGCTGACGCGTTTTACAGACAACGCCAACCCCGAGGTTCTATTCGTGGAGGCGGCCGCGGTCGGCCTAGGGGTCGAGCTGGAGATGGCCACGCTCCGGGCTGCCCTCGCGGCGTCGAATGCATTGCCCCAGTCAGCCTGGCTCAATCTGAACGCGACGCCCGAGCTAATCGTTGCGGGTGAACCGCTGCGCACCCTCCTCGCCGCAAGCAGCCGGCGCATTGTGCTGGAGGTGACCGAACACACGGCCATCACCGATTATCCAGCATTCCGTACCGCGATGGCCGCACTGGGACCGAAAGTGGAGTTCGCCGTCGATGACGCTGGTACCGGGTTCGCCAGCCTGCGCCACATCGTGGAACTGCGGCCGGCGTTCGTGAAGCTCGATCGATCGCTTATAGCCGGCGTCGAGTCCGACGACGCACGTCAGGCGATGATCGTCGGCCTTTGTCACTTTGCGAGCGTGACCGGCTGCCGGCTGATCGTCGAGGGCATCGAGACAGACAGCGAACTCGGTGTATTGCGCGACCTTGCCATCGAGCTAGGCCAGGGCTATCTGCTGGGGCGACCCCTGCCGGTCGACGCGTGAACACCTCGTGTCACGGGCGACTTGCCGCTAGGCGGTCGTAGCGCCCATTCGAGCGATCGTGAGAGGGCACTATCTCTGTGCGATACCCTGGGTTGGGCCGCGGACTAAGGATTGCTACGGCATCGCAATCGGTGTCTCCACGAGGACCCGCTCATTGACAGACAGCCATGTCAACGCACGAGAAGTCGAGCCGTATCGCGCACTGGTGCTCCACGAGGAGCCCCTGGTCGTGGACCTGATCAAGCTGACACTTACTCACGGAGTCTTTGTCGTTAGGTCTGCCGGGAGCCTGGCCGAGGCGGAAGCCATGCTCGCCACCTGGACGCCGCATGTTGCTGTGGTCGACATGAACCACGACGACAGCACCGCGCTCCTTGGTCGTCTAGGCGCCTCGAACACGCGGACGCGGAGCGAGACGCCGGTTCTGGGACTCACCTTGCGGGGCGACCTGCAGACCAAGCTCAAGGCCTTCGATCTCGGCGTCGACGACATCCTGACGGTGCCCTTCTCGCCAGAGGAACTCCTCGCCAGATGCATCGTCATCGCGCGTCGGACGACCGGGACCGTCCGCCCGATCGTGCCCACCATCAAGTTCGGCGAGATCGAGATCGACATCGTCAATCACGTGGTGCACGCCGGTCAGTCCGTCATCCACCTGTCGGTCGTCGAGCAGAACCTGCTCTACTTACTCGCCGGCCGGGGCGGACGCGTCGTCACCCGGGAGGAGATCCTCGACACGATCTGGGGCGCCGACTTCGTGGCCGAGGCCAACATCGTCGATCGCCACGTCCGGAGGCTGCGCGTCAAGCTCCAGAACGGCTATCGCGATCGGCGCTTCATCGCCGCGGTGCCGGGCGTGGGCTATCGATTCGTCGGCAGTTCCCTGAGGGAAGGCTGGGACGGCGAAGCGGGACAGAACGAGCAAACGAAACGCTAGTTCGTCCGATTGTCGGCAACGACCTCAGACTCGCGAGTGGGACAGGCGATCGTGCCGACGTGTTTACGGTCGTTCGAGACTGCGAGGTGCGGCCTTGCGATTCGCGAGCCTAGACGAGTCGTTCGAGCTCCCTGGGGGCGATGCAGCCAACGCAATGATGGCAGCGACCTGATATGACTTCGCGCGGGCCCGACCGTCCTCGGTTGTCGCCAGCGATGCTCGTCTAGCGTGCTGCTAGAGTTGATCCGATGCGCGCAAGACGAGCATCGACTGAGGACGCGAACGATGCTCAAGCGAGTCTTGGGGCCCGGGAAGGCAAAGCCGCAGCGACAGCTGGGCGTGTGGCTCGTGTTGCCGGAAGGCCACGAGATCGATGTCGTTGGCGAGTCTTACCACCAGAAGGAATTGCAAGTCGTCTTGTCAGCCGTGGGCACCAGAACGCGAACCGCCGCTGTCCTGTCTCGGGAGCCGACCAACCCGTACGACCCAAATGCCGTGGCAGTAGCCCTATTTGTTCCCGGCACGCCGGTGCCACTCACCATTGGACACCTGTCGCGGGACTTAGCCCCTGTTTTCGGGCGCCAACTCAGGCGTCTCGAGGAGCTGGGCTATCGCGGTGCTGGCTGCGAGGCAACTCTGGAGGCAGCTTCCTCCCTTGGACGGGGCATTTCCACGCCGATCGGCGTCGTTCTCAACATCGCATCCAAGAGGCAGGTCCAGAAGTACCTGACCGCTGTTACAAAGAATCGATCTCTCGACCCGGGCGGCTTTGCGGATGAGCCAGAGTCGGCGGTCTATCAGGAAGAGTCAGCCTGGGAGGTACCGGGCTGGATCGAGGAAACAGACTCCTGACCGGCGCCCTCTCGCTAAATACGGAATTCGGTCTGACCTGGTTGCGCTTGAGAGCCAGAAACCGCTGGCCCATCGTAGGCTGCCTAGTGACTGCGAGCGAATGGCGCGCACGCCTCGAACGTCACTACGCGCTATTCGGCTCTGTTAGGCGGCGCAACCAGAGTACAGTCACTCGGTAGGCGGTCCCGTCCGCCGAGTGGGAGGCTTCATGGATGTCGCCGAATTCCGGCGTCTCAGTGTTCGAATTGTCGCGGCTCGAAATGTCGAGACGCGGGCCTTTATAGAGGCGTTTGACCTGGCGCCGGGGACTATCGCTGGGTGGACGGAGCAATCGAGCGCCGACTGGCGGTTATGGAGTCGCGCCAACGATGCCCTACGAACTTCGGTCGCCGAGCTGGAAGCTTTCCTCGGACTGGGCGGCTGGGCTGGCTAGCCTGGGACTGTCCCTTCCGATCGGTCTCTATCAATTGCTCCTGTGTCAAGCAGCGGCTCGAGTCACCCCTTCGACGTCTACTCGGGCAGCTTCGTCCGCCTGAAGTCGACGGAAGACCTCGTCGCTGAGACGTCGACGCAGCGCTCGGATCGCCTCAGTCTTGGTGTCTCCCGCGGCCTGGCGTTTGGCAACATACGTCTGCCCGAGCCCCGGGCAACGTAGCTGGGTGACGGCGATACGGTGAAGGGCGGCGTTGAGCTGACGGTTGCCGCCACGGTTGAGCCGATGGCGGACAAGGTTGCCTGACCAGACCGGGATGGGACACGTTCCGGTGTGAGCCGCGAACGCTGCTCGTGAGCGGAAGCGGCTGACGCCGGCCGTCTCGGCGACGAGCTTGGCGGCAGTCAGCGGCCCACAGCCAAACAGGGCCAGAAGTGACGGAGCGATGGCCTCGGTCAGCTCCCCGATCTGTCGTGCTAAGGCATCGATCGCCCCGGTCAACTCACTGATCCGCGTGATGAGGCCCCTGGCGATACGGGCGCACGGCTCGGTCCGGCCAACGAGTAGGAGATCAACGCTCGCGAGGACGATTGGCACAGCGAGTTTGCGTGCCGGAGGCTCTGGGATGCCGAGCTCCACGAGGAACCAGCGCAGCCGAGACTGGTATCGCGTTCGATCGGCGATCAGGACATCCCGATAGTCCACTAGCAATCGCAGCTCGCGCTCGACGCCATCTAGCTTGGCGGTCGGCAAGTTCGGCTCACGCAGAGCTGCTCTGGCAACCGAGAGGGCGTCGATGGGATCGCTCTTGCCGGGCTCTCGNNCCACGTACGCTCAGGCCAGGTACGGCTCCAGCCGAGCAGCTCCAGATGCCCGTCTGCCGTCGCAGGCGCCGTCCTCTCGGCAAGCTTGCGGCCGGCTTCATCCACGGCGACGACGGTGTGAGTCCGCTTGTGCGCATCGACTCCAATGACGACCATATCCCTTGTCTCCCTCTTTGCCGGGGGTTGACGAGGGCCGGTCGGCGGACACACCTGAGTTGGGGCGATGCCACGCTCCTGTCAAGTCACGTCGGCCGGTCCGCTATGTCCGGCGGCCGGCAGAACTGATCCCAGCCACGCACGCGGCGGGCGGTCATAGTGGGAGCCAGGCCGCCGGACGCGAACAGCGTGACACTCA
>PMJT01000115.1 GCA_003158495.1 Chloroflexota bacterium | reverse complement strand
TGGAAGTACTACATCGACCGGATCGCGATCCATCGCCCCGGCGAGCCCGAGGAAATGGCCGGCGCCATTACCTACCTGCTCTCGGACGATGCTTCCTACGTGACCTGCGCGACGCTCCTGGTCGACGGGGGTTTTATCGTCAACGCCGAACTCTGAACGCGGCCCCTCCGGGGGCCCACCGCGCGGCGGTCGGCGACTTGTCCGCGAATCAAAAGGACGGGACCCGGGTCGTCGGGCCCCGTCCTTTCGTATCCGGAGATCGGTGGCCTACGTCGTCACCGCGGCCCCTCCCCGGACCTGGTCGAGCATGTATCGGGCGTTGTCGGCCGGCGTCTTGCAGTCGAACACGGCGCTGCCGGTGACGACCAGGTTGGGGCCCATCGCCGCCACTCGGGCGATGTTGTCCTTCGTCACGCCGCCATCGGCGCCGAGCAGGATCTGGCGCCCGGACCGGGCGATCAGTTGCTTCGCCTCGGCCAGCCGCCGCTCCGTCGACTCGATGAACTTCTGGCCACCCCAGCCGGGGTTGACGGCAAGGATCAGCACGTACTCCAGTTCGTCCAGGAGTGGCTCGATCGCCGACACGGGCGTGCCGGGGTTGATTGCCACTCCCCGGATGATGCCCCGGGCGGGGTCGTTGGCGTTTTCGGCTTTGCCCAGGACCTGCAAGACACGGTGAGGATGGCGCGTCGACTCAACCTGGAAGGTGATGATGTCCGCGCCTGCGGCCACGTAGTCCGCTACCTTGTCGACCGGGTCGACGATCATCAGGTGGGCGTCCTTGAGGAGCGTCGTCTTGATGGCCTTGATGAACGGCGGCCCGACCGTGGTCATCGGGCAGAAGACGCCGTCCATGACGTCTATGTGCACAATCTCGGCCTGGGAGTCCTCGAGCACGTGGACCTCATCGGCAAGATGCCCGAGGTCCGCGGTGTTGATGCCGATCGTCAGGTGAGGCCGGCCGTCGAGAAACGGCAGGTGTGCGGTCGTCGCCATCGTGAGGGCCTCAGGCTTCGACTGGCTGCGTGAACTCTGACTTGAGCGTCCTGAACAGCTCCAGGGCGTGCTCCGGCTTCATGGCCTCGTGGACGACCTTGCGGACGGCCTGGATCATCGCCACCGGCGAGTCGCTCTGGAAGATATTGCGGCCCATGTCGACGCCTGCGGCGCCTTCCTGGACGGCCCGATAGGCCATCGTCAGCGCATCGATCTCGGGCAGCTTCTTGCCGCCGGCCATGACGATCGGTACCGGGCACGAAGCGGTCACGGTTTCGAAGCCTTCGGGCACGTAGTAGGTCTTGACCATCTGGGCGCCGAGCTCAGCGCAGATGCGGGTGGCGAGTCGGAAGTACTTGGCGTCGCGGACCATGTCCTTGCCAACGGCGGTGACACCCAGCACGGGCAGCCCGACACGGTAGCCGGCGTCGACCAGGCGGGTCATGTTGTTGATCGACTGGGTCTCGAACTCGCCACCGACGAAGACCTGGACGCCGACGCCGCAGCTGTTGAGGCGAACGGCATCCTCCATATCCATGGCGATCTGCTCGTTCGACAGCTCCTTGAGGATCGACGGGCCGCCGCTGGCCCGAAGGACGTTCGGCGTCCGGGTCGCAGCCGGCACGACGCTGCGCAGGATGCCCCGGGTGCAGAAGAGGGCGTCGGTGTACGGGACGAGCGGGACGATCTTGAGGTCGATGCGCTCGAGGCCGGACGTGGGGCCCATGAAGTAGCCGTGGTCGACGGCGAGCATGACCGTCTTGCCGCTGTCGGGGTTGAAGACCCGGGCCAGGCGGTTCTGCATGCCCCAGTCGTACGCTCCGGCGCCCTTGAGGAAGAAGGCGCTGTTTCGCTGCGGGATGTCCTCGAAATAGCTCTTCTCTTCGGCGTTGTCGGCTTCTGGCATCTGGCTCCTCTTTCTGCCTCGGTCCCTGGGCGGGGATGGCGGTCCCTGGCTGTGGGGTTGAGGTGACGTGCCGTCGATCTCAGGCTCCGGCCGGTTTCCAGAGTGGACGCAGCAGGCCTGCATCGCCCATCTCGAGGAAACGGCCGTAGACGGCGTGCCACTGGTCGAACAGGGTGGTGTAGGTGGCGTGGGCGGCCGCGTCCGGCTGGAACGTGCGCTCGAAGCGAACCACTTCGGCGGCGGTGGCGGCCAGGTCCTTGTAGATGCCGGCGCCAAGACCCGCGCACAGTGCGGCGCCGAGGGCGGTGGACTCCTTGACCTCCGGGACCTTGACCGCGACCCCGAGGACGTCGGCAATAACCTGAGGCCACAGGTGGCCCTTCGCGCCGCCGCCGGTGAAGACGATCTCGTTGAACTTGTAGCCGGTCAGGCTCTCGATGATCCGCATGTGGCCCAGAGCGATGTACGCGGCGCTCTCCTCGATGGCCCGGATGCATTCCTTGCGGCCCGAGGTCGCCGGGTTGTCTATGTCGAACTGGACGAAGGACGACGAAGCCTGGACCCAGCGCTTGGCGTTCATGATGTTGCCGAAGATCGGCAGCACTCCGTTCGAGCCGGGCGGCACCTTCGCCGCAGCCTCCTCCATGACCACGAACGGGTCCACTCCGCGCTCGGCGGCCTGGGCCTTCTCCAGGTCGCAGAAGGCGTCGCGGAACCAGCGCATCGTCAGGCCGCAATAGAAGCCGATCCCCTCGACCATCCACTGCCCAGGCATGACGTGGCACAGCGAGCGGAGCCGTGCCTCGGGATCGATGAGGGGCCTGTCCAGGACCACCGTGCTCTGCCAAAAGCTGCCGCCGACGAGCGTGAACGCGTTGGGTGTGGTCCGGCCGATGCCGAGCAGCCCCATCTGTGTGTCCGCACCGCCGACAACGACGGGCGTTCCCGCGGCCAGGCCGGTTTCGGCGGCGGCCTTGCCGGTTACCTCGCCCAGGACCGTTCCGGGCGCCAGGACCTCGGGAAAGATGCCCGGGTCGAGGCCGATCAGCCGGATCAACTCGGGCGACCAGTCGGCCTTCGCGAGGTCGAAAAGGCCGGAGCTTGCGCCGATCGACGGGTCGGTGGCGTACTTGCCGGAGAGTCTCGTGAGGACCCAGTCGCTGAGCATCCCCATGTGGGCGATACGCGCGAAGACGTCCGGCTGGTGGTTCCTGATCCAGAGGAATCGGGCGGGGGAGGTGATCGAAACCCAGTCGCCGCCCGTGTCGAAGATCCTGCGGGCATCGCCGGCGTTGATCAGCGCGGTGGCTTCGTCGCCGGCCCGGGAGTCGACATTGGGGCAGGCCCATATCTCGGCCCCGGCCGCGTCGTAGAGGACCATGCCCTCGCGCATCGCCGTGCTGGAGACGCCTTTGATCGAGTCGGCCGGAAGGCCGCTCTTCGCCACGGACTCGCGGATGCACTCGCAGATTAGCGGCCAGTTGCGGGCAGTTTCGAATTGCTGCGAGCCTGGCGCGCCCGGAAGGGGAGGGTGGGACCACTCGCGCTGGGCCATCGCCACCTGGTGTCCGCCACGGTCGAAGATGAGCGCGCGGCAACTCCCGGTCCCGAGGTCGATTGCCATGACATGCGGTTCAGGCATGCTTCGCCACCTTCTCGAGCACGGCCTTGTTCGCCAGGTTGACGTAGGGCTCTCCGGCCGCCAGGTGCCCGATCTCGGCCGCGGCCATTTCGCCGCCGTGGCCCATAGTCTCGAACGTGGCGCCGCCGATGTGAGTGGCGATGACCACGTTGGGAGCATCGTATAGACGGTGGCGCCGGCCGAGTTCCGGCGGGATCGACAGGTCGGGGATGCGGACGACGTCGAAGCCGCCGCCGCCAAGGTGGCCGGACCGGAGCGCGTCGTATACCGCATCCTCGTCGACGAGCGTGTCGCGGGCAGTGTTGATCAGGCATGCGCCCTTCTTCATCCGCTCGATCTGTGCACGGCCGATCATGCCCTTGTTCTCGGCGGTGACGCGGGCATGGATCGAGACATAGTCGGCCGTGGCGAGCAACGAATCCAGGGCGACCGGCTCGCAGCCGTCGGCTTCGATGCGGGCGGCCGGCACGAACGGATCGGACACGATGACCCGCATCCCGATGGCGTGGGCGATTCGGGCGACGCGATGGCCGATCTGGCCGTAGCCGATCAGGCCGAGGACGTGGCCGTCCAGGTCGTGACCCATCCACTTGGCGCCCTCGTAGTTGTCGCGGGCAAGTTCGCC
>PMJT01000243.1:16808-30246 GCA_003158495.1 Chloroflexota bacterium | reverse complement strand
CCCGATGCCGCCGAGCTGGTCGCTCGGGCGGTGCCCCGTCAGTCCGAGGCGAGCGCCATCATCGGGCCGGTGACGACGACCTCGCCGGTCTCCTCGCTCGGTGGCGCGCCGTCACCGCCGGGGCGTTTGATCGTGTAGCGGTGGATCAGGCGTGCCGGACCGCCGGCGATCTGGGCGCTGACGGTGCAGTACCGCGTCGCCGACAGTTCGATGGAACGGGCCACAGCCGCCGTCTCCACGTTGCCCTCGACTACGTGGTTGATCGTGATCTCGGTGTAGACATTGGGCGACTTCTCCCGCTGGGTGCCGCTGACTTCGACCGAATAGCGATCGACGACCTGGCGCTTCTTGGCCATGATCTCGACCACGTCCATGGCCGTGCAGCCCGCGATCGCGACGAGGACGAATTCCGTGGGACGAGGGCCGGAGTTGCCCGTGGCGTTGTCGATGACGACGTCGTGGCCGGAGTCAGTCGCGGCTACGAACCGCAACCCGCCTTCGTGCCTGAGGCTGACATGCTTGACTCCCACGCTGCTCCTCCCGCGAACCGACCCACTCAGCCCAAAGGGCGCTGTTCCGGCCGGCCGGCCGCCAGCCTACCGCGCCCGGGCGATCTCGACACTTTGGGCAGGTAAGCCGTTCTCCTGCGTGCCTCCACCATCGGCATCGGGGGCCGCGAACTGCTCCCGGTAGAGCCGGGCATAAAGTCCGTCGGTCGCCAGCAACTCCGCGTGCGTGCCCCGCTCGACGATGTGGCCGTGTTCATAGACGAGGATCAGATCCGCACGCAGGATCGTCGAGAGTCGGTGGGCGATTGCGATCGTCGTTCGCCCAGCCTCCAGGCCCTCCAGCGCACGCTGGATCAGGCGCTCGCTGACCGTGTCCAGCGCCGAGGTGGCCTCGTCGAGTATCAGGACGCGCGGGTCCTTGAGCAGAACGCGGGCGATGGCGATGCGCTGCTTCTCTCCGCCGGAGAGCTTGTAGCCGCGCTCGCCGACGATCGTGGCGTAGCCGTCGGGGAGTTCCATGACCCGGTCGTGGATGGCCGCGGCGCGAGCGGCTACCTCCAGCTCATCGTCCGTGGCGTCGGGCCTGGCATAGCGCAGGTTGTCGCGGATCGAGCTGTGGAACAGGTATGTCTCCTGGGTCACGAAGCCGACGATCCGGCCGATCGATTCCAGCCGGATCCGCTTGACGTCCAGCCCATCGATCTCGACCGCGCCCGAGTCGACATCGTAGAGGCGCGGTATCAGGTACGTGGTACTCGTCTTGCCGGCGCCCGAGGGCCCGACCAGGGCCACGAGCTGCCCGGGCCTCACTTCGAAGTCGATGCCCTCGAGCGCGAACGCGTGGGGGCCGTCGGTGGCGGACCCGGGCGCTTCGATCGCCTCGCCGTCGGCCGCCGCCCGTTCTGCCTCCGCACCAGCCGTCGCCGACAACCCTGCCGTCGCCCCGATTGATGCCGCGCCCTCCGCTGCGTACAGCGCCGCCGCTGCACGATCGATTGCGGCCACTTCCGCCGCCGCCAGCGACGTGGCCGTCGGGTAGTGGAATGACACGTTGCGGAGTCGGACCGAACCCTGGACCGTGACCGGATCCAGCGCGACGGCATCCGGCGCGTCGGCGATCTCGGGCTTCATCTCGAGGTACTCGAATATGCGGTCGAAGAGCGCCAGTGCGCCCTGCAGCTCCACCTGGACGTTGAGCAACTGCCCGAGCGGGAAGAAGAGCCGGCTCTGGAGCGTGGTGAAGGCCACGATGTCGCCGATCGTGGGCGGATGCGGGTCGTGGTGGATGGCGAGGTAGCCCGCGAGCCAGTACACGAAGGCCGGGATGATCGACATGATCGTGCCGATCAGGGCGAAGAACCACCGCCCGACCATCGCCTGCCGTATCTGGTTCCGCGCGACGCGCTCGTTGAGGCCGGCGAACCGGTCGATCGATGCCGCCTGCTGGCCGAAGGTCTTGGAAAGCAGGATGCCGCTGACGCTCAGGGTTTCTTCCGTAGCGGCCGTCATGTCCGCCAGCGACTTCTGGGTCTCTGTTGAAGCGGCCCGGCGGACCTTGCCTACGCGGTTCGCGACGAACGCGAATACAGGCAGCATCACGAGTGACAACGCGGTCAACCGCCAGTCAATGAAGAGCATGGCGATGACCGTGCTGAGAACCACTGCCACGTTGCTGGTGATGCTGGCCGCCGTATCCGTCACGACTGACTGGATTCCGCCGACATCGTTGCTGAGGCGGCTCTGGATCTCGCCCGTCCGCGTCTCGGTGAAGAAGCGCAGCGGCATCGCCTGGAGGTGGGCGTACAGAGCGCCGCGCAGGTCGCGCATGACGTTCTGGCCGACCTTGTTGTTGAGGTAGCTCTGGCCGACTCCGATCAGGCTCGAGATGATCGGGATCGCGATCATCAGTAGAACGAACAGGTTGAGCAGGCCCCAGTCGAGGTGGCCGATGGCGACGTCGATCAGCAGCTTGAGCAGGATCGGGTTTATCACGCCCAACCCGCTCGTCAGCAGGATCGCGCCCAGCACGACCATGACCTCGAACCGGTAGGGCACGAAGAAGACCATGATCTTGCGGGCCGTCAAGTAGCGGCGCTCTCGCCGGACCGGGGGCAGCTTGTCGTTCATCTGGGACCTGGCGTAGCGGCCGCGGCCGCTACCACCCGCAAATGCCATCGGGACTCCAGTACGCGTCCGAACCCTACCAGCGGAATCGGACGACCGCCCGCGCCGGACCGTCTCGGCCCGGATTCCGATTCAGCGGATCAGCCCGTTGCAAGAGCCAGCAGGTCGACCTCGAACGCCGTCGTGAACCAGCCATCGCGGCCCCTGGCGACCCAGATCAGCGAGCTGCCCTGGACGTCCAGCCAGAACGGCTGCTGGACGCTCGACAGGATGCCGCCGTCGCCGCCACCCGCGAATCGGAAGGCCGGGTAGACCGCCCCGCCGGGCGTCGTGGCAAACCACGCGATCGCGGGACCGGCCCGGGTCAGCGAGATTGACGGCTGCAGCGGCGCAGCGATGTCGGAGCCTGTCAGCGTGTTGAGCGAGAGCACCCGGCCCGAATCGATCGACTCGATGCGGACCGCCGATCGCTGGACTCCGGCGGCCGTGGAAGTGAACGGCAGCAGATCCCACAGAACCCAGGACCCATCGGGCGAAATNNGTCGCGCCGCTGCCGGTGCCGTCAGCGGTCAAGACGGCGAGCCTGCTGCCGCCGAGCATGACACTGTCCACCGTGCCCTGGCTCTGGATGGAGCGCACCAGCTTGCCGCCGAGTTCGTGGATCTCCACCGTCGTGCCGGCGGCGGGAACCTTCGCATCAGTCGGCCGATCGAAGGCGTAGGCGGAGTCGGAGAGGGCCAGGTGGGTCGGGTATTCGGCCGCATCGATCGAGTCGGCCTTGCGCGTACCGTGAGCAACCTGGCGCGGCTTGCCTCCGTTCAAGTCGAGAAGCCAGATCGTCCAGGTCACGACCGCGGGGGAGCCGCAGGCGCCGATAGCGGCGGACGGTCCGGCCGGCGATGTCATGACCCAGGCAAGCGTGTTGCCAGCCGCGGCGAGCTGGTAGATGGCCTCGCAACGCGAAGCTGTGACGAGGATTCGGGGGTCCGTGGTGCCCCCGATCCGACTGGTCTCGACGAGGGAGCCCTGGACGACGTAGTAGAGGTCCAGGCCGATCGCCGCGATCGACCGGCCGTTGACCTGCGGCGGCAGCTCCGATTGAAGGAGCTGGTTCGCGAGCGGCTCAACGGGCGTCAGCCCCGAGACCGAGCCGTAGGAGTTGGGATCGAGCGTGGGCAGCGTCTCGGGTGCCGAAGCCGCGGCCGACGGAGCAGCGATGGCCACGTTCGATGCGGCCGGCGACGGGCCCGGTGGCGGCACCGGGCGCGACCCGAAGTAGCCCAGAGCGACGATCACGGCACCCAGTGCGATGACCGCGCCGACCCGCAGGTGCGGCCCGGGAAGCCGCGCCTGACCCTCGATCGGTCCCTGCTCGAATAGCGTCTGGATCACCGGTGCGAAAGCGGACCGCACGAGCCTAGCGCCTGGCGCGGTCGCTCAGCGGCCGCGCTCTCGACCGTGGCGGCTGCCGGGACTTCCGTCATAGGTAGTACGGGAGGTGCACCGTGGCACCGTTGACGGCGCGCACCGGTGCGTTCGAGCAATGGCCTGACCCTACACGAACGTGCCATAGCGCGGAGGTCCTAGGCCGGAGCACACTCCCCGAAGCCCGGAGCACTAGCCACGGTGACCGGTAAGGACGAGGAGCCAACGGATGATCGATCGCACTTCCAGCAGTACACCCGAGGCCCCAAAGGGACGCCGTCGGACCCATGTCGGCCGTCTACCCAAGTTGCTCGCCGCCGCCGCGCTTGCCACGGCGGTCTTCGGCGCCGGCGCGGGCAGCGCCCTCGCGTACGGCACCCCACTTGCCTGTACCTCTCCGTCCCTGTCGACAGTCTTCGCCCCCTGGGGGGACACCGCTAAGTACTTCCAGGTGTCCAACGGCGGCTTCGAGAACGGCTCGACAGGCTGGTCGCTGACCGGCGCCGCAACGATCGTCGGCACCAACGAGCCCTGGAAGGTGGCCGGCGCCTCCGACAGCCACAGCCTCGACCTCGCGGGCAACGGCGCTGCCGAGTCGCGCACCTTCTGCGTGTCGCGCGGCCAGGACGTCATCCGGCTCTTCGTCGCCAACCCGCACGTGTCGGGAGCGATCCTCCACGTTGATACCACCGTCGTGAACCCCGACAACGGGTACATCGGCACGAGCGCGTTTGACGTCAACGGCGACCCCGGTGCCCCGGCCTGGGCGCCCACGATTGCCCTCAAGATTCCGGCCCTGTTCAACGGCGCCGGCATGGAAAACCTGACGCTTCGCTTCTCCCTGCGGGGAAGCTCCGCGAGCTGGAAGATCGACGACGTCTTCGTCGATCCGTTCAAGTCCTGGTGAACAGCGACTCCTGATTAGCGGTATCGAATGGCATCGATCCTGGCAGATCACCCGCACGCCATCGACGCAGCATTGCATCGAGTTCGGCACCCGATGTCTCCGCGAAGCGACGTCGTCGAACGCGACCTGGACCTGATCGAGGCGATAAGCGAGGCGGCCGACATCCGCGAAGCCAGGGACCGCGCTCATTCGGAGCGCGCGGTCCCGGACCGGATGTCGGGGTACCTCACAGGCGGATCCTTTGTAGCGGCGCTGGGACTGTGGCTGGTCCTGGCGCCGCCGCAATTCATTCCGCTCGGCATGCTCGCCGCCTGCATCGCGGCGCACGTCGCGGCCGCCTCGATCGAGTTCGAGATCGGCCCCGGCACGGCGCTGCCCACTACGCCGGTGCTCTTCGCGTCGCTCTTCCTTCTTCCGCCGCAGATCGTGCCCCTCGTTCCGCTGGCGGGGCTGGTCATCGCCGCGTACGCGGCCCGTCTTCGAGACCCGGACCGAAGGGAACGACTGTCGGTTCTGGCCGGCTCTTCCTGGCACGCGGTCGGGCCCGCGGCCGTCTTCGCAGTCGCCGGGGTCCACGGCTTCACAATTGCCACTGTGGGTGTGTGCGCCGCCGCACTCGGCGCCCAGTTTGGCTGCGACGCAGCCGCCTCGTGGGTCCGCAACTGCTACGGTCTCGAGCTTCCGACGGCAAAGCTCGTCGAGGCTCTGCGCTTCACATTCCTGGCGGACCTGACGCTGGCCCCGATCGGAGTCGCCGCGGCCTTCGCGGCCCCGGGCTCGGCGGGAGCGCTTCTCTTCCTTGCCGGCCCGATCTTCTTGCTGGCCATGCTGCAGCGCGACCGCGAGCACCAGATTGACCGGGCCGTGGTCCTGAGCGAGGCCTTCACCCAGAGCGCAGACAGGGCCCGCCGAGACGTCCTTACCGGGCTCCGCAACCGCCTGGCCTGGGAAGAGGCGCTTGCCCACCACGCCGACAAGCCGGCGCCCGTCGGCGTCGTGCTGGCGGATGTCGATGGCCTGAAGGCGACCAACGACACCCTGGGCCACGACGCGGGCGACAGGTTGCTTGTGGCCGTCGCGGCCGCGATCTCCGATGCGACTCCGAACGAGGGCGGTGCGATCGCAGCCCGGCTCGGCGGCGACGAGTTCGGCATCATGCTCCCCGGGGCGCTGGCCTCACGGACGGCTTCTGTCGCCGATGCTCTGCGGCGCATTCTGGGCACCGCTTACGGCTCACCGGGCGCTTCGTCGGTGGGCGCCTCGATCGGCTACGGACTGGCCCGCAGCGGTGCCATGCTCGATAACGCGACCCAGGAAGCGGACCGCGGCGTCTATTTCGACAAGTCGCGCAAGGACGTCGGCCGCCACTGATCCCACCGCGCGACGCGGGCAGGCCCCGCCCCAGGCGCCCGGTTGGGCCGTGGCGAGATCGAGGGCATAGGCCACACCCAGAGACCCGTCCACCGCGGCCGCGGCCCAGATCAGCACGGAGCCCTGCAGGCTCATCCAGGCCGTGACCTGGACACTCGCGATGGCTGTCCCGCGATCTTCGGCCGGCGTCCGGAACGCCGGATACACCGAGCCGAGTTGGCCGTCGCCAGCCGACGATCGGCCCGAGGCGGCTAGGCGAAACGGCTGGGTCCAGGGGCTGCGGCGCCGAGGACGAGGATGAAGCGTCATCTTGCTCGTCGCGAACGACACATCCGGGGAAGTGGCGTGGGGACGGGCTGACTGATGCGGCCCGAGGATCCCGGCGACGACGATTGACGCGGCAATGGCGGTGGCCGCAGCTGCCGTGAGGTACGGCCGGTGAAGTCGTTCCCGTCCCTCGATCGGTCCCCGCAGATCGTTCGCCCGGACTCCGAACCGGTTCTGCCGGCCCGAGCACGCTACAGGGCGGTGGCGGCGCCCGTTTCCAACTTCTGAGCGGTATGCACTTCCTGTGATTCGAGCCAGCGCTCGACGTCTATCGCCGCGCGGCAACCCTCGCCGGCGGCCGTGACTGCCTGGCGGTAGCGCGAATCGTCGACGTCGCCGGCAACGAAGACGCCCTCGATATTCGAGGCGGTCGTTGCGCCGTCGGCGCGAAGATATCCCTTCGCGTCCGTCCCGAGCCAATCTCTGAACACGGCCACGTTAGGCCGGTGGCCGATGGCAATGAAGAGCCCATCGATTTCGAGGACTTCTTCGCCGGGCTCATCGGTCTTGCCGAGGCGGACCCCGTCCACATGTTCTTCGCCGAGAACTTCCTCGATCGTCCGGTTCAGGTGGAGCTGGATCTTCGGGTGGCTGGCCGCGCGGTCCTGCATGATCTTGCTGCCGCGGAAGCCGTCGCGGCGGTGGATCAGGTGGACCTTACTTGCGAAGCGCGTGAGGAAGAGGGCTTCCTCCAGCGCGCTGTCGCCGCCACCTACGACTCCGATCTCCTTCTCGCGGAAGAAAAACCCATCGCAAGTGGCGCAGGCGCTGACGCCGCGACCGCGCAGCCGCGTCTCGCTGTCCAGGCCGAGCCACAGGGCCTCGGCGCCGGTGGCGACGATGACGGCCTGGGCCCGATACTCGACTGCGGCGGCCCAGAGGCGGAACGGCCGGCTGCCGAGATCCACCCTGTCCACGTCCGCGTCGACGATGCGGGCACCGAAGCGCTCAGCCTGTGACCGGAAGAGGCCCATCAGTTCCGGGCCCTGCACGCCGTTGGGGAAGCCCGGGTAGTTTTCCACCTCGCTGGTGATCATCAGCTGGCCGCCGCCCACGATTCCGCCGATGACGATCGGCTCGAGGTTTGCCCGAGCCGTGTATATCGCTGCCGTCAATCCGGCCGGCCCCGAACCCACGATGACGACGCGAGTCTCTACGGGCTCGCCTTCGCCGGCTGCCGCCGGCTGCACCGGCATCGAAACGGCGGCCTCGTCGCCGGCGACCGGCGCCAGGAAGTTGAGGTTGAGGCCGCCAAGGGGGCTCCGGGTCCTAGGGGTCTGGTCGTCTTTCATATGTCTATCCTACCACGACGCCGATACTCCCCGGGAGTATGCTGCTTGAGGCCCGTGAGGCTAGATGGCCACCGACTGGATGTCGTGAACCTGCGGCAGGACGTCCCGGCCGAGGGTCTCGAGGTTACGGACGTCGTGCACGTCGGACACGTTGAAGATGACGTGCTGCACGCCGACCTCCGCGAGCCTGCCGAAGGCGTCGACCACCTCGGCGGCGGACTGGCGCGACAGGTCGACATGAGCCAGGTTCGAGCGTTCGATCTCCTCGAACGGCCGGCCGACCTCGGCGCAGCGCTGGCGCAGCACCGAGAACTTGTGGGTCAACTGTTCCGGGCCGCCGAAGATGTTGCACGCGTCGGCGTATTTGGCCACCAGGCGGAGCGTCTTCTGCTCACCGCCACCGCCGATGATGATCTTCGGGTGCGGCTTACTGATTGCCTGCGGCGAGTTGAGCAGCCGGCCGGCCTGGTAGTGGACGCCGTCGAACGCCTCCTGGGTTCCGTGCTCACCCTGCCACATCGCGTGCACGATCTGCAGTGTCTCTTCGAGCATCTCGAAGCGGACGCCGAGGGGCGGCATCGGAAAACCGAGGCCATGGCTCTCTTCTTCGTTCCAGGCTGCCCCGATGCCCAGGTACGCCCGCCCGCCGCTGAGGACGTCGAGCGTCGTCGCGGCCTTGGCCCAGAGTGCCGCCTGGCGATAGTGAACGCCGCCGACCATGAGGCCCAGCGTCGCCTTCTTTGAGTGGGCGGCCATGAACCCCAGCGCCGTCCAGCCCTCCAGCATGGGTTCTTCGGCCTTGCCAACGCCGCGGATCTGGTAGAAGTGGTCCATCACCCACAGCGAGTCGAAGCCGACTGAGTCGGCGGTCTCCGCGATTCGGGCGAGGGTCGAGCCGATCGCGGCGTCGCCGCCCGGCCACGTAAATGAAGGCACCTGCAGACCGATCTTCACTGGATTCCTCTGTGGGCAGCGCCGCGACCGACGCGGATGGTCGCCCGCGCTTGGGGTGAGAGCAAAGGTTAGCACTGCAACGATCCAGCCCCGGCTGTCCGCCGTGAGACCTGGCCGTTCGGCGATACGAGGCGGATCCGTGAACTGCCTCGTGGGTGTTTGCGCCTTCGGCCGGTCGTCTGGTAGGGTCTGACCAACCTACGATTCTTCCGCCACGAATCCCTGGGCGGGATCCCGCTGGAGTCCGTATTGCAACAAGCATCTTCCGCGGTGAGTCGTCTCCTTGACCGCCTCTCGCGCATCGGGCGACCTTCGAGCAACGGGTCTGCCGTCGGTGTCACTATCGACCCCGTTTCTCGTCTCCGCGCGGCCGCCCTCGGTTTCGCTCGCCGCGACGGAGTGGAGCGCCTCGTGCCCGTCGGCCTGTGTGCCCTGCTTGTGGCGGCGGCAGTGATCAGTTCGCTGCCCGAGGTGCCCGCCGCTAAGGCCGCGGCCAGCGCGCAGGCCTCGGCCCAGGCCGCGTCGGTTGCCGGCGCCGTAGCCGCCGCCCCTGGCCCGCAGTTCGGCCAGGGCGATGGTCCTCTTGCCGCCGACTACAACGACATCTACCTCGGCGACGGGTCTATTCCGAACACGCTCCAGAACCCGGGCACCGGGATCGACGCCAGGACACTTCTTCGGACATACACAGTCGTGGCCGGCGACACGCTCGGCGCGATAGCCGGTCGCTTCGGCCTGGCGCCCTCCACGATCTACTGGGCCAACAAGGCCCAGATGCCGGACCCGGCGTCGCTGCACATCGGCCAGGCGCTCCTGATCCCGCCGATGGACGGCCTCCTGGTCAAGGTCGGAACGAAGGACACGCTGGCGTCTGTGGCCGCGAAGTACAAGGTGTCTGCCCAGGACATCATCGACGCCAACAACCTGCCGGACACGATCCTGACCCCTGGTCAGACGGTGCTCATCCCCGGGGCCAGCGGGGGCGCCATGCCCGCGCCCAAGACCACGACAACCACCAGCGGCGGCGGGCGAACGGTCAGTGTCGGCTCGTGGATCTGGCCGGTCAATGGATACAACTACATCAGCCAGTATTTCTGGTCGGGACACCACGCCATCGACATCGCGTCGACCGTGGGTACGCCCGTCGTCGCTGCTGTCGGCGGTACGGTTGTCTTCTCCGGCTGGAAGTACGCCGGCTCGAACGGCTACGGCGGCGGCCTGGTGATCTGGGTCATGAACGGTTCCAGGCTCTATACGACCTACAACCACCTTTCCTATGACGGCGTACGTGTCGGCCAGTCGGTTCGTGCCGGTCAGATGATCGGCCGGATCGGAATGACTGGCAACGCCACCGGCCCGCACCTCCACTTCGAAGTGTGGCTGGGCTATCCGTGGGCTCTCGGCACCACGGCCGATGCCGTGAACCCGTGCCGCTACCTGGCGGGCTGCTAGCCGGAGCCGCCCCCCATGCTGGGAGGCCGCCGCACACGATCGGCTCCTAGATGCGCTCGATGTGGCGCGGGGCGAACCGCGGACCGAACCGCGGGATCGCAATCCTCGATACCTCGAGCAGTCGAACGACCCGGCCGCGCTGCCCGGGGTATGGAGCAAGCAATTCCAGCATCCGTGCGTCGTCTCCGCTCGGTTCGCGGGCCAGGGCCCAGGCTACGAGATCGGGCAGGTGGGCGTCGCCCAGGCTGATGGCATCCGGGTCTCCAAAGGCGACGCGACAGGCCTCCGCCGCGGTCCACGGACCGATGCCGGGGATTTCACGCAGTCGCAGATGCGCTGTCGCGGGCCCGAGGCCCATGAACCCTTCGATCCGCGACTCGAGGCGGGCGATTCGGGTGACCAGCTCGGCCCTGCGGCGCTCGAGACCCATCGGGTGGAACTCGAAATAGGGGAGCGTCGCCAGGCTCGCTCCGGTCGGCGGGAGGCGGAGTGGCAAGGGCCCCGGGGCGCGCTCGCCAAGCCGCCGAACGAGTGCGGCATACGAGCCGTGTGCCTCGCCGGCGGTGACCTTCTGCTCGGTGACGGCGGGGATCAGCGCCGCCAGGAGTTGGCCCGTTCGCGGCAGCCGGAGGCCGCCGAAGCGGCGCTGCAGATCCCGCACGAGGGGATGCAGCGGCACGAGCCTGGCCGGCTCGTCGAGCAGGCCGGCCAGACCGGGGACGGCATCGAGGGCCGGCGCGGCACCGGTGCCCCAGGCCTGGGCCCTGACGGCGGCTTCGCCCGGTTCGATCCAGATGCGCAGGCAGGCGGGCCCGGCCCCAGTCCGGCGCGCCAGCCAGACGCCGTCTCGGCCGAAGCGGATCGTCGGGTCACCCGGGCCGTGGCGTAGCACCTCCATCGAGAGCCGGAGGTCGATGGGTTCCGGGGCGTCGAAGCGGGCCTCGAGCGGAGCCGCGCCGGTCTGGCCGTCGGGGTCCACCGCCAGATCGTGACCGGCCTCTGATCCTGCTGCGCCACGACGCTCCGTGCCGGGGCCATGTTTGCCGCGCCCCGGGATCACGGGAAGAGGTCGAACTCGCGCGGCATGAGTGCGTCGGAGATCTTGCCTTCGCCGCGCGTGGGATTGGCGCCACGAACGATCGCCGCCGGCCGCCCCGAGGTCTTGCCGAGTGCCAGTTCCGCGGCCGTGGCGAGTTCGTCGGCAGTGGCCCTGACCGTGCTGCGCATGATGCGGCCGTCAGCGTCGGGTTTGCCTCGCATGTCGTCGAGAGGGATGAGGCCACTGATGCCGATGGCCACGTCCACGATGCCCCAGCGCCATGGCCGGCCGAAGCTATCGGAGATCACGATGGGCAGGTCCACATCGAAGGCGGCCCGGACGGCGGCCCTGATGCGCGATGCCGAAGCGTCCGGATCAGCCGGGAGCAGCGTGACAACATGGCCGCTCTGCGGGCCCATGTTGGAGGCGTCGATCCCGCCGTTGGCGCAGATGAAGCCGTGGCTCGTTTCCGTGATCAGGACGCCGTTGGCCATGCGGACGATGCGGCGGGCCTCGCGCAGGACCACCTCGAGCTGGCGCGGATCGCGATCCCATCGCTCTGCAAAGGCAACCGCCTCCGGCCGCGGCGTGATGGTCGTGAGATCCACGACCGCGCCCTCGGCCTTCGAGACGATCTTCTGGGTCACGACGAGGACGTCGTCCTCGGCGAGCGGCAGGACCCCGGCCGTGGCGTGGATCGCGGTGATCAGCAGCGCGGCCAGGTCGTCGCCGGGATGGACTTCGGGCATGCCGTCGAGGGCGATGACCGAGAGACGGCCTTCGGGCCGTGGTGCGGCCGCCTCGCGGCCCGGCAGTCGGGCACCGCCGGCCACGCCGCCCGCAACCTGGCTCACCTGCCGCCCTCGTGATCCAGGCCGCGCATGTCCGCCTCGAGCAGGTCGGCGGGCGTGTCCACGTCGAAGTCGAGCGGCCCGTCAAGCTCCACGTACGAGGCGCCGGCGGCGCGCGCGGCCGTTGCATGTGCCGCCCGACTGCCCTCGCCGAAACGGAACGGGATGGCGCCCGGCGGTACGAGCAGCAGCGCGTTCGTGCCGGTGCCGTGGCGGTCGGGGACGAGGACCACGGCCGGGCGATCCGGGGCTCGTCGCCTGGCCTCTTCGGCCGCATTCACCAGCGTGTCCAGCGCCGAAGCCGATACGCCGGGGAGATCGACGGGCAGGACCAGCAGCGCGGCGGCCCCGATGTCGATCGCCTGTCGTGCTTCCTCGAGACCCTGGTTGAGGCCGTCCCGCTCCTGCAGGTACGAGGAGGCGCCCATGGCGCGGGCCTCTTCGAGCAGGTCGCGGTCCAGCGAGACGACCGTGACCGTGTCCAATCCGGCCGCTGCTCGGGCTTCGTGGACCGTTCGGCGGAGCATCGCCCGGACCAGCTCGGTCCTTTCTTCGGCATCGAGTGGTTCGCCGAGCCGCGTCTTGGCGCCGCCCAGCGAGCGGACCGGAACGAGGGCCACGATCTGGCCGAGGCTCGCCGCGGTCAAGCGGCCCCTCCGTCGGGGGTTTCGGCGGCGGGAATGCCGCTGCGCCCGGAACTTCTGGCGAGGGAATGTTCGGCCGCGACCCACGTGGCCGCCGCCAGCATCTCCCGGGCGAGGAGTTCACGCGATCCCATGTCCGTCATGATCGTCTCGGTCGCCTCGACTTCCAGTCCCAGGGCTCGAATTGCATCGGCCGACGCTTCGTCCTGTGTGTCGATGACGAAGAGGTCGATGAGGCCGGCCCCAGCGTACCGCCGGGCGACTCCCACCGCGCTCGGCTCCTCGCCGAGGCTGGCCAGCATTCGGTCGGCGGGGCCGCGCAGCGCCTTGCCGCCGACGATTCCGGACACGCCGACCGCCGGCACGCCCCGCGACCTGGCGGCGGTGATCTCGGCCCGAATCCCCGGCACGGCCAGGATCGGGTCTATCGACACGACCGGATTGGAGGGCCCGATCACGATGGCATCGGCGCCTCGAATGGCGTCGCGAACCTCCGGCGTGATCGAAGCCGCGTCGACTCCGCCGAAGCGGACCTCGAGCACC
>PMJT01000243.1:12301-16752 GCA_003158495.1 Chloroflexota bacterium | reverse complement strand
ACCTGCCAGGTCTCGCCGGCGACGCCCCAGCCCTGCGCCGGATCGGCGATGCCGGCCAGCGTGTAGAGCACCGTGTCGAAGTCTGGGCAGACCATCAGCGAATGATGCTCGAAGTCGTCGCCCGTGTTGACGACNNGCGAGGCAGACAACGCGCATCGTTCCTCCGATCGGCGATTTCGATCCGCCCAAGCGTAGCGGCCGAGGGCCGAGGCCGCGACAGTCGGCGGCCTACGCCACCAGGACTGACCGCTACGCGGTAAGTTTGGGCAGCACCTCTCGGCCGAAGACGTCGATCCACTCGGCCTGGTTGCGGCCGACGTTGTGGAGGTAGATCTGGTCGAAGCCGAGGTCCAGGAACTTCTGGATCTCGCGGCGGTGGATCTCCGGGTCGGCCGATATCAGCATTCGACCCTTGAAGTCGTCGGGCCCGACCAGTGCCGCCATCTGCTCGAAATCGCGCGGGGAGCGGATGTCCTGTTTGGCGAATTTCATGCCGCCATTCGGCCAGTCGGCGACCGCGTTCGTCACGGCCTGCTCATCCGTTTCGGCCCAGGAAAGGTGGAGCTGCAGGATCTTCGGCATCGTGGACGGGTCCTTGCCCGCCTCGCGAGCCCCTTCGGCGAACTTGCCGAAGACCATCTCGATCTTCTCCTCGGGCGCGCCGACGGTGATCAGGCCGTCGGCAAACTGGCCCGTTCGCCTTGCCGTGACCGGCCCGGCCGTGGCGACGTAGATTGGCGGCCCCTTTTGCGGCAGCGTCCAGAGACGGCACGTCTCCATCTTGAAGAAACGGCCGTCGTGTTTGACATCCTTGCCGCTGAACAGCTTGGTGATGATCTCGATGGCCTCGAACATGCGGCTGATCCGTTCAGGGGCTTCCGGCCAATAGCCCCCGACGATGTGCTCGTTGAGCGCCTCGCCGGACCCGAGACCCAGCCACGTTCTGCCGGGGTACATGACCTCGAGCGTCGCCGCGGCCTGGGCGACGATCGCCGGATGCATCCGGAAAGATGGGCACGTCACGCCGGGGCCCATGTCGCCGCGCGTGCGGAAGCCGGCAACGGCCAGCACTTCCCATACGAACGAGGCCTGACCCTGCTGTGGGGTCCACGGCTGGAAGTGATCGGCTGCCATCACGCCGGAGAAGCCGGCGGTGTCGGCCCGGGCGCACAGGTCGAGGACTTCGCCTGGCGCGAATTGCTCCAGCATGGCCGCGTAGCCGATCTTCGCCGTTGCCATTTTCGTTCCTCCGTGACCGCGCGCCGCGGCCGTCCTACTTGACGAGGAAGCTGCCGAGAAACCGCTCGTAGACGCGCCCCGGGTGCAACTCGATAGTCACCCGGTGCTGCCCGGCGAAGCTGGCCGCCTGCGCGGCCGGTTCCTCGTCCGGCTCGTACAGCCGTGACAGCTCCGCCATCACGCGCTGGCCGCGGGCCGGATCTTCGTCGATGGTCACCTCGCCGCGTATTTCGATGTAGTCCTCGCCGTCAACGACGATGAAGGAGATCCTCGGATCGCGCCCGAGGTTTGTCGGCCAGGTGCGGCCGGCGAGGCTGTTGAGGACGATGGTGTCGCCACGGAGCTGGTACCAGACCGCCGCCTGCAGAGCGCCGCCGTCTGCGTTGATGGTGGCAACGACGGCATATCGCGGTGCGTCCAGGAAGCGACGGCCGTCCGCCGAAAGGGTCGAGGAAGTGGGGGAGGGGCCGGCCTTCATCGTCACGTCGTCCTGTCGTGGTGGTTGATAGGCGAGCTCGGTGGGGCGCCCGAGCGGGCAGGTTCGATGGTACCGCCGAAACGCACTTCGGCGAACCCGACCGGCTCGAGTGCTACCGGCTCGAAACAGCGCGCGGGGCGATGGCGCCTTCCCAGCCGCCGACGCTCGCGATTACGAGAGGCCGCTCGCCACCGGTCCGGATCCGGCGCGGCTGGACCGGGACGATGGCCGATCGGCCGAGCAGGAAGCCCTGCCCGAAGTCGACCTCTCGCTCCTGGAGGGCGAGCAGGTCTCGACGGTTCTCGATCCCCTCGGCCACGACCTTGGCCCCGATGCGTCGGCTGAACGAGACAAAGGCTTCCACGAGTGCCTTCTTGGCCTCACTGTCCTTGTTGCCGATGCGGCTCACGATCTCGCGGTCGATCTTGATGATCGACGGCTCCAGCGCCGCGATGACGTTGAAGCTGGCATAGCCGGCGCCGGCGTCGTCGATGGCGAAGCCGAAGCCGAGGCGTCGAAGGGCTCGAACCTGCTTCTTGAGGCGCCCGATGTCGGCGATGGCCTGCTGCTCGGTGCACTCAACCACGATCTGGCGGGGCGAGAGGCCGGCCTGGCGCACGCGAGCGGCAAAGGCGCTCGCCTCGAAATGGGGCGACAGGAGGCTGGCAGGCAAGAGGTTGATGCCGTAGCGCGTGCGCCGTCCGATGGTCCCGGGAAGGGCGACCTGGAAGATGCGGGCCAGCGTGGCCTCGACAACGAACATGTCGAAGTCGACGGGTCGCTGGGCGACGAGAGCCGCATCCACGATCGACGAGATAGTCTGCGGCAGCATGGGCATGTGGGGCCGGAAGAGGCACTCCCANNTGAGGGCGAAGAAGTAGTCGAGAACCTTGTTCTTGGCGATCTCCGGCGTTTCGTCGATCCCTATGCGGTCGCCCATCCCGGAGAGCTGAACAGCATTGCCTAGCCCGACGACATATCGCTCGGCGACCGACAGCGAAGAATCGACCTCGACCAGTCCATAGGCCGACGATTGGGCCAGCGCCAGGACGACCGTTTCGGTCAGCTCCTGCGCATCCGCAATGACACACCAGCCCGAGTCGGCGAGCTCGATGATTCGAGCCTGCGGCAACTTCTGGGCTATGCGCGATACGAGCCGACTGTCACGGGACCAGAGAAGACGTTCGACCGCCCCCTGCCGAGCATGTCCGAACCGCACGCGGGTCCCTCGCTCACCTTACGCTCTCGCGGCGGGCACCGTGACCGGGAGACGGATCCGATCAATCGAGAGCCAGCAAGTCTCAATTGCGCTGCTGTTTGCAGCCTTACCGTCGCAGCACGGGAACTGACGTGGACCCGTACCTTAAGACGGCGCCTGCCGCAGCTGAAGCAGTGCGTGCATATGTATTGCAGGTTTTCCACCCTTTGTCCACACGCAACCGCACAAGAAAGGCCAAATCTGTCCACATCCGCCGGGCTGGCGCCATATTCAGGCGCCTTTGAGTGAATTTGGTCATCAGTTGTCGTTCCTACTTCGCCGGTTGTGGCTTCCCCCCCGACCGGTCCGGCCGTCGTCGTAGCAGGACCCACAACGGCCAGGCGCCCGCTTCGACGCGACCCAGACTAGAATCGGAGCCTGCGAGCGACCGCCGCATATCCGCCCTCCGGGTCGCCGCCCTGGAGTCCGCCGATGCCTCAGATCCACCTCCGCGCCGAGTCCACGGACTACGCCCCGATCGTCCTCCTGCCCGGCGACCCGAACCGGGCCACGTGGATCGCCGAGCGCTTCGACGGCGGACCAGGTGCCGCCCGCCAGGTCAATTCCCACCGCGGAATGCTCGGCTACACCGGGACGTACCACGGCGTGCCGGTCAGCGTCCAGACCAGTGGCATGGGTGCGCCGAGCATTGCCATCGTGGTTGAGGAGCTGCTCCGGCTCGGGGCCCGGCGCCTGATCCGCGTCGGCACGTGCGGCGGGATCGGCCGCGGCATCAAGACCGGCGAGATCGTCATCGCGACGGCCGCGACGCCGGTCGACGGTGCTACCGCGACGTACCTCCACGGCGATCCCTACGCCCCAACCGCGGACTTCGAGCTGATCCGGGCGCTCGTCGATGCCTCGACCAAGCACGGCCAGAAGCCGCATGTCGGCCAGGTTGCCACCGTCGACGTCTTCTACAACCCGGACTCGGACTACTTCTCCAAGTGGCGCAGCCGCGGGGTGCTGGCCTTCGAAATGGAGACCTCCGTCCTTTACTACCTCGCGGCGCGGGCGCGAGCGGCCGGCGCGGACGTCTCGGCCGCGACGATCCTTACTGTCAGCGACGTGCTTTCCGAGGAGGCCACCTCCGAGGAGTCGTACCTGCCGCTCGACGAGCTGAACAAGTCGATCGAGCGGACGATCGAAATCGCCCTCGAGGCCGGGATAGGGTCGCTGTGACGGCGGGTCCTTCCACCGCAGCCGAGTCGAAGGCTCGCCTGGGCCGGCTTGGACAGTCCGAGGCCTACGGCGCGGAGCTCGAGCTGGCCATCGACCTGGCGCACCAGGCCGGTCGAATCCAGATGGAGCGCTACGAGCACCTGCAGGACATACAGGCCAAGGGTCCGCGCGACGTCGTGACCGAGGTGGACCACCTCTGCGAAGGCCTGGTCATGCGGGCAGTCCAGGAGCGTTACCCTGACGACTCGTTCTACGCCGAGGAGATCGGCGAAGTGGCGGCCACCGGCGCCGGCA
>PMJT01000243.1:0-12291 GCA_003158495.1 Chloroflexota bacterium | reverse complement strand
TCCACGTCGCCGACAAGGAGCTGCTCGAGGACCTCGTGGTGACCCTCGCGGTCGGCGGGCGGGGCATGGTCCGCAAGCGACACGCCGCGATGAAGGCGATCCGCGCCAACCGCTCGATGGGTTCGTCGGCGATGACGCTCTCATACGTGGCCTGCGGCCGGTTCGACGTATATGCCCAGGGGGCCGGGCTATCCGCCTGGGACGTTGCCGCGGCCGGGCTGATGGCAGAACGTGCCGGCGCCAGGGTGACAACGCTCGACGGCAGGCCGTGGTTCGACCTCTCGTACCCCGCGAAGAAGTGGTCCTGTCTCGCCGCCTCGCCCCGCAATCACGCGGCCATCCTGGCGATGCTCAAATAGGAAAGCGGGCGGCCGCGAGCCGGGTCGCGCAGCGAGCGTTCAGTCTCGCCAGAGGTGCGGCCGTTCGGCCAGGCGCGGCTGGCCCAGTTCTTCGCAGAGGGCGGTGAACTCGGCGCGGCGCGCGCCGCGCCAGCGCAACTCGGCCGGATCGGACTGGGGCAGTGGTACGTCGGCGACGAGCGTGGCCAGGCGACGGTAGAGCAGTGCCTCCGACCAGCGGTCCCGGAGGGTGGCGTTGAGCGTTGCGGACGACCTCACGTCCACGTGCCACTCGCCGGCGTTGGCCGGGATCGCCTCGAGATGCCCGAACCGGGCCAGGACCGCCGACGTCGATCGGGCGCCCCAGCCGGGCAGCCCGGGGAAGCCGTCGGCCGCGTCTCCGATCAGGGCGAGATAGTCCGGTATCGAAGCCGGCCCGACTCCCCATTTCTCAACCACACCGTCGGCGTCGATCGTTCGGTCGCGGCGCCGGTCGCGCAGCACGACCCGTTCGCCGCGGACGCACTGGGCCAGGTCCTTGTCTGGGGTGCAGATAAGGACGCGCTCCACGCCCGGCGCATCGGCCCAGCGGGCGGCCGCGGTGGCCAGCGCATCGTCGGCCTCGAATTCGACCATCGGCCAGACGACGAGGCCGAGCGCCTCCATCGCACGCTCAGCGAGCGGGAACTGGGCCAGCAATTCCTCCGGCACGCCGGCCTCGGTCTTGTACCCGCCGTATAGCTCGTTGCGGAACGAGCGGATGACGTGGTCCGCGGCGCAGCCGACATGCGTGGCGCCTTCGTCGCGCAAGAGGGTGAGAAGCGTGTACATCAGGCCCACGACGGCGCCTACATCCCGCCCGTCCCGAGATAAGGCGCCGGGCCGCGGCGCGTAGAACGCCCGGAAAAGTTCGTACGTGGCGTCGACGAGATGCAACTGCATTGGCAAAGGTTAGTCCTGGCCGGCACGGACTCGGGGACCGGCGCGGCGCGCGAGCCGCCGATGTGTCTTCGGTTACCTGCTCGGGCGTGCCGGTCAGCGGCTCGAGGAGGCTTCTCGCCGCCGGCTCCCCACCAGGATCATCATCGCCGCGGCCAGAAAGACGCAGGCAACCAGGGCCGATGCGACGTCGACCTGGCGGGTGTCGGCCTGGCCCGGTGGTGGCGTGAGACCGCGCAGGGGATAGGTCGCGAAGGACCACACGAAGCTGCCGTAGAGAAGCGAGACCAGAAGCCCGACCACGCGAGCCCCGGTCATCCCGCGAACGACCATGTAGCCGGCCACAAGGAGGGGCAGTGCGAGTGCCAGGAATATGATCCCGCCGCCCGCGAACATCAGGCCGCCGATTGCGACCGCGAACGAGGCCCCTCCCATCAGCAGCAATACCACCCCGCCGGTGCCCCACGCCGCCCGCCGAATGGAGCCTGCCGATCCAAGGACCGCCTTGTAGGTGACCACGTGAAACCTCCCTCGGCACCAACCTTCCGTACCGCGGATCCGAAAGTCAAGCCGACTGGCAATGGAGCGGTACCATCGCGGCTCCGCAACGCCCTGGGCCGCGGTTCGGAGCAGACCTTCAGTCCGGCGAGGGTCGTGACCCAATCAGCGTGACTCCGGCCACGGCCATCGCCTCGAGGGCGGCGTTGCCGTCGCCGGGCTCGAGGTCCACCGCCCGGATCGCGTCGAGAAGGACCGCCGTTTCGTAGCCGAGGCGGACGCCGTCCAGGGCCGTGGCCTTGACGCAATAGTCGGTGGCGAGCCCGCACACGACCAGCCTCCTGGCACCGCCGCGAGCGAGGGTCTCGTCCAATTCCGTCGGGACCGGGAGCCCGCCGGCCGGGTTCCGCATCGAGAAGCCGGAATAGCCGTCCTCGCCGTGAGACCCCTTGCGCACGATCGAGCCACACACGGCCAACTCCGGCGCAAGCTCCGCGCCCCAAGTCTCCTGGACGCAGTGGACCGGCCAGATGCCGCCGTCCTGGGCGAAGTGCGGCGTGTGAGCCGGGTGCCAGTCCTGCGTGTAGACGACCGCCGCGCCCGTTGCGAGCGCGCGCTCGATCTCGGCGTTGACCAGTGGAACGATCGTCGCGCCGCCACTAACCGATAGGCTGCCGGCCGGGTCGGCGAAGTCGTTCTGGAGATCTACGATGACGAGCGCCACGTCGGGTCCGTAGCGTTTGTCGGGATCCCCGGCGGCCCAGGGCGCGGAACCTGGGGATCTCCAGCCGCGTGTCATAGTCCGGTGTTCCTCCGCTCGTGCCCCAATGAGTTTGTCTGTCTCGCTGTCTCGCTTTTGTACGCGATGCCGGTCGGCTGCGCAAGCACCTGCCCGGCGGCGGACAGATAACCGAGCAATTAAGTTGCCAATGCAACGTCGATGCAACGGCAGGATCGGTCGGCGGCAGGCGGCCGGAAGGCAGATACCCGTACTCTAGAAACCAATCGACCGTCCCTGAACATGAACTCCAGACGGAGACGCCGGTGACGGGGCGTCTTCAGATGAAACAAGCGGCCCGGGTCCCCCTCCCTGGGCCGCTTGTCTCTGTCTGGTGGCCGGCGTGGGCAATCGGCGGGCCATCGGGCGGACGGGGCGGGCCCGAGGTGATGAGCATCGCGCGGTGCGGCTGGGCCTAACTCGGCTGCGCGTCTCTGTCGACGATCAGTGGCGCCGGTGCGTTTCCGTCGCGGTGGCCATCTGGTCCACCAGGCTCCACGTCCAGAAGGTAGCCGATCCCCTGGAACGTCCTGATCCGTCCCGGTTCACCGGGACGCGCGCCGAGCTTGCGGCGCACTCGGCTCACCCACACCCGCAGGTACTGGAGATCGTCGCGGTATTCCGGGCCCCACACCTTGGTCAGGAGTTCCGTGTGCAGCACGACCTTGCCGGCATTCGCGGCAAGGTGCTGGAGCAGTAACCATTCCGTTCGTGACAATTCCACAAGTTCGCCCGACCGTGTCACGGTCCGCCGTTCCAGGTCTATCTCGACGTCGTCGAATCGCACCGAACCATTGCCCATCGCGACGCCCGAAGACCGGCGCAGAACAGCGCGAACGCGGGCCGCGAGCTCGTCGAGGTGGAATGGCTTGGCCACGTAGTCGTCCGCGCCCAGGTCCAGGCCTTTGGCCTTGTCCGAGGCGGAGCCTTTGGCGGTCAGGAGAATCACGGGCACAGAGCGGTGTTCGCGAATCTGGCGCATCACCTCTATGCCGTCGAGATCCGGCATGACGATGTCCAGCAGGACGATGTCCGGACGGACTTCCTCGGCCTTGATGACCGCCTCTTCGCCGCCGGCGGCGGTCACGACGCGGAAGCCTTCGTCCGTCAGGGCCATCGACACGAGCTTGGTGATGCGTGGCTCGTCATCGGCGACCAGGACAAGGGGCTGAGTGCTCATTCCCTCCAGCCTTCCAGGTTGAGCTGATGACGCTCGGCGTCTGCCAGCGACGTGACCACCCTACTGTGCGCCCTTTGCAAGGAACAGGCGAATCCGGGCCTCCCGCATCGGGTTGGACCGGCCACCGCGACCGGGTGGCATGGGGTCCGCGCATCCAGCCCACGAGGCGGCCCGATCGAACTTCACGCACGACGCCCGCGGGACGATCGGCTAACCTGCAGGGCGAGATGGTTGAAACGAAGCGTCCCCAAAATCCCTCCCCGGCCCGGAGCAATTCCCCCGCCATGTACTTCGATGAGTTCAAGCACCAGCTGCCCGACATCGACCCGGCCGAAACGCAGGAGTGGATCGACGCTCTCGACCAGATCCACAGCCAGGAAGGCGACGAGCGAACCCGCTTCCTGCTGTACAAGATCCTCAAACGGGCGCGACAGCTGCATGTTGGTCTTCCGCCGCTGACCCAGACGCGATACATCAACACGATCAGCCCCGAACAGGAGCCGTTCTTCCCCGGCGACGAGGAATTGGAGCGGCGCATCAGGCGTCTGATCCGATGGAACGCGGTCGCGATGGTTCTGCGGGCGAACAACCGGGCCCCCGGCATCGGCGGCCACCTGGCGACCTACGCCAGCGCGGCGACGCTCTACGAGGTGGGCTTCAACCACTTCTTTCGGGGCAAGGAGCCAACCTCGCCTGACGGCGGGGTTGGCTTTGCGACTTCGCCGGGCGGCGAAGTCGGGCCAGGTGGCGGCCCGTCCGGCGACCAGATCTTCTTCCAGGGCCATGCCGCGCCGGGGATCTATTCCCGGGCCTTCCTCGAGGGTCGACTAACAGCGGAGAACCTGGACCACTTTCGCCAGGAGGCGCTCTCGGGCGTCGGGCTGCCGAGCTATCCGCATCCGCGCACTCTGCCGGATTTCTGGGAATTTCCCACGGTATCGATGGGCCTCGGCCCGATCGCCGCCATCTACCAGGCCCGCCTCAACCGGTACCTCGCCAACCGCGGCCTGGCCGATACGTCCGGCAGCCGCGTCTGGGCGTTCCTGGGCGACGGCGAGATGGACGAGCCCGAATCGGTGACGGCACTTTCGCTGGCCGCACGTGAAGGACTCGACAACCTCACGTTCGTGGTCAACTGCAATCTGCAGCGCCTCGACGGTCCCGTTCGTGGCAACGGCAAGATCATCCAGGAGCTCGAGGGGCTCTTCCGCGGCGCCGGCTGGAACGTGATCAAGGTCATCTGGGGCCGCGAGTGGGACGACCTCCTCGCCCGTGACACGGACGGCATTCTCGTCAACCAGATGGCGGACACCGTCGACGGTGAGTTCCAGAAGTACTCGGTCGCCGGCGGCGCCTACATTCGCGAGCACTTCTTCGGATCGGACCAGCGGCTCCGCAAGCTGGTCGAGCACCTCACAGACGACGACCTGGCCCACCTCCGGCGCGGCGGCCACGACTACCGCAANNGCCAAGAAGCTCTCCGAGGCGGAGTTGCGCGTCTTCCGAGACCGCCTCCAGCTGCCGATCCCGGACGCGGACCTTCACGACGCTCCTTACTACCATCCCGGCCCGGAGTCGGAAGAGGTCCAGTACATGCTGGAACGGCGCCGAGCCCTGGGCGGCCCGGTGCCGAGGCGCGTTGTCCGCTCAAAGCCGCTCCCGGCGCCGCGGCCCGAAGTGGACGCGGAATTCACCACGGGCTCGGAGATGGCCGTAAGCACGACCATGGCCTTTGGCCGGCTGCTGCGCAACCTGATCCGAGACCCGCAGATCGGCAGGTCCATCGTGCCGATCGTGCCCGACGAGGCGCGGACCTTTGGCCTCGACCCGCTGTTCAAGGAAGTGGGCATTTACGCGGCCCACGGCCAGCTATACGAACCGGTGGACTCGGACCTGGTGCTGAGCTACCGCGAGGCCCAGGACGGGCAGGTGCTGGAGGAGGGGATAACCGAGGCCGGTGCAGTGGCTTCGCTCCAGGTCGCAGCCACGGCCTACGCCACGCACGGTGTGCCGCTCATCCCGTTCTACATCTTCTACTCGATGTTCGGCTTCCAGCGGACCGGCGACCAGTTCTGGGCCCTGGCCGATGAACGCGGCCGCGGCTTCGTCATGGGCGCTACTGCCGGTCGCACGACGCTGATGGGTGAAGGGCTCCAGCACGACGACGGCCATTCGCACCTGCTGGCCTCGGTCATCCCGAACATTCACGCCTACGACCCGGCCTACGCCTACGAGCTGGCCTCGATCGTGCGCGAAGGCATCGACCGGATGTGGGCGAAGGGCGAGGACGTTTTCTACTACATCACGCTCTACAACGAGAACTACTCGATGCCCAAGCGTCCTGCCGACCTTACGGACGAGCAGATCTCACGAGGCATCTACCGGCTGCTCGAGGCCCCGTCTTTGGGCAAAGACGCCCGGATCAAGACGCCGGTGCGGCTCGTCGGCAGCGGCTCGATCCTCCAGCAGGTCGTTGCCGCCCAGAAGCTCCTCGCCGAGCGCGGCATCCCTGCCGAGGTGTACAGCGCCACTTCCTTCCAGCAGCTCCGTGCCGATGGCCTGGCGACCGACCGTTGGAACCGGCTCAACCCCGGACAGAAGCCGCGCATTCCGCACGTCACCCAGGTGCTGCCGCCCAACGGTGGCCAGATCGTCCTGGCCACCGACTGGATCCGGAGCTACCCGGATCTCGTGGCTCCGTGGCTGCCGGCTTCGCGCATGGTCCTCGGCACAGACGGCTTCGGCCGGTCCGACGACCGGGAGTCGCTGCGCTGCCTCTTCGAGATAGACGCGCCCCATGTGGCCGCGGCCGCTTTCTCGGGGCTGTCCCGGAGCGGCCAGATCCCCGCGGCCGACGCCGAGGCCGTCATGCGCGAGCTGGGCATCGACCCCGCCGACACGGACCCACGCGCGCTCTGACCCCCGGCGCGCCGGCGGCAGCCCCGATTCCGCCCTCGCCTTGGCGTGCCCGGAAATACCGTGAACGAAACGCCCTCGCCATCCCGTCGGATTGGGCAAGATGGAAGCACTGGACGGGCTGACAGGGAGGACCGGTACGAGGGTGGTACAGCAGGACGCGGCAGACGAGGTCTTCGCGGCGCTGACTCGACGGCACGTCGACGGTGCATACCGGCTCGCCTGGGCGATCCTGCGCGATAGCGCCGAGGCCGACGACGCGACCCAGGATGCCTTCGCCCTGGCCTGGCGCAAGCGGTCGAGCCTGCGTGATGCCGATCGGTTCGATGCCTGGTTCGGCCGGATCCTCGTAAATGTCTGCCGCGATCGCCTTCGCACGTCCCGGGCGGGGCGAGTCCGACCGCTGGAAGAAGCGCCCGAATCTGCGGTCGGTGATTCCGCGGCGTCGGCCTCCAACCGGGACGCGGTCGGCCGCGCCCTCGATCGGCTGGACGCGGATCACCGAATCGTCGTGATCCTGCGCTACTGGGCGGACCTGCAGGTCGCCGAGATCGGTTTCCGGCTCGGCATACCTGCCGGCACGGTCAAGTCACGACTCCACAACGCGCTCAAAACCATGCGCTTGCGGCTGGAGGACCCACGATGAACGAGAACCGCGACAACGGGTCCGGGGATTTCCCCGATCAGGACGCGGCGTTGCAGGCCGGTCTCCGTTCCGATCTCCAGCGGTCGATCGTCCCGCCGCCGATTCCCGTGCACGTCCGCGAGGCGGTCGAGCTGATGGCCGTGAACCGCGGCCGCGAGACCGGCGCGCGCCGGCTCGCCTGGCGTGGAGCATCGGCGCTGGCGAGCCTCGCGGCCGCGGCGGCGATCGTCGCGATCATCGGCGTAAGCCTGTCGTTGAGGGGCTCCGGGCCCGCGGCACCGACCGCCCGCCCCACGCCCGGGACGCCCGGCCCGGTCCTGCCCGACCCGACGGCCGGCCAGACTCCGGCCACGAGTTTCCAATGGACAGACGACGGCCTGACAGCATTCGCTTCGACCGGCGACGGCCGGATTCGCTTCACCGAGGACGGCGGGGTCACCTGGTCGGCGCCCGTGTTGGTGCCGGCCGTGTCGGATCCGACAGCCGAGGCCGACCTCGATTTCGTCGACCGAACGCACGGCTGGCAGGTTTCGACGGTTCAGGAGTCGGGGGTCTGGCATATCCGCGTGCAACGAACCACCGACGGCGGCCTGACCTGGAAGCCTTCCGAGATAGTTGAATTCGCCCAGGGCACCGGCCTCGGCCTTTTCACCGGAGCCCATTTCGGAGATGCGGTTCACGGAGTGGCGTTCGTAACGAGGCCGCTTGAACCGCAACCGGGTGGTGCTTCGGCGGTCCCATGGATTTACCGCGAGTGCTCTGAATACGTCACCGATGACGGCGGCGCCACCTGGGATGGGCCGAGGACGTCCGTCTGCCTCGGCGGCATGGTGACCTGGGCGGATCGCACCACGGGAGCATTGTCCGACATCGCCAGGACGTCCGTGTCAACCACCGTGGATGGCGGTCTCAGCTGGCGCACGGCGTTGCTACCGGGGATACCGTCTGGCCAGGGCGCATGGAGTCTCGTTCCGTCGGTCGACGATCACGGCGTTATTCGGCTCCTGACCACGGTGGTTCCACTAAGCGGGCAGTGGTCCAGCGCGCCGGTCGTTAGATACGGCAGCCTGGACATGGGATCGACCTGGGTGGAGGAATCGCGGTCGACGACGCCCGACGGACTCGGCCTTGGCAACTGGACATCGGTCCTCGCGCCGGACTACTACCTCACCCTTCACCAGGTCGGTGCCGGCCTGGCCGCGCGGCCCGATTTCCTCCGCACTACCGACGGAGGCCGCACTTGGGATGAGGTCGCCACCAGCGGCTTCTCGTCTGCGACCTACATGGATTGGGTCGACGAGCTGCATGGCTGGCTCCTTGGGATCAAGGATTGCCCGGCGGGGCAAACCTGCAATTCAGTGGGCACCTCGTCGAGCGGAGTCTTCCTGACGGACGACGGCGGCAAGACCTGGCACCAGCTGGCGTTTCCCGGGCCGGCCGATGGGCCAGGCCCGAGTTCGGCGGCTAGCGGCCGGCCGAGCCAGGCGGCGGCAGCAGGTCGATCAGGACCGCGCCGGTGACGTTGATGACTTTCGTCCGGCCCACCTGGACCTGCCAGTCGCGGGCCGCGGCGAGTGGAGTGTGGCCGTGGAGCCACAGTGTCGGTTCGAGGCGCTCGAGCAGCCAGCGGTAGCCCTTGAAGCCACGGTGGTAGTTATCCGTGGCGACGTCACCGGCAGCGAGCGGCGGCGCGTGGCTGGCGACGATCAGCGGGTCGTGGTTTCCAACGCGCCGGGCGGCCACCTGGAGCGCCTGGCTCCATGCAACTCGCTCGTTCCGCTGCGCCGCCTTGCCGCGGCGGCCCGGCCAGGTCAGACCAGCGACCGCCAGCCCGGCCCGATGGAGGACCGCGCTGGAATGGATCGGGTCTGGGCAATAGCTGCCGCACTCGCGCCAGCGTTCGTCGCTGTCGTGGTTGCCCCGCACGTAGATGAGAGGCGCATCAAAGCCGTCGGCGATGAACGACAGGTCGTCACAGTCGAGGTCGCCACAGCCGACGATCAGGTCGATCGTCCCCAGCGAAGACCGATTCCGGGAATCGGCCAGGGCGGGTTCGAGGGCGTCGGATACGGCCAGCAGCCTGATTGGAGTGCCGTCGCGGCCGTCGAACGGACGCGGGTCCGGCCACTCGATCGTCAGGCGGTGGGTCATCGGCCGGCGTCCGAGTCGTCTTGCGCGTCGGCGCCGGAAGCGGCTGCCGGGTCGGTCGCCATGTCCGGGTGGTACATGATCGAAGCCTCGTCGGCGGAGTTGGTCTCGACGCGTCGCATCCCCATCGCCGGACGACGGCCCTGCACGGCTGCCCGCAACTCGCCCGTTTCGCCGAGGTAGGACAGCAGGTTGCGCGGGCGTTCGCTGACGTGTCCGTCGAGCGGAACGAGCTCGATCACCATCGCGTCCAGGCCGACGCCGCGGTGGTACAGCGCAGCCGCGACCCGGTTGTGGCCGTCGACGACCCAGTACTCGTTGTTGAACTTGATCAGGTCCACCGGCGGGAGGGGCTTCAGCTGCTCGTGGGCCTCGCGAATGCGGCGCCAGCGCGCCTCCCAGTTCTCACCGCGGAACGGCTTGAGNNCGGGCCTCGGGGAAGAGTTCGTAGAGATTGGCGAGCGGCTCCGAAGAGATGCCCCTGAGCCAGCGCCCTATCGCCGCCTCCTGGCCGGACCAGGCCTGGCCGGCCGCCTCGATCATCGACCCGATCGCGCCGGCGACCGGCCCTACGACGTGGTCGATGAACGGCTCGACGGCATTGACTATCGGCTCGGCCGCGTTCTGGAGGTGCGCCACGATGCCGCCCGACCCTTCCGGTTCGGCCTCGGGCTCGTGNNCGCCCGCAGGAGCCTCGCCCGCAGAAGCCTCGCCCGCGGGAACGTGGTCGGCTGTGGTTGCCGCGGCGCCGGCGATAGGGGAATCTGGCTCGGCGGTTTCACTTCGATCTCGATCCATCTTCCTGAGCGTACCATCCGGGGCTCGCCGGACGGCGCGCGCTCAAAGTGGGCCCGTTTGGCGACTCGGCTATAGCGGCGGCAGATCCTGCTCGAGCTCGATCGAGGCCGCGAAGAGGTCACCCCGCTCGGCCAGCCGGGACAGGATCGATCGGATCGACCAGCCGTTCGGGCGCAGCAGGGGATCCTCCAGCTCATCCCACGAGATCGGCGCCGAGACCGAGCCTCCGGCGACGGGCCGGACCGCATACGGCGCCACGAGCGTCTTGTTGAAAGCATTCTGCGTGTAGTCGAGGCGGGCCAGTCCACCGCGGCGCGTCTTCTCCCACTCCCAGCTGACGAGCTGCGGGAGGGTGGCCGCGACCGCTCGCGACACGCCGGCGACCCAGTCGCGCGTCTGTTCGAAGGTGTATGCCGGACGGATCGGGACCCAGATCTGGATGCCGCGCTGGCCGCTGACCTTTGGAAAGCCGGTGACGCCGAGATGCGCGAGCGCCGCCCTGTAAAGCCGGGCCAGGTTGAGAACGTCGTCCCAGGTCGTTTGAGTGCCCGGATCGATGTCGATCAGCGCCCACGTCGGCCGGTCGGGCGCGTCGATCCGGTAGGTCGACGGATGGAGATCGATGGCGGCCTCGTTGGCCAGCCAGGCCAGGGCGGCGGCGCCGTCGAGGACGGCGTAGTCCCGGATCTCACCCGCGGAGACGGAGTGCCACGACCAGCGCCCGATCCATGGCGGAGCGTGGCCGGGCAGCTGCTTCTGCCAGAAACCCGGCTTGTCGATGCCGTTCGGATGACGCAACACCGTCAGCGCTCGGTCGTGGAGATAAGGGAGAAGGTACGGCGCGACGGCGACGTAATAGCGGATGAGGTCCCGCTTGGTAAAGCCGTCGGCCGGCCAGATCAGCTTGTCGAGGTTGGTCAGCTTCAGCTCGTGTCCGCCTACGTTCCACTTCCCGCCGGCTGGTGGCAGGGCATCGAGCGCCGCCAGGGTGGCGTCGCCGACGGCGTGGCCACTCTTGGAGTCGCTGGCGGAGCGCATGAGCTGCGAAGCGGGTCTGCGCGGAGCGACGACCTCCGGGGCTGGGCCAGCGTCGGCGCCACTGTCCCGCGCAACGCTTCCCGGATCCACGTCCAGCTCGAGCCCCCTATACGAAGGTGCGCGGAGCATGCCGTCCGTCGACCATTCGGCGAACTCGACCCGGGCGACGAGCCTCGGCTCGACCCAGCGGACACTCTTCTCCCGCGGCACGGGCCGGAATGGGGGAGTGGCCCGTTCCAGCGGCGCGAGGAGTGCCAATAGACGGCCTCGCTCGGCTCCGTCGAAGCCCGTACCCACCTTGCCGGCCGGCTTCAGCACGCCCGCTTCGTTGACGCCGACCAGGAGCGCTCCGAGGTCCGTGTCCGATCCGGTCCGGGGCGTCCAGCCGCCGATGACGAATTCCTGGTCCTGGCGCCGCTTGATCTTCAGCCACGTCGACGAGCGGCGACCAGGTTCGTAACGGCTGCGGCGAAGCTTGGCTACCATCCCCTCGAGACCGCGTTCCGCGACGGCCTGGTAGAACGCCTCGCCCTCGCCGTCGACGTGGCCCGCATACCTGACAGCCGGTCCGTCGTTCACGACCGATCGAAGGATGCGCTTGCGGTCCTCGAGCGGGACGTCCACCAGCGAGTATCCGTCGAGGTACAGGAGGTCGAACACCTCGTATACGAGAGTCGCCGCCGTCTCCTTGAGTTCGCCCGACGTTCCACGGCCGGTGCGCCGCCCACGCTTGCCACCCTGCCAGGCCGCCAGCAGCCCGAAGCTCGGCTCACCGGCCTGGTTGAGGGCCACCACCTCGCCGTCGACGATCGCCTCGTTGGCCGCGATCCACGATGGAGTTCCGGCCAGTTCGGGGAAGTACGTGGCCGCGTTGCGGGCCCGGCGCGTGAAGAGTTCTACCCGTCCATCGCGGACGTGGGCCTGGACCCGGTAGCCGTCCCACTTGAGCTCGAACAGCCAGGAAGCGTGGCTGAAAGGCCGGTTGGTAAGGGTCGCCTTCATCGGCTCGATG
>PMJT01000059.1:4885-9359 GCA_003158495.1 Chloroflexota bacterium | reverse complement strand
CAGCGAGTAGTTCTGCATGTTCCGGGTGCCGACCTGGAGGATGTCGGAGTGCTTGGCGACCACGTCCACCTGGCTCGGCTCCATTACCTCGGTGATCGTCGGCAGGCCGGTTTCCTTGCTCGCCTCGGCCAGGTACTTGAGCCCTTCCACGCCGAGCCCCTGGAATGCGTACGGACTGGTTCGCGGCTTGAAGGCGCCGCCGCGCAGGATCGTTGCCCCGGCCGCGGCGACCATGCGGGCCGTCTCGAGCATCATCTCGCGGCCCTCGATCGAGCACGGCCCGGCCATGATCGTCAGGCTGCCGTCGCCGACCTTCTTGCCCAGGACCTCGATCACGGTGTCGTCCGGGTGCGACTCCCGCGAGGTCAGCTTGTACGGCCGCGTGATCGGGGTCACCGATTCTACGCCGGGCATTACCGATAGCTTGCTCATCAGAAGGTCCCTCACCGGAGCCACGTCGCCAAGGACCGCGATCACCACGCGTTGCGTGCCGTAATTATCGTGGGCCTGGAGCCCGTACTGGCGCAGCTGATCGCGGACGTTGGCCGCGTCCTGCTCTGTCGCGCCGATCGCCATAACGATGATCATCTGGCGGTCCTCCTGTGGCCGACCAGTCGGTCGGCGTGGGGCCTGCCGGCGAGGGTAGTGGTGGGGTAACAAAAAAGCAGAGGCGATGCCTCTGCTTGCACCCGGCACGACCCGCGAACCCGGGCCTAGGCTCCGGGAACGGTCATGCCGGGTATCGGTAAAAGAAATAGATGTGTTCCATATCAGTGCTCGCGACATTATCCGGCCGTGAGGCCCGTGTCAAATCGATTCCGGGGCCGGGTCGGCTCGCGAACTTGGCGCGTTGACTCCGGTGCTACCGCCCGCAGTTCACGCACCGGCCCTGCTGCACCGGTTGACCCACCGGGGCTAAGGCGGCCTTGAGTCCTGCCTGGGATCCGGCCGCCGGTGGGCGCCGCGCAGCGGCACTGTCGCATTGACCCAGGAGGGCATTGAATCGAAACGACCCCGGGGATCCCCTCGGGGTCGTCCTGTCGAGAGTGCTGGCGCGCCCGGCGGGACTCGAACCCACGACCTCCAGGTCCGCAACCTGGCGCTCTATCCACTGAGCTACGGGCGCGCGCGGCTGTGCTCCGATGCGGTTGGACTGGCGGAGAGGGAGGGATTTGAACCCTCGAGGCAGGTTACCCCACCTGGCGGTTTAGCAAACCGCTGCACTAGACCACTATGCGACCTCTCCAGGAGCCACAGCGGCCGGGATTCTAGCATGGCCAGCCGTCGCCGCCGCAAGGGTTCGCACCGAGACGGTCGCCGGAGCCCACCGCAACCAAGAATCGATGCCGCCGGCGAACTCCCTAAGCCCTATTCCTCGGCCAGCCCCTCGAGCTTGAAGCGGACGAAGAGCCGGGTGACGAAACCGCCACCCACGCCCTCGCGTTCGATATCTGCCGCCTCGAGGCCGGCGTCGGCGGCGATGCGGGCCATCTCATCAGGCAGGTAAGCGAGCAGGGTGAGGTCGTAGATCAGGGCCACGCCGCCCGGGCGCAGGACGCGCGCGATCTCGGCCAGGGCGTCGGCCGGCTCGGCCCAGTGGTGCAGGCTGAGTGTGGAAATGACAAGGTCCACCGCCCCGTCGTCGAACGGCAGCGACGCCGCGTCGCCGACGCTGAAGCGGAGCCGGCCGTCGGTCGTGGCATGGCGCCCGGCGTAGAGGAGCATGCTCGGCGACAGGTCCAGGCCGATGATGCGGGCGTCTCGCAGACGGCGCGACAGGGCAACGACCAGGTCGCCGGTGCCGCAGCCAATGTCCAGGATGTGCGGCTTGCGGCTCAGGCCTCGCTCGACCAGTTCGCCTGCGGCATCCTCGGCCACGCGGCGATAGAGCTGGCCCAGGAAGGGCGCGAAGACGTGGGCGTAGGCTGAGCTGCCCGGATCGGCGAAGTTCTCCAGCCGGGAGTCGAGCCAGCGTGCCACGGTCCGACTGAGGCTGCGGCCGGGCTTCGTGAAGACGGTGAAGAGCCCGAAGAGGAGGACCGCGGATAGGAAGCGGCGTTTCCTGGTCCTTCCGTGACCGGCCTTGCCCTGACCCGAACCGGCCGGGTCAATTCCCGCGGAAGCATCACTGTTGCGGAGACCGATCAGCTTCATTAGTGGTACCTGCGTGCCTTGTCGACGAGAATCTGAGGATACGACCCTGGACCCACTCTGATGCGGGGCAGAATCAGCCGGTTCATCCAGACTTGGGGCTTGCTGCCCCCTTCGACCGTGGCCGTCTCCAGGCCCGGCGTCGCCGCAACTGCCGCCTGGACGGTCTCGTCGGTCTTGCCGAAGGGATAGCAGAACGACTGTGGCCAGACGCCGATCGTCTGTGCGATCAGCGCCGAGGCCCCGTAGACCTCTCGTCGCAGCGTATCAGGGGGCTGGACCCGCAGATCGACGTGGTCCATCGTGTGACTGCCGATCTCGCTGCCGGCCGCGAGAAGGGTCTTCAGCTCCGTCGCGTCCAGGTGGTCCGGGGTCCCGATCCTGGCGGCCACGACGAAGTACGTTGCCACGTAGCCGTACTTCCGCAGGATGGGGAAGGCATAGGTGTATCCATCCTCGTAGCCGTCGTCGAAGGTGACCACGAAGCTCTTTGGCGCCGGCTGGATTCCCAGGCGCAGGTCGTCGCCGAGTTCGCCCATGGTTATCGTGTGCCAGCCGTCCGAGGCCATCGCTGCCATCTGCTGGTCGAACAGCGCCGGCGGAACGACCAAGTCCAGAACATAGCCCACTTCGCCGGCCGGTGGCTTGACGCGGTGGTACTCGAAGATCGGGACGTGGAGCNNCGGGGGCTGGCTGTCGGCCGGGCCGCTGCTTGACGGGAACGGTGAGGGCGCGGCCGAGGGCGACGGGTACGAGGCACTCGGTCCCGGCGACCGGCCGGATGAAGGGCTCGCCTGGGCGATCCCGCTCGGCCCGGCCGACGGACCGACGGGGCTGGCCGTAGCTCCGCCGAGTCCGGCGCCGGCCAGGGTCACCGCGGCGATGATGACCAGGAAGACAACCAGGGCCGCAGGCGCGCCAACCATTGCGGCCGCAGGCGCTCGGCGACGCGCCCGGCCGAAGGAACTGACGGCGACGCGCAATCTCTCCCTCACGGTTGGGTATTGTGCACGGTGATAGAGGATTGGCGTAGCGGACCTTCGGACGCGGGACCGCGACGCGAGCCGTGACGATCGGCCGTGGTCGACGCGCGTATTCTCGCGAAGCTCGCACGCTCTCGCACGCAACAGAAGGAGACGCCTTGGAGCGTATCGGTTTCGTTGGTCTTGGCACGATGGGCGGTTCGATGGCCGCCAGTCTCCTGCGTGCCGGGGCGGGGCTGACCCTGTGGAATCGAACGCCCGTCAGGGCTTCGGCCCTGGTCGAAATGGGCGCGGCCGAGGCCGGCTCGCCAGCCGAAGTTGCCGCTCGATCGGATGTCACGGTCATCTGCGTCTCGGATACGCCCGATGTCGAAGCCGTTCTCTTCGGGCCCGATGGCATCGCCGCCGGGGCCGCCCCCGGCTCCCTGGTCGTGGATTGCTCGACGATCTCGCCGGCCGCCACGCGCGAATTCGGTCGCAGGCTCGCCGGGCAGCGGGTGGGCATGGTGGATGCGCCGGTTTCCGGCGGTTCGGAGGGGGCACGCCTCGGCACGCTGACCATCTTCGTCGGCGGGGCGGCCCCGGACGTGGATCGGGCCAGGCCAGTCCTGGAAGCCATGGGCAAGACGATCACCCACATGGGCGAGTTCGGCAGCGGCCAGGCCGCCAAGGCCGTCAACCAGGTGATCATCAGCGGCGCGTATCTCGGCGTCGCCGAGGGGATCGTGCTCGGGATCAGGGCTGGCCTCGATCCCCATCTGCTGGTCGAGGCCCTGTCCGGCGGCGCGGCCCAGAGCTGGGTGCTGGCGAATCGAAGCGGCCGGATGATCGACGATGCCTATCCACTCGGCTTCCGCCTGGCCCTCCACCGCAAGGACCTGGGAATCGCCCTGGAGATGGCCGGCGAGTCCGGCCTCATGTTGCCGGTCGCCATGCTCGTCGCGACCCTGGAGGACCGCCTGATCTCCGGAGATCACGGCGACGAGGACATGTCGGTGCTTGCCCGCGCGATTCGGGATCTCTCTGCGCCTGCCGGCGCCACGGCGAATGAGTCGCAGCCTGCGCCCGGCTCCGGAGGCCGCGAAGACCCCGAAGCCTCCACGGAGCCTGATCCCGGGCCTGTATGATCCGCCCATGAACTACGAACTGTTCATGGGAGAAGCCCTGGCCGAGGCGCAGATCGCGCTGGACCAGGGCAAGGCGCCGATCGGTGCCGTGGCCGTGGTAAACGACGCCATGGTCGCCCGGACCCACGACCGGGTCCAGGAGACCAACGATCCCACCGCCCACGCCGTGGTCGTGGCCCTGCGCGAGGCGAGCCGCAAGCTCGGCCGCGACCG
>PMJT01000059.1:0-4865 GCA_003158495.1 Chloroflexota bacterium | reverse complement strand
GTGAGCGGCATCCGCTGCGAGGAAGCCGAAGAACTGTTCGACCAGGTCGGCTCGGTGGAGCTGCTGCGATCGTCCGAAAGACTCAAGCCGGCCTCTGCCTGATCCTGCGCCGTCGGGGCTGCGAGCCGGCGGTCGCTCTTCCGCGCGCCATCGCGTCGCACCCCACCTCGCGATTCGATCCGCGGGTCTGGCCTTGCCCCGGCTCTGGTATTCTCTCGCGCGGAGAGGTGTCCGAGTGGTTGATGGTGCCGCTCTCGAAAAGCGGTGTGCGAGAGCACCGCGGGTTCGAATCCCGCCCTCTCCGCCACTCCTTGATCCATGGGCCCGCGGAAGCGGGCGCGTCGCCGGTCTGGCCGGCAGGTGACGTTTCGCCGGTCCGCGGATCGGCGAGCCGGGCCCGTCGCGGGCCGTCGCCGCGGAGAGGTCGCCTAGTGGCCTAGGGCGCCGCACTGGAAATGCGGTATAGCGCAAGCTATCGAGGGTTCAAATCCCTCCCTCTCCGCCACTCTTCCCACGCGGACTCATGCCGCGACCTCATGCGCCGCGGTCGGCGCTGGCCGCACGGTGCCACGCGGCGACCCCGCCCGAAGGCGCGACCGGGCGGCCGCACGGAACCTGCGGTCGGCGGAGGGGCCGCACCCGCACCCTGCTATGATTCCCGGGCCGTGCTAGGCGGGGAACTAGCGGTGCCCTGTAACCTGCAATCCGCTCCAGCAGGGCTGAATTCCCTCCCCGAGGTTCCCGCTCTCGAATGCTGCCGCTCGTGGTGACGTTGAGGGCCGGGTCCCGCGCAGCGGCGGCTCGTGAACCGTGTCAGGTCCGGAAGGAAGCAGCACTAAACGATGATCGCCGGGTGCCGCGGTTCGGCCTGGTCTGAGCTACCACCAGCGGTGGGCGCGGAAGTGGCGGATCGAAGGAGGGTGCACGGCGCTCTGCTTCCCGGTCGATCGATGCGGTCGGCCGGCTGGCCCCTTTCTGCACCGCCGGCGGGAGTGCCGTGAGTACGACGCCTCATCAGGCTATCTATCGCCGCTGGCGGGCCCAGACCTTCGAGCAGATCGTCGGGCAGGAAGCCGTCGTCGAAACCCTTCGCAACGGCGTGCGCTCGGGCCGGACTTCCCACGCCTACCTCTTCGTCGGTCCGCGCGGCACCGGCAAGACGTCGCTTGCCCGCATCCTGGCCAAGGCCATCAACTGCACGGATCTGCACGACGGCGAGCCCTGTGACGTCTGTCCCTCGTGCGTCGCCATCCGCGATGGCCGCGCCCTGGACGTCCAGGAATTCGACGCCGCATCCAACAACACCGTCGGCGACATGCGCGAGCTTCTGCCGCGCGTCTTTACGGCGCCATCGGACCTGCGTCGCAAGGTCTTCATCATCGACGAGGTCCAGCGCATCAGCCAGGGCTGGGACGTGCTTCTCAAGACCCTCGAGGAGCCGCCGGACCACGCCGTCTTCGTCTTCTGCACCACGGACAGCAGCGGCATCCGCCCGGCGGTCCTGTCGCGTGTCCAGCGGTTCGACTTCCGGCGCCTGACGGTCCCCGAAATTACCGGCAAGCTCCAGATGATCCTGAATGCCGATGGTCGAACTGCGGAGCCGGCAGCGATCGACCTGGTTGCCCGACTGGCGGCCGGCGGCATGCGGGACGCCGAATCGATGCTGGACCAGCTCCTGGCGACCGACTCTGGGACGCTGACGGCGGACAAGGTCCGCGAAGTCCTGGGCCTGGTGGACGAAGAGACGATCGAAGCCTTTCTGGTTGCCCTGGTGTCGGGCGAAGCAATCGCCGGCATCGAAATCCTCGACGAGCTCGAAGAACACGGGCGAGACCTGCGGGCCTTCACCGAGCAGGCCATCGAACGACTCCGCACGGCGCTGGTCGCATCGCTCGGGCGCGGGTCGCCGGGCGGTCTCGCCGCGTCCGGAGCGGCGACGCTCTCCGCCGCAGCTCGCCGACTGGCATCGATAGATCCGACGCGGTCCGGGCCCGGTGGACTGCGGCTTCAGTTGGAACTTGCCCTCCTGGCGCCTCTGGAGGCGAGGGCGGCCGCTCTGGCTCCCTTCCCGACCGATCGGCCCGTCGCCCAGCCGCGCCCGGTCACGACCGAGGTCGCCCCCGCTCCGGTGGCCATCGGCCCCGAACTGGAGCCGGCGCATCGGGCTGCTCCCGGCCGTCGCGACACCGCTCCGGCTCCAGCGTCCAAGCCCGCGCCTCCGGCCCAGGCGGCCTCACACCCCGCGGCCCCCGCCCCGGCCCCGGGCTCCGCGGCTCAAGTACCGGCTCCTTCTGCACAGCCGCCGAAGACTCGCAACGGTCCCACGCTGCAGACCCTGCTTGAGCGCTGGGCCGAGATAGTCGAGGTCATCAGTAAGAGCCCGCCCACGAAGCCGCTCATCGTTGCCTGCCGGCCAGTCGGGGTCGATGGTTCGGTTGTCACGCTCGGATTCCCCGAGGCCCAGTCCTTCTTCAAGGACGTCGCCGAGCGGCGCAAGGCAATCCTCGAGGACGGCGTCAGTCGCGTCCTCGGCGTCCCCGTGTCCGTCCGCTGCGTGGCCGCAAACGTCGAAGTCTCGCCTCTCCCCGCCGACCCGGACAGCGCCCGTCTCCTCAACGAGTTCCGCCGCATTTATGGCGAAGACGTCGTCGACGTGAAGGACATCGACTAGCGATCGCCGGCCGGGCGGGCGATCGGTTAGTTGCCACGGGCTGCTATGTGTGTCCGATCAGGCTCGCGAACTGCTCAAACTCCCGCGGACTCATACGTGGCCGTCTACTCTGTCAACCGAGCTAGGGATCGCGAACGAAGACCCGACCGTTCGAGTTAGAGTCGACCACGAGAGCGTGCCCTCGACCGGCGACGATAGCGGGTCCCCGGCTTGTGGCTTCCGCGAGTTGGTCGAGCGACATGTACCTCTCGTAGGCTGAGGGAACGTCGTTTCGTGTTAGGGCTTGCGCCGCATCGCTCGAAGTTCCGCCGTCCTCGCGAATGTTCGAGCAGCGTTCCTCGGCCGCCCCGCGGTTGCCGGGCGCGGGTCTCCCTTGCCCCGCCCGTCGTCAGCCGACCTGGTGGCGCGGCTTCCGCGAGGCAGAAGCCGCCGACCAAACGGATCGACACCATTCGGCCCGGCGACTCATAAGCCGGGGCGTGCAACCGGGCGCGGTTTCGGCCAGACTTCGGGCGATCGATGGAAGCAGTCGCCGCTCCGCGGCGCCAGGAGGAGCAAGACATGGGCATGGGCAACCTGCAGCGGATGGCGATGCAGATGCAGCAGGAAATGCTGCGGGTCCAGAATGAGCTGGCCGCCACCAACGTCGATGGCTCGGCCGGCGGCGGGGTTGTCAAGGCCGTCGTGACCGGCAAGCAGGAACTCGTCAGCGTCACGATCGATCCGTCGGCCGTGGATCCCGCCGACGTCGAGATGCTCCAGGACCTGATTGTCGCCGCAGTCAACGACGCCCTCAGGACCGCCCGCGAACTGGGCGAGACCAAGATGGCAGCGGTGACCGGCGGACTCAAGCTGCCGGGAATGTAGCGCCCCGCCATGGCTGCGCCCCTGATCGAGCCGGTCGCCCGGCTCATCGAATCCTTTGCCCGCCTGCCGGGCATCGGGCCAAAGACCGCCTCGCGGCTGACCTTCCATCTCCTGCGCGCGCCGGAGACGGAGGCTCGAGGCCTGGCGGCGGCCCTGATCGCCGTCCGCGAGCAGGTCGTCTTCTGCGAGCGCTGCTTCAACATCAGCGACCGCCCAGTCTGCGCGATCTGCGAAGACCCCAGGCGTGAGGCGACGAAGCTGTGCGTCGTCGAGGAGCCGCTCGACGTGCTGGCCCTCGAGCGGACCGGCGAGTTCAAGGGGCTCTACCACGTCCTCCACGGCGCCATCTCGCCGATAGACGGTGTCGGCCCGGACCGGCTCAAGATCCGCCAGCTGATCGAACGGGCGGAAGAGGCGGATCATGCCGGCGAGCGATTCGAGGAAGTCGTCATCGCCACGAATCCAACACTCGAAGGCGAAGCGACGGCCATGTACCTTGCCGAACGCTTGGAGCCACTAGTCGGCAGCGTTACCCGGATTGCCCGCGGTCTCCCTGTCGGCGGGGACCTCGAATACGCGGACGAAGTCACACTGATCCGTGCCCTCCAGGGCCGCCGGGCGATCTGATGTCGTCACTCGCAGTCGCCAACCGGCCGGCGCCACCCGCCTCGGCCAAAGATTCCGCCCATCCCGGTGCCGAGCCCGGCGCCATAGTCAGGGGTGTCTCATGAGCAACTTGATCAACGAAATCCTGCTGCGACTGGCCAAACTCGTGGCCGCCGGCGTAATCGGGGCGATCTTGTATTTGATCGCCGTTGGCCCACTGGGTATCGTTTCTTCGTTCGAATTGGCCGGTATATGCTGGATTTCGGGGTCTGTCGCGCTTCTACTGGTGGAAAGCAGCCCCTTCTGATCTGCGCCTTCGCCCTCCGGACCCAGCCGTTGAGGCTCACTCCACGAGGCGCAGCGCCGCTCCGACGGGGCGGGGAAGGGCACGTTTGACACCCGCCGCGGGTGCCCCTACTATTCGCCATCGCGCCCTGGTCCGGCAGTCATCTGGACCGTCCGGTGAGCGGGGCCTCGGTTCCCCTCGCTTGACAGTGATACGGTTCCTACCGCATCATTAGGGGGTTGCGCCTGGCGCGGTGAAACCGCCGGCGCGGGCACCTTAACAATTGAAGAGTGGCAGGAAATCCGGTAAGGATTCGAGCGGGAAACACCCTCGGACTAAGTCATCCGCAAGGATGCAAACCAGTCGCAAGGCTGGTTTTTTGTCGGAGAGTTTGATACTGGCTCAGGATAAACGCTGGCGGCGTGCATGAGCAAT
>PMJT01000211.1 GCA_003158495.1 Chloroflexota bacterium | reverse complement strand
ACGATGTCGTCGCGCTGTCGCATCGCTTCGGTGCGGACTCGGAGTATGCCCGTGGCGGCGGCGGCAACAGCTCTGTCAAAGCCGACGGCATCCTCTACATCAAGCCCAGCGGAACCTCACTGATCGAGCTCACTCCGGAGTCGCTGATCGCGCTCGACATGCGGCCGCTACTCGAGCTGCTCGATCGGTCGCCCGATCGTCCGGCGGCTGGTGGCACGGACGAGGTGTATGAAGTCGCCATGACGGCCCGGGTCGGAGTGCCGGACGACAGGCGTCCGTCCGTCGAACTCCTGTTCCACGCCCTAATGCCCGAACGCTTCGTTCTCCACACCCACCCCACAACGGTGAATGCCCTGACCTGCGCCAGGGATGGCGCAGAGATCGCGGAGCGCCTCTTCAGCGCGGCCGTCCTCTGGGTGCCGTACACGGATCCTGGTCTGCCGTTGGCGCGGGCCATCCGCGATGCGAGGCGAAGTCACGAAGAGCGAACCGGGACGCCGGCGCCCAGGACGATGCTCCTCCAGAACCACGGCCTTGTCGTCGCCGGTGACTCGCCCGCCGAAATCGAGGAGACCTCGACGCGGCTGGTTTCGGCGTTGAAGGCCCATCTGGCCGGCTTGCCGGCCATTGAATGGGGCGGCGCCGAGGCAATCGAACCCGACCGGGCCAGTTCGCTGGTGCGCACCGTCGGCCCGGCACTACGGGCGCTGCTCGCCACGGGCGAACGGCTTCAGGTGGTCACGTTCGACGACTCGCCGCTCTCCTTGTCGCTGGCAGGTTCGCCGCTTGGGCGTGAATTCGCCCTTGGAGGCCCGCTCACCCCCGATCAGATCGTCTACGCGGGCTCCTTCCCTCTCCTGCTCGAGCCTCCCGCCGACGCGACCCCCGACGCTCTGGTCGAAAGCCTATCCAGCGCGATCGAAGCGCGCCGGGCATCCGAAGCCGGGCCGCCGATCGTGGTGATCGTTCCCGGGCTCGGGCTTTTCGCCGCGGCGGACTCGTACGCCCAGGCGGAAACGGCCCGACAGGTCTACCTGGACGCGATCGGCGTCTCCGTGGAGGCTCACCGCCTCGGCGGAGTGCGGCCCCTGGCCGATCGAGAGCGGCAGTTCATCGAGCGTTGGGAAGCCGAGGCCTACAGGAAGCGGGTCAGCGCGGGCGCGGCGTCCGCCGGCCGGGTGCGGGGCTTCGTAGCAGTCGTAACCGGTGCGGCACAGGGCTTCGGGCTCGCCATCGCAGCAGACCTGGTTGCCCAGGGCGCGCACGTCGTACTGGCGGACATCAACGCCGAGCTGGCGATTCGAGAGGCCGTGGCGCTCACCGCCCGGTTCGGGACGGGGAAGGCCCTCGGGGTCGCCCTGGACGTGACCAGCGACGAGTCCGCGGCAGCCTGTTTCGACGCGGTCGTGCGCCGCTACGGCGGGTTGGATCTGCTCGTCTCCAACGCGGGCATTCTCAAGGCGGGAAGCGTCACGAGCCAGTCGATCGGCGAGTTCGACGCCGTCACGCGGGTCAACTATCGGGGCTACTTCCTCTGCGTCAGGCACGCCGCTCCCATCCTTGCGTGTCAGCATCGCGTTCGGCCGGACTACTGGGGCGACATCGTCGAGATCAACTCGAAGTCCGGGCTGGTCGGCTCGAGCCGCAACTTCGCCTACGCCGGAAGCAAGTTCGGCGGGATCGGTCTGACCCAGTCCTTCGCCCTTGAGCTGGTGGGCGACGGGATAAAGGTCAACGCAATCTGCCCCGGCAACTTCCTCGACGGGCCGCTCTGGGCAGATCCCGACAACGGGCTCTTCGTGCAGTACCTCCGCGAAGGCAAGGTTCCCGGCGCTCGGACTCTCGAGGACGTCCGCCGGTTCTATGAGGCCAAGGTGCCGATGGGTCGCGGCTGCACGCCGCAGGACGTGCTTGAGGCCCTGTATTACGTGGTAGCCCAGCAGTACGAAACCGGTCAGGCCATCCCGGTTACCGGCGGCCAGGTGATGCTGAAGTAATGGAGAGCCCAGGAATGACCGGTGGAGTCCTCGGCGGGCCGTCGATTCCCGCCACCGAACACGCCATCCAGATCGTCGAGGCGGGTCGGGTCGTCCACAACCGTGACAAGGCAGTCCCGCAGCCCGGGCCGTACCAGATCCTCTTACGGATGGAGGCGTGCGGACTCTGCTTCTCGGACACGAAGCTCCTTCACGCATTCACGAAACATCCCCGAAAGGGCCCGGTCCTGTCGGGACTGGACGTGGCCGTGCTGGCCGAGATCCCCTCGTACACGCCGGGTCCGATGTTCACGGTCCCGGGCCACGAGGCGGTAGGGCGGATCGTCGCTGTTGGCGACAAGGTGAGCCGCCATCGAATCGGCGAGCGATGTCTTGTCCAGACGGACTACCGGCACCTTCTGACGGCGGGAGCGAACGCCGCATTCGGCTACAACTTCGAAGGCGGACTCCAGCAATACGTCCTGCTGGACGAGCGGATGATCATCGAGCGGGAGACCGACGAGCGGTTCCTCATCCCTGTCGGAGAAGAGCCCAGCGCGTCGGCGGTTGCGCTGCTAGAGCCCTGGGCCTGCGTCGAAGCCTCGTACGTTTACCAGGAGCGGCCCGGGCCTCTGTCCGGCGGGCGCATGCTCATAGTCGCCGACAAGGGCCGATCGATCAATAGTCTGGCCGCGGTTCTCCGGGCAGCCCGACCCGCCCAGATGACGGCGGTTCTGGCCGACGCCACGCAGCAACGGGCACTCGAGGCCTCGGGCTTCGCCGCGACGGACGTCGCCGATCTCGCCGCCGTCGCCGGTGCCGCATTCGACGACATCATCTACTTCGGGGCCGACGCCGGCACCATCGAGGCGCTGCAGGACAACCTCGCATTCGCGGGCCTCATCAACGTCGTGACCGGGGGCCGGACGGTTGATCGGTCCGTCGCCGTCGATGTCGGCCGGGTCCACTACGACCTGACCCGCTGGACCGGAACGCTGGGCAATTCGGCGCCCGACGGCTACGCCGACCTGCCGGCGGACGGCGAGGTTCGTTCCTCGGATCACATGGCCGTGATCGGCGCCGCCGGTCCAATGGGCCTCATGCACGTCGTGAGGGCCGCGTCGGCGAGCCTGGAGAATCTGTCGATAACCTCGATCGATATCGACGACGCACGGCTCGGCCATCTAGAGCGGGCGACCCGGCCGATCGCTCAGTCGCGCGGCGTGGAACTGCACGTGGTCAACTCGCTCACCACCGAGGTTGCGCCGGGCTTCAGCTATATCGCTCTGATGGTGCCTGCGCCGGCGCTCGTCGGTCAGGCGGTCGCGCTGGCCGGGAGGGGATGCAGGATCAATATCTTCGCCGGCTTTGCCAGTGGAACGCGCGCAGCGGTGGATCTCAACCAGTATCTCGAGCGACGTTGCTACTTCCTCGGCACGAGTGGCTCCGTGATCCCGGACATGAAGGCCGTGCTGCGCAAGCTCGAGAGCGGAGCGCTCGACACCAACATCTCGCTCGATGCTGTCACCGGCTTCGAAGGCGTGGCCGACGCGCTTGCCGCGATCGAAGGCCGAACAGCGGCGGGCAAGATAATGGTCTATCCGTCTCTGCCGGACCTGGGACTCGTCCGCCTCTCAGAGCTTGGCGAACGATTTCCCACTGTAGCCGCGGCGCTGGACGAGGGCCGCTGGACGAAGGCGGCAGAGGAAGAGTTGCTACGGGTGGCTGGTCGGCTGGAGAAGTCTGTATGAAATCGCTTCGACTCTATGGCCCGGGCGACCTGCGGCTGGTGGACGAGGCCCAGCCCGAGCCGGGTTCGGGCTGTGAGTTGGTGCGTGTAACTGCCACCGGGATCTGCGGCTCGGACCTGCACTGGTACGCCGAGTCGGCCATCGGCGACGCCGTGCTCACGAGGCCGCTCGTGCTCGGTCACGAAGCGGGCGGCGTCATCGAGTCGGGGCCGCGGCGCGGCCGACGAGTGGCGATAGACCCGGCCATTCCGTGCGAATCATGCGATCAGTGCCACGCCGGTCGCGGCCACCTGTGTCCGAAGATCAAGTTTGCCGGCCACGGCTCCACGGACGGCACCCTGCGCGAGTTCGTTGCCTGGCCGGCCAGGTGTCTTGTTCCGGTGCCGGACCAGCTGAGCGCCGCCGACATCGCGATGCTCGAGCCGCTCGGGGTCGCCCTGCACGCCGTTCGGCTGGCGGAAATCCGGCCGGGTTCCCGGGTCGGAGTTTTCGGCTGCGGGCCAATCGGGCAATTCCTCATCCAGCTCGCGCGCGTTTCTGGCGCAACCGCGATCGTGGCAACGGACGTGCTCCCTCACAGACTCGCCGCCGCCCGCGCGGCCGGCGCAACTGCCACGGCGCTCGTCGCCGGCGGCGCGGAGCGCGGCGAGCTCATGGAGGCTACAGGCGGACACGGCGTTGACGTTGCGTTCGAGGCCGCCGGCGAGGATGACGCGCTCGACAGTTCGATCGCGCTCGCGACACCGGCGGGCACGGTCGTGGTAGTGGGCATCCCGTCGCACGACAGGACGTCTTTCACGGCGTCGACCGCCCGTCGAAAGGGCCTGACGATAAAGCTCTCGCGCCGCATGAACCGCGTATACCCGGACGTGATCCGGCTCGTCGAGTCGGGCCAGGTCGACGTCCGAACAGCGGTAACCGCAAGCCTGCCGCTGAGCGGGTTCAAGGCCGCATTCGGAGCCGCTGCCGCCCGGGAGGGGCTGAAGGTTATCCTGCGGCCGTCGGAGTAGCCACTATCCTTCGCAGACCCTCGGCGAGCCAGCTCTCGAGGCCGCCAAACCCGTTGCTGCGCGCTCCCGATCGCCGCTCCGGTCGCATCTCGATCCTGATCCCGTCCAAGCCGACGCGCGCCCGGCCACCGGTCGCTCGGCCGGATCGCCCGACGTTCGCGCTATTTCTCCTCGTGACGGCTCACTAAACGCGACCCGTTTGCGGTTAGGGCGGCTCGTCCGTAGAATTGGAAAAACCCCCGGAGGAGCTGAGCGCCATGGCGAAGTATGTCTTTGTGACCGGAGGGGTCACCAGCTCTCTCGGCAAGGGGATCACCGCCGCCAGCATCGGGCGCCTCCTGAAGGCCCGTGGCCTGTCGGTCTCCGTCCTGAAGCTCGACCCCTACATCAACGTCGACCCCGGGACGATGTCGCCTTACCAGCACGGCGAAGTGTTCGTCACGGACGACGGCGCGGAAACGGATCTGGATCTCGGCCACTACGAGCGCTTCATCGCCGAGAACCTGTCGCAGCTCTCCAACGTGACCACGGGCCGCATTTACCAGGCCGTGATCGGCAAGGAGCGCCGCGGGGACTACCTCGGCGGCACGGTCCAGGTC
>PMJT01000261.1 GCA_003158495.1 Chloroflexota bacterium | reverse complement strand
GTCAATCTCCTTGGATGCGGGGCTTGCGCCTCGAACGGCGTCGAGCGCCGGGGGCGACCGAATCACACGATGTCACCGGAATTGTACAGGGGGCGGCCAGCCGGCCTCGCTGCCGACCGGCATCGACCGCCGGTACCTCGGTCCCGGGCCCGGCGGCCCTTCGGCCTGACCCGGCGGGACTCTTGGCCCGAACGCCAAGGACCCGGCGGGACTCNNTGGCCCCGGGGCGCTCGGCCGGCCTAGTGGCGCGGCCGCGCCACTCCCCGATCGATCCAGTCAAGCCAGGCGTCCATGCCGACGCCGGTAGTGGCGGAGACTTCGAGGATCGGCACGGTGGGATTGAGCAGGCGGACGTCCGCCACGAAACCGTCACGATCGAAGGTCAGGTACGGCGCCAGGTCGATCTTGTTGAGCAGGATTAGATCCGCGGCGGTGACCAGGTACGGATGCTTGGCGGCCTTGTCGTCACCCTCGGTCAGGCTGAACAGGCCGACCTTCACGTTCTGACCCAGGTCGAAGCCAACGGGGCAGATGAGATTGCCGACATTCTCGATGAAGAGCAGGTCCACGCCCTGGAGCTCCACGTCACGCAGCGCGTCGCGGACCTGACCTGCTTCGAGGTGGCAGCCTTCGCCCGTGGAGATCTGGACTACACGCTCGCACCAGCGGGCCAGTCGATCGCCGTCCCGCCGCGTGGCCAGATCGCCGACCAGGACCGCCACTTCGTGGCGGGCCGCAGGCCGACGCCGCAGGCCGCGGGCGGCCACGGAGTCCGCCGCGACGCCCTCGGAGCCGCGCCCCGCCAGCCTCTGCAACGTGGCCTCGAGCAGCGCAGTCTTGCCGCTTCCGGGCGCGCCGATCAGGTCAATCGAGAAGATGCCTCGGCGCGCAAGATCGGCCCGCGTCACCGCCGCGATGTCGTCGTTGGCCTCGAGCACTCGCTCGACTATCGGGACGCGAACGGTTCGGGTTTGTTCGGCCATCTAGGTTTCGTCCTCGTCGGTCGTCTCGTCGACCGTGACGGCCAGCAGGTCCAGTTCGTCGGTCCCGACCGGGGACGGCGCCTGATTGCCGCATATGCAGGATACGAAGGGAACGGGGCTCGTCCACTCGCGGCCGCAGTCGGAGCACGTGATGGACCATGGCAGCTGCTCCACCTCCAGGACCACGCCTGCCATTGAGGTGCCGAATGTCACGGCCTCCCACGCCATCTGCAGCGCCTCCGGATCGAGGCCTCGGAGAGGCCCGACTCGGATCTCCACGCCTCGCAAACGGGCTTCGGCGGGGGCGTATGTGAGTACCTGGGTGGCCAGCGCCTCGGCTATCGAGAACTCATGCACGCCCGGCATCCTAGCTCACTTGCCCAGGAGGGTTCGCCGCGTCGTCCCGACGGGCCGTTTCGGCCGGCAGGCAGGTTACCGGCGTCACCCTGCCCACTGACCAGTCACGGTCTTCGAGGGCCGAAATGCCCGGCGCGAATGAGCCGGACCGCGGGGCCCTGCGAGCCGACTACTCGGATATGGTGGTTTCACTGAAACGACGCGCCGCAAGCGCTTCCATGAAACCGAGCCGCTCAATCCCAGGGTGGTCCGGGCACTCCAAGGAGTGAGGGCATGGCACACATACTTCTGGTAGACGACGACCCGATAGCGGTCGCCACCAACACCGAGGCGATCGAGACCCTCGGCCACTCCGTTTCCTCTACCTCCACCACGGCCGAAGCCATCAAGTTCGTGCGCAACGACACGCCGGACCTTGTGGTGATGGAAGCGGTCCTGGGCGGCAAGTTCGGCGGCCTGGACCTTGCTCGAGCGATCGCCGCGGATTACCCGGACCTGCCGCTGATCATGCTCACGCAGGCCGATCAGCGACTCACCAACCATGAGCTGGCCAACGAGGACCGCGAAGGCTGGATCCCCGTTCGACGCTACCTGGAGAAGCCGGTCCTGACGGACGTGCTGGTGGACGAGATCGACCACCTCCTACCCGAGGCGGAGTGAGCCTCCCGTCGCTTGTCGCCGCCCTCGTCGCCCTTCCGGCGATTGTCGGCGCCATCCTCATCCTGATCACCCGAACGCCGCTGCGTAACGCGCTGGTCGTCGTCGGTGGAATTGCCATCGGCATCCTGGCCGTGGCCACGGTCATCTCGTTCGGCAATACGAGCGGCGTCTTCTTCGGCCTCCCGGGCGGNNCGTCATCAGCCTGATGAACCGCCGATTTCTGGCGCCGCTCCTGGCCGTCACGCAGCTCGGCATCTCGCTCTACCTCGAGATCGCCGGCAAGATGCCCGAGCCGGACCCCACCCGCCTCTTCTGGTTCGACCGCCTGTCGCTGGTAATGGTGCTGGTCGTCGGCCTCATCGGCCCGCTCATCTGCATCAACGCTATCGGCTACATGCGGGCCTACCATCGCGCCAGCCCGATGATCGTGGGCCGCCGGACGGTCTTCTTCTCGCTGCTCTTCGTCTTCCTGGCCGGCATGTTCGGCCTGGTGGTCTCCAACTATCTGCCGATGATGCTCGTGTTCTGGGAGATCACGACCATCTGCTCGTTCCTGCTGATCGGCTATACCCGAACGGACGAGACGATCGGCTACGCCTTCCGGGCGCTCAACATGAACCTGCTCGGCGGCCTCGGTTTCGGGCTGGCAATCGTCCTTCTCTCGAACCAGCCGAACGGGCTCGACCTCGCAAAGCTGACTGCCGGCCCCGCCTCGGCCGCGCTCCTGCCTGCAATCGCCCTGCTGGCGTTCGCCGGCATCACCAAGAGCGCCCAGATGCCCTTCAGCTCGTGGCTGATCGGGGCCATGTACGCCCCCTCCCCCACCTCGGCCCTGCTCCACTCGAGCACCATGGTGAAGGCCGGCGTCTTCCTCCTCCTCCGCCTCTCGCCGGCGATGTCCGGCTCCACCGTCGGCTACCTGGTCGCCTTCGTCGGCATGCTGACGTTCCTGTTCGTGTCGCTGATCGCGGTCACGGAGCAGAACACGAAGAAGGTTCTCGCCTACTCTACGATCGGCAGCCTGGGCCTGATCGTCGGATGCGCCGGCATCGGGACACCCGAACTGGCGTGGGCGGGCGTGATGATCATCATCTTCCACGCCCTGGCCAAGGGCCTGCTCTTCCTCGTCATCGGCACGATCGAGAACCGGCTCTACACCAAGAACATGGAGAACTTCGACGCGCTGCTGAGCCTGATGCCGCGCGTCAGCATCCTGTTCATGATCGGCATCGCCGGCATGTTTATCGCCCCGTTCGGCGTCGTGGTGGCCAAGTGGACGGTCATACGCGCCTTCCTGGCCGTCCCCGGCGCCGCCGGCGCGGCCTTGATCCTGATCATGGCCTTCGGCAGCTCNNACGATCTTCTACTGGGGCAAGCTGCTCATCAAGGTTCTGTCAGCCCGACGCCAGACAGACTACGAGCGCTCCATCGAGAGCCGCGTGTCTCGCTACGAATGGTTCACTGAAGGCGCGATGGCCGTGGGCGTGCTCCTCGCCGCAGGCGGCGTGGGCGTCATCTCCGACCTTGTCGTCGGGCCGTACGCGCTGGCCGCCTTCTCGGCTACGCCGCGCGTCTTCCTCGCCCTGGACCCCGTGTTGTTGATCGTGATGCTGTCAACAGTGCTTCTGCTCCCGTTCATCACCCTCTTCTCCTGGCTCCGCCCCACTTATGACCACGCCGACTTCTACGCAAGCGGCCGATCCGCCAATGTCGGACACGTCATGGGCGCCGCGCTCGGCGGTATCAAGAAGGTGACCTTGCGCAACTACTACCTGGACGGCGTCATCAACGGCGGCCTGCTGTTCCGGGCCGGGACCGTCACCTGCGGCGCCGTGCTCGTGGCCATGGTCACGGCCGGGATGGTGGTCCGATGAACCCTGCCGTCTACGGCATCCTTTTCGTCGTCTTCGCCCCCGTCTTCGGTGGGCTTCTCGCCGGAGTCGACCGGAGAGTGAGCGCTCGAATGCAGGGTCGCGTCGGCCCGCCCCTGCTCCAGCCCTTCTACGATGTCGGGAAGCTCTTCCAGAAGACCACTCGCCAGGTCAACCCCATCGCGGAGCCGCTCCTGCTCGCCCACGTCGGCTACATGGCCGCGTGCGGCGCGCTGCTGCTGAGCGGGACGGACCTGATCTTCACGGCCTTCATCTTCGCCCTGGCCGCGCTGCTGCTGGTCCTCGCGGCCGGCTCGGCCAACTCGCCCTTCAGCTTCACCGGTGCCGAGCGCGAACTCGTCGTCCTCCTCGCCTCGGAGCCGTTCTTCATCCTGATGATGGCGGCGGTCTGCAAGGTGACGGGCGTCAACTCCTTCGGAGCAGTGCTCGCGTCGTCGCAACTCGTGGCAGTCCAGCTGCCGGGCGTAGTCCTTGCCTTCCTGCTCGTCGCCACAATCAAGCTGCGCAAGTCCCCCTTCGACATCTCCATCTCGCACCACCCTCACCAGGAGCTGGTCAGCGGTCTGACCTCGGACATGTCGGGCCGGATGCTCGCCTACGTCGAGCTGGGCCACTGGTACGAGTCCGCGCTGCTTTGCGCGTTCATGGTGCTTCTCTTCAACTGGAGCGTGCCGCTCGGCATCGCCGCTTTCCTCGTCGCGTACGCGCTCGAGGTCCTGGTGGACAACGCCACCTCGAGGATCAAGTGGCAGCTCCTCCTCCGGTCCACCTGGGTTGCGACGTTCGTGCTCTGCGGCGGCAACGTCCTGGCCCTCTTCCTCCTGGGAAGGTGACACCAATGTCATTCTTCGCGCGTTCCCCCTGGATCCTTCACTACGACGGCTCGAGCTGCAACGGCTGCGACATCGAGGTCCTGGCCTGCCTGACGCCTCTGTACGACGTCGAACGATTCGGCGTGATCAACACCGGCAACCCCAAGCATGCCGACATCCTGCTCGTCACCGGTAGCGTCAACGAGCGCAACATCGAGATAATCCAGAACCTCTACCGCCAGATGCCAGACCCCAAGGTCGTGGTCGCGGTGGGCGCGTGCGCCTGCTCCGGCGGCATTTTCGCCCGGGCCTACAACATCCAG
>PMJT01000239.1 GCA_003158495.1 Chloroflexota bacterium | reverse complement strand
TCTTCGTCGACGACCCGAACTTCGTAGACACGGATCATCTGATTGATGCGCAGGTCTCGGCTAATGGCGAACCCCTTCTAAGCGTGCTCAGGTTGCCCGCTTCCGGCGCATCCGTGCCCCGAAAGTAGACGAGCGGCCCAACTCGGCGCACGAAAGCACCGGGCGGTCGCCCGCGGGACTATAGCACAGCGGTTTCACGAGCGGCAAACGACCCAAAGGTGCCGCCGAGGACAGTCGGCGCGATCCGCGACGTGGAGTGATGCGCCCCTAATCCCCACCGGAGTGTCCGCGTAACGCGACGATTGCCCATGGCCGCCCTTGCGGTGCTCTTCGTTGTCCCCGGCTGCAATTCTGGAGCCGCCCCGCTCACGACGACGGCCGTCCCCACGCCTTCCGCGGCAGCCGCGACCGCCACCGATGCTCTCGGGCCGGGCTCGCCCGCAACCGCGGTGGCGACGCCCACCGGCTACTCCGGCGAAGGTCACGACCGGCGTCTCGGGGCGCCGTTGCATACGTACACACCTATAGAGATGCGCTCATCGCCGGCCCATTCCCGGTTGCCTGGGCGATGCCGGCGCCGGCAGCGCAGTCTGCGCTCGTCTCGCTGCCCGCTTACACGACCGCACGCACCGGAGCGAATACCTCCAGGGCGCGTCCTAGGCCGCTGCCATCGATAGGACCTACGCTGTCCTGGTCCGGGCCGATTGGACGGCGCTGTCCGGCAACGATGCCGGCTGGTAGATGTGGATCGTCAACCCGATGGCCAATGGCTGGGTGCTGTACGAGGCCCACTGACTCCTATGGGCGCCGGGCGGCCGTCTCGGCCGCCAGCCGCTCGGCAAAGGCATCCCAGCCGACGCCGTTCTCCTGCTCACCCGAGCGATTTCGGATAGCAACTGTGCGAGCTTCGATCTCGCGGTCGCCCAGGACCAGCATGTAGGGGACCTTCTGCTCCTGCGCCAGCCTGATCTTGTTCTGCATGCGGTTGTCCGAGCGGTCGACTTCCACGCGGAGCTTGCGGGCGGACAGCAGAGCTGCCAGTTCGTCGGCGCCGGCGATGTGGCGGTCCGCGATCGGGATGACGACAGCCTGCACCGGCGCGCACCAGACCGGGAACGCGCCGGCGAAGTGTTCGATCAGGACGCCGATGAAACGCTCGAGCGAGCCGTAGATGGCGCGATGGATCGTCATCGGCCGCACGGCCTGCCCGTTCTCATCGATGTAGGTACAGTCGAAGCGCTCGGGCAGCATCACCAGGTCCACCTGGATCGTCGCTGTCTGCCACTCGCGACCGAGCGCGTCCTCGATCTGGATGTCGATCTTCGGTGCGTAGAAGGCGCCGTCCTTCGGCTTGAGGCGGTAGGGCTTGCCCAGCGAGTCGAGTGCGGCCTTGATCTGGGACTCGGCCTTCTCCCACAGGGCGGGGTCTCCCAGGGCCTTGTCCGGCTTCGTCCCGAAGGTGAACTTGGGCTCAAGGCCGAACCAGCCGTAGATCTCGTAGACCTCGCCGAGCAGCGCCATGATCTCGTCCTGGAGCTGATCCGGGCGCACGTAGATATGGGCATCGTCTTGTACGAAGTGGCGGACTCGAGTCAGGCCGGACAACGTGCCGGATCGTTCGTTGCGGTGCAGACGGCCGAATTCTGAGAAGCGCAGCGGCAGATCGCGATACGAGCGCAGCCGGCTCTTGTAGATGAATGTGCTCTCGGGGCAGTTCATCGGCTTGAGGCTGAAGGTCTGACCCTCGGACTCCAGGACGAACATGCTGTCCTGGTAGTTGGCCCAGTGGCCGGACTGCTCCCACAGCTTCTTGTGGACGAGCATCGGCGTCGAGACTTCCTGGTAGCCGCGCTTGTCCTGGACCTCGCGCACCGCTGTCTCGAGGATCCGCCACAAGCGCTGGCCCTTCGGATGCCAGAAGGCCGAACCGGGGCTCACATCGTGGAAGCTGAACAGGTCCAGCTGGACGCCAAGGCGTCGGTGGTCGCGCTTCTTCGCTTCTTCGCGGCGGGCAAGGTAGGCGTCCAGTTCCTGCTGCGTGGGCCAGACGGTGCCGTAGATGCGCTGCAACATTGGGCGCTTCTCCGAACCACGCCAGTAGGCGCCGGCTACGGACAGGAGCTTGAAGGGGCCGATCCTGCCGGTGCTGGCCACGTGCGGGCCCTTGCACAGGTCGACGAAGGTGCCGTGCTCGTAGGTGGAAGTCGGCGGCAGTGGTGTGTTCGAGTCCTTCGACCGCGTCGCAAGGTCATCGAGGATCTCGACCTTGAACGGCTGACTACGGGCCTCGAAGAATGCTCGTGCCTTTTTGAACGGGAATTCCTTGCGGACGAACGGGTGGTCGGCGGCGATGGAGGCCCGCATTCCGGCTTCGATAGCGGCAAGGTCGTCGGGGGTCAGCGGGCGCGGCAGGAGGAAGTCGTAGTAGAAGCCGTCGTCGATAGACGGCCCGATGCCGAGCTGGGCCTCGGGGAAGATGCCGAGCACCGCTTCTGCCATGACGTGTGCAGCCGAGTGGCGCATGGCGTCGACTTCCGTGTGGGCGCCGGCGTCGAGCAACTCGTCCACGGAACCGCGCACGGCGGCCTCGAAGTACTCCTCTGTCTCCCCGGTCGCGGTCGCGGCGGCTACCACCGGTGCCTGGTTCTGCTCGTCGCCCATCTCATCTCCCGCTTGCCGTCGGGCCGCTCATCTCACGCGGCCGAGTCTTCCAGAAACACAAAACCTCCCGTCCGACAGGACGAGAGGTCAGTCTCGCGGTTCCACCCGCCTTCACGACCGGCCCGAGGGCCGCTCGTGCGCTCTTGGCCGCGCTAACGGGCGGATCCCGGACCGGTTGGCCGGTCGCTCACGGGTGGTGTCGTCGTCCGAGGGAACGCCGTCGCTTGCAGACACCGGAGTGGCGACGACTCTCTGGGATCCTCTGGAAGCGGCGTGTCCCGCTCAACGCATTGTGTATGTAAGTGGTCGGCGCCGTCTGTTCACGGCCCCGGAGTGGTGGGCGGTAGAGGACTTGAANNAACCAACTGAGCTAACCGCCCGAGCGGCGCGCATCGTAGCACAGGCGCGCCGCTCGGATCACGACAAGCACCGATGAGTCGATTCAAGGCAGGAACACCTGGTCCAGGCCGCGTCCGAACGGGACCGCGACGTCGAGCCACTTGGCCCAGCCCGACGCCCCAGCGACGTAACCCAATTCACGAACCGAGCCGACGCTGCCGTCGCTCCTTACCTGCCCTGAGAGCGTCCAGAGGCGCTCCCCGGTCTTGTCCATCGCCATTGCCCACACGACCTGGCCCTCGGCCAGGCCGGCGATGGGCGCAGGGGCGGGCCCGGCGGCCAGAGCCGTGAGTTGCACGACGTAGATCGACGATGCCGAGGCCGCGGCGATGACCTTCCCGTTGCTGGAAGCCGCGAAGACCCGCACCCCCGACAGGGCCTGAACTGCGCTCAACGTCCGTGTTGCCGAGTCGACAACTGCCAGCCGAGAAATCTGCTGCTGATTTGTGGAAAGAACCAGGAGACTGCTGTCTCCGACCCATGCAATGAGCGGGGTGAACGATTGCGTCGGGGCGTAAGTCAGGACAGCAAGGGTGCCGTCGGGACCGGCCGTAGCGTAGCGCAGCGTGCTTCCGTCGGCGGCGACGAGCGCAATCTTGCCCGCGGCGGAGACGTCGACATCCGCGATTGCAAGCGGCGCCGTAGCCCACTTGAGAGCCGTGACGCCCGACGCCGTTGCGAGATCGGCGGCCCGTCTGACTTCAATGCTTGTTGCGTTGGCGAGTGCGATGCCATCGGCAGCACGTCCAAGCGCCGTGACCCCGGGCGT
>PMJT01000002.1 GCA_003158495.1 Chloroflexota bacterium | reverse complement strand
GCCGTCTGCTGTCCGTAAGTGGGCGGCTGACCGTAAGCCGTCGGCTTGCCGTAAGCGGGCGGCTGACCGTATGTGGGCGGCTGACCGTAAGCCGGCGGCTGGCCGTAAGTGGGCGGCTGGCCGTAAGTCGGCGCGGCGGGAAGCGGCGTGGCCACGGGCGGAGCCGGCGGCGGGACGACGGCCGCTTCAGCCACGACCGGCGGAGGCGTCACGGGTGCCTGTGCGGCCAGGCTGAGGCCGCACGATGGACAGAAGCTTGCGCCCGCGGCGGCCTGGGTTCCGCAATTAGCGCACGTAATTGGGCTCTGACCCGGGTCGAAGCTCATGAATCGCTCCCTCTTATGCCAGCCGATGCCTCGGGGCGCATGCCCCCCAAGAACCCGAGGGGCCCGGCCGGCACAACATCCCGTCGCGCACCCCCGTGCGGACACGGGAGGTCTCGTGCCTGGCTGGGCGCCGTCCAGGGAGACGGTCCTCGACGGCGTCGCAGCTTCCCGTGTGCCCGGCAGCGTCAACCTCACGACAACCGCTGCCTAGTGCCGAAAGTCGCACTCCCGGCATCGCTGCGCACCGTGCGGACGAGGGCACCCGAGCAGCCCACAGGTCGTTACGAGGCTGATCGGCCTATCCCGCGGCGCGGATTGCCGCGGCGCGGATTGCCGCGCCGTCTCAGGCGGTTCCGTCTCACGCCGTAACCACGACCTTGCCGCGGGCGTGCCTCGTTTCGAGGTAGCGGAGCGCTTCGGCGGCCTCGCCGTGCGGATACGTGCGGTCGATGACGGGCTTCACCTTGCCGGCCTCGATGAGGCCGCGCAGGAAGTCCAGGTCCTCGCCGTTGGTGTGGGCCAACATAGTCATCACCTTCGGGCCGACGAAGCGCGACATCAACCTCGCCCGAACGATCTGCCCGACAGGGCCGATCATCCGGCCGCCCCCGCCGCCGACGATGAGCAGCGTCCCGCTCGGTGCGATCGCCCGGCAATAGTCCCGCACGGAGCGGTTGCCGATCGTGTCGACCAGCAGGTCATGCCGGCGTCCACCGCGCGTGAAATCGTCCGTGGTGTAGTCCACCACGTCGTCCGCGCCGATGGACCGGACGAGGTCCAGGTTCCGCGAGCTGCATACGCCGGTCACTGCCCCCGACCCCAGCGCCTTCGCGATCTGGACCGCGAAAGAGCCGACGCCCCCGGATGCCCCGTTGATGAGCACCGTTTGGCCGGGCTCCAGGTGAGCGACGTCACGCAATCCCTGGAGTGCGGTGAGGGCCGCCATCGGCACCGCCGCCGCCTGCTCGAACGTCAGGTTCGCGGGCTTGAGCGCGAGTCCCTTCTCGCGGACCGTCACCAGCTCGGCAAAGCCCTTGCCGGCCGTGGCGTAAACCTCGTCCCCGGCCCGGAACCGCGTGACATCCTTGCCGGCAGCTTCCACGACGCCCGAGACATCCGAACCCAGGATGGTCGCCGACCGCGGCCGCAGGAGGCCCAGCCCCATCATCGGCCGCATGAGGTACGGGTCTCCGTGGAGGAAGTGCAGGTCGTACGGATTGATCCCGACCGCCCGGATGCGTACGAGAACCGAGTCGTCGGCAACCACTGGAGCATCCACCTGCGCGGGCTCCAGGACGTCCGGCGAGCCGTATCGCCGGTAAACGATTGCTTGCACTATGCCCTCCGTGGCGCCCGATGTGGGATCCCTGATATGCTCTGGTTCGTACGCTGTAAGGCGTCGGCTGAAAGGCTAACCGTACGCTGTAAGGCTGTCAAGTCATGGCGTTCAAATTCTGAGAGGTAGACCGATGGCGACGGAGTCGGACCTGAAACCGATGCCCCGGCCCATTCTGAGCCTGGATCGCGTGCTGCAGGCGGCGATCGGCCTGGCCGACCAAGGCGGGCTCGAGTCCCTGAGCATGCGCAAGCTGGCCCAGGTGCTCGGGGTCGAGGCGATGTCGCTGTACTACTACGTCGCAAAGAAGGACGACATCCTCGACGGAATCCTGGACCTCGTCGTCGGCGAGATGGAGACCGCAGCGGACGGTACCGAATGGAAGGCCGCCGTACGGCGCAGCGCCATCTCGGCCCACCATATCCTGGAGACTCACCCGTGGGCGTGCAGCCTGATGATGTCGCCGGCGCGACTCCGGCCCGCCCGTATGCGATACATGGAGTCGCTGCTGGGACGCCTTCGCCGGGCCGGTTTCTCGGCCGAGCAGACCGACCTTGCCTATCACGCCCTGGACAGCCACATCATCGGCTCGACCTTGTGGGAAGTCGGCTATTCCGTCGGCCTGGAGGCGGCCGGGGACATGGCGGCGGCATTCCTGCGAAGCCTTCCCATCCACGAATACCCCTGGCTCGCCGAGCACGCCAAGCAGCACATGGCCATCGCGCAGGCCGGCTCGAGCTCTTTCGAGTTCGGGCTCGACCTGATCCTCGACGGCCTCGAACGGATCCTGGCGGGGCGCGATTAGCGCCGGGGAGGGCTGGAGCCGGTCCGTGCGTCAATTCCGACGGACGGCACGCGCGTTCGCACAATTGCCGCCGGCCTGTCATGAGCGCATGCTGGCGTCTCGATGCCCGATCCAGACCGACCCATGAGGCTCCTGATCGTCGACGACCACGAGGTCGTTCGGCAGGGGCTGGTCGCGTTTCTCGAGCGGCACGGCGAGTTCGAAGTCGTCGCCGAGGCCGGGACATGCGCCGAGGCTATCTCACAGGCACACAAGTTCGTCCCGGATCTCGTGCTCATGGATGTCCGTCTGCCGGACGCAACGGGCATCGAAGCCTGTCGATTGGTGCGCGACGAGTTCCCGGAAATGCGCATCGTCTTCTTGACGAGCTCGCCTGCCGAGGTCGACGTTCTCGGAGCCGTGATTGCCGGGGCGCGAGGCTACGTGCTCAAGCAGACGCGCTCGGCGGAACTCGTCCGAACGCTCGAGGCCGTTGGGCGAGGCGAGTCGTTGTTCGATCCGATGGTCATGGGCATCGTTCTC
>PMJT01000220.1 GCA_003158495.1 Chloroflexota bacterium | reverse complement strand
TTTGCCAGCAAGGTCCACCTGATCCACCGACGCGACGGCTTCCGCGGCAGCAAGATCATGCAGGACCGCGCGGCTACCCACCCGAGGATCGAGCTCCACCTGAACCGGACCATCGAGGAAGTCCTCGGCGCAGAACACGTCGACGGAGTCCGCCTCGGCAGGACCGACGGGCCCGGCGAAGAGATTCTCAAGGTCGATGGGCTGTTCATAGCCATCGGTCACCGGCCAAACGTGGCCGTGTTCAGGGACTGGCTCGAGACCGACGAGAAGGGTTACCTTCGTGCCGACGGCGCAACCACCGCCTCGAATATCGACGGCGTGTTCGTTGCAGGCGATGTCGACGATTCGCGTTACCGCCAGGCAGTCACTGCCGCCGGCGAAGGATGTCGCGCGGCGATCGACGTCGAGCGTTGGCTCGAATCGCAGGAAGCGCATACTACGCAGGTATTAGAAACGGGCGCCGCTGCCGCCGGGTAGCGGGCTCGGGCCGGACAGAACCGTTCGGAGTACAGACGAACGACCTCCAGAGACCGATCGAGGGGCGGGCACGACTTCATCGGCCGTACCTCACGATAGCTGCGGCCGCCGCCATAGCAGGGTCAATCGTGCTGGCAGGGATCCTGGGACCGCATCAGCCCGCCCGTCCCCACGCAACGGCCCCGGACGTGTCGTTCGCGGCGAACAAGATGGCGCTCCATGGAACCAACCCGTGGGCCATAGAAGGGCTTCCAGGGCTCTCCCAGATATCGCCGCCCCCGTTCGATCTCTCCTACTCGATGATCCCGAGCGGTGTCCAGAGCGGCTCCCTCGCGGTCGTGGGTCTGCGCATCTTCTACATCGTCGACCAGAGACGGGTGGAGTCGACCGTGGTCGGCTGGTCGCGGCAACCTGATGTGCTGGCTACCGCACCGCCTTGTCATTCGATTAACCAGATCGCGGCCGCCGGCCACGTGGTCGCCTATGTCGAGAGCTGGCCGATCGGGATCCCGTTCGAGGCGACCGGTTGCGGTTCGCCTACGTCGATGGCATGGACCGTGCAGTTCATGGACCTCGCAGGCAGTTCTCCGCGTATCGTGGCCGCCGGCGTGACAAGCGGCGGAGCCGGCCGAACCGGGCTCGCGCCGGTCCACCTGGGGTTGAGTGACTCGGTGTACGCGTTCGAACGGTCGGACGCCGATGCGACTCTGCCCGGGATCATCGAAGTCCACTCGGTGGACGACGGGAGCCTGCTCCTGAGGACCCGGTCCGACGAGCCGGTCGCCGAGCTGCTGGTCGGCGGGACGACGCTCGCGGTCCTCGAGGCTTCTGCCGGCACCCGGACAAGCGACTACCGCCTCCAGGTCGCCGACCTGGGAGACCCCGAGCTGCGCACCGTGGCCGACCGGACATCCGCGGCAGCGATCTCGCAGGACGGCTCGTATCTCGCGTGGGACGTCGAAGGCGGCGGCGCCGGGACGGGGGTCGCGATGCAGAACCTCGCGTCCGGCCAAACGGTAGTCGTGCCTGCTCGCTCCGCAGCCTCGACCCCGGGACCGCTGGACCCGGCCGTGTCGTCTACCAGCCGCGGGCCGATCGTCGCCTGGCTGGCAACTGCGACTGGAGGTTCGGTATACCCCGCGTTCCGGACACCGGCCAACGGGAGTGGGACGGCCATCGCCAGCGTCCAGGTCACGGCCTGGGTCAGCCTGCAGGGCTCCGTCCTCATTTGGGCCGCCGCCGCCGGTGATGGGTCTCTTGGCGTGGCCTACGCCCTCGATCTCGCCACCGCGCAAACGGGGCCATAGGCGGCCTCACCACGCCTCGGCCAGGCTTAGCGGCGACGGACGTCCTTGCGCGTCTTGTCGTAGTAGACGTTGCGGTCCGCCTCCTGGGTCGCATCGCCCAGCATGGCGCCGCTACGGGCCAGCCCAAAGCCAATCGAAGCACCGACCGGAGGGTCACCGGGCGAGCCGTGGGTGCCCTTGAGGATACGGCCGAGGGCGTCCGCCACGGAGGCAGTCCGCGAGGCCAGCGCCCCTGGAAGCATGATGCCGAACTCGTCTCCCCCCAGCCGAGCCGCGATGGCCCCGCCCTCGTTGGGTGTGACGTCGGAAATCGCGGCCGCGATGGCTACCAGCAATCGGTCGCCTGCATCGTGGCCGAGGGCGTCGTTGGTCGCCTTCAGGCCGTCGACGTCCGCCAGGACGATTCCCACGGGCGCCGGCTTGTCGGCGTGGTGGGCGATTGCCTCTTCCCAGGCCAGCCGGTTCCGGAGCCCGGTCAGGACGTCGCGCCTGGCCCTGTCGGCGCTCTGGCGGAAGGCCTCACTCAGGACGACGGCCCGGTCTATCTGGTGCTCTCGGTCGCGCTGGAGCATGGCCAGCAGGAGGATCGGCCCCGCGAGGAATATGAGCGCTCCTGCCGATCCGGGGGCCGCGAAGGCCGCCGCGACTCCGATCGGGGCCAGCGTGAGGTCTGCCAGGAACGTGAAGCGCAGTGCTTCCGCGAGCTTGACGGTCGGCAGACCGAGTCCGTAGCAGTTGCGGACCCACGAGGCGGCGGCGTCGCAGGCGAATTGGGCGCAGAGCGCGGCGCCGCACACTCCGATCGTGGCCAGAGTGAACCCATGAACCCCGAATACGGCGAAGACGGCCGCAGGACCGATCGCATGCCAGGAGGAGCCGGCCAGGACCGAGAGCCGTTCCCGGCGTTCGGGGTCTCGAAGGCGTGCCACGCAGGCGGCGATGATCAACCCCGCCAGAGGCACGAGCGGCACGAGCTGAGCCGGCAGCAGGAATAGCGATACGAACAGGACGGGTGTCGTCGGCAGGGCCGTGCCGGGGCCGATCTCGAATTCGATGCTGGCTGCGGCAACGTGGGCCGCGACGCAGGCGGCCAGCAGACCCAGCGGGATACTGGAAGGCGGCGCCAGGACCAGCCACAGTCCCAGCGCCGCNNGATCCGCCGGTCAGGTATCCGGACATCCGGTCCGGGACCACGCGCTCCGAGTGGGCGCGATCCCTGGCCTCGCGTATGTCGGTCGCTTCGTTGACCGCCTCGATGAGATCCGGGGCCCTCTCCACGCCGATGCTGCGTGGCGCTGCCGGGTGGCGGTCTCGGTGCGCTCCGTTAATGGCTACCGGGTGATCCGCGAGGATCGTTGCCATGCGAT
>PMJT01000228.1 GCA_003158495.1 Chloroflexota bacterium | reverse complement strand
GGGAGCGGCCGCGTACGTCGAGTTGCGCGAGAACCGCGTGGCGGCACTCGTGCTCTCCGACGAGGCCCGCGACGCAGGCGTCATCCTCGAAACGCTGACCCAGCTCCGCGCCCGCGATCCCGATTTGCTCCGACAGCTCCTCGAGGGCGGCTGCGCCCTGCCCGAAAACGACAAGCTCGCACAGATGACCCGCGCCCTGTGGTCTGACGGAATTCTTCTCCGCGTACCGAACGGCGTGCGCCTCGAGCGGCCGGTCTTCATGCGCTGGATCGTCGGCGCGCCGAACGCAGCGCTGCTCACTCGAACGATCATTTCCGTCGGCGAGGATGCCGAGGTCTCGGTCGTGGAGGAGCAGGTCTCGAAGGACCACGGCTCGGGCTCGGTCGAAGCCCCAGGCGTCGCCCAGGCATTCTTCGCCGGCACCACGGAAGTCCAGGTCGGCCCCGGCTCGACACTCTCGTTTGCGGGGCTGCAGGACTTCTCGCTGAGCCAGGTCGCCTTCCAGCATCGCTCGGCGGTTCTCGAGAAGGGCGCGACTGTGCGATGGGCGCTGGCTCACCTCGGCAGCCGGGTCGTTCGCAGTCGCATCGACAACCGCCTCGAGGGCAAGGGCTCGGCCGTAGAGCAGGCGGAGATCGTCTTCGGCTCGTCCGACCAGATCTTCGACCTGACGTCATACACGCGCCACATCGGCGAGGACACCACGGGCAACCTGCTCTCGAAGGGCGCGCTGGCGGACAGGTCGCGTGTCTACATGAAGGGTCTCGCGACGATCGAGCACACGGCCCACGGCACGGACAGCTACATCGGCGAGTTCGGCATGCTGCTTTCGCGCCAGGCCCGGTCCGTGGCAATCCCGAGCCTCGAGATCGACCAGCCGGATTGCCGCCGCGTCGCCCACGCCAGCGCCGTCGGCCCGATCGACGAAACGCAGCTCTTCTACCTGGAGAGCCGCGGCCTCGATCCCGAGGAGGCTCGCCGCGCGATCGTGCTCGGCTATCTGGAGCCAGTGGTTGCCCGCGTGCCGCTCGAATCGGCGCGGGAGCGGCTGCGCGAGCTCCTGGAAGCCAAGTGGGATGCGAGGTCCGGCGACGCTCGGCCGGCCGCCTCCGCCACGGCTGCCCCGGCGGCCGTGGCCTAGAACCGCGATGGGGGGCACCGCCGCTTTGCGCAGGGTGGACCTATGCGCCGCGGACGAAGTTCCGCCCGGCACGATGAAGCTGTGCGAGGTCGAGGACGAGCTGGTCCTGGTGACCAACCTCGACGGCGAGTTCCGCGCCGCGCAGGGGATCTGCTCGCACGAGTACTTCGAGCTGGACCGGGGGATGCTGACCGGCGCCACGATCATGTGCATGCTCCACCTGTCGCGCTTCTCGCTGATCGACGGCGAGGTAATCGATCCGCCCGCAGAGTGGCCACTCGCCGTGTACCCGGTCGTCTTCGAAGGCGGCCGCGTCCTGATCGAGGTTCCCGAGGGACCCCTCGAGGTCAACCGGTAGCCGCTACTTCAGGCCGGCGCCAGCGAGAAGTTCCAGCTGCCCCTGGCCGTCCAACAGGGCGACGACGGCGTGCGTGCCGTCGCCAACCACCGCGAGAACCTCGGAATGGGGGAGCGACGAAATCCCCGCCAGCGGCTGCCAGTTCTTCCCGTCGCGCGATGTCCAGACCTCAAAGGGTCGGGGCTGGCCATCGGGCGCAGCCTGCGTTCCGGGAGCGACGAAACCGGCTGCGACCGGGGCGACAGCGTTGAACCATCCCTGATTCGTGATACTGCCGGTCAGTGTCCAATGCTCCATGTCGGGGCTGGTCCATGTCCACGTGTCGCCGAGCGGCGGGCTCGCAATCCCGGTGCCCGTGTAGATGCCGCCGAACGAGCGGAAGCTGCCGTCCGGCGCTTTGATGAGCGCTCCCATGTAGTAGGAGCTGATCCCCGATAGCGCCGGGGCGTGGTACGTCTCGGTCCAATGAGTGCCGTCCATGGAATGCCACACCCGCGGCTGGAAGAGCTGGGCCAGGGTGTATCCCCCGGCGTTGCCGAGCAGCACGGGCTGATCTGCGTCCCACGGGATGCCCGACTGGGGGGAGGGTCTCCAGATCGTTCCATCGTTGGATGACCAGAGCTCGAATCCGTTCGGACCTGTACCAGTGACCAATAACCCGGCCGGGCCGGCGGCGACGTGGTTGGCCATCGAGCCGTCCGACAGTTGCGTCGCGTCCCAGGTCCGCCCGTCGAACGTCCACACCATCGCGGAAGTCGGGGTCGTCTTGCCGGCGTTCACGATCAGACCAACTGCGACCAGAAGTCCCCGCGACTCGATCACATCCGACACGACCGCGCCGTTTGTGGGAAGCGCCGCAAGCTCGTGCCAGGACAGGCCATCGGAAGATTCGAACACTCGGGTTTCGCTCGCGGCTGTCGGCAGGATCGCGACGAAACCGCCGGACGGGAGCGCAAAGATCGGCTGCTGGTAGGCTCCGGCAGTCGTTTGGGTTGTGAACGGCAACGCCCAGCTGACCAAGTTCCAGTTCGAGCCGGGTAGTTGAGTGACCGTTGCCGAAAACGGCGGGCTGGTGGGTGTCGGTGTTTCGGTCGCCGTGGGCGCGACCGTGTTTGCCGGCGTCGGCGACGGCGGCATCGACGCCGATGGCGGTGTCGAAGGACTGATCGAACCCGGCCCAGACGTGGTCGGCATACTCCTGCCGTAGACGTAGAGCGTGGATGCCGCAATCGCGACGAGCGCGACGACCGCGACCAATCGGCCGGCAAGCAGAAGGCCCGGCCGTCGGGCGAATCGCCGTCCGGCTCGTCCTGCCGGCTCGGACGTTACTTCGTCGAGGGTTCGGCTCAGCGAAGCGGGCGCAGCGTTCGGTGCCGAATCCGCGAGCCATTCGCGAATTGCGTCTTCCGTGTCTGGGTTCCGGCTGGTCACGGGCGGACCTCCTCCGACTCGAGTGCCGCGCGGAGCGACCGCAGCGCATAGTAGAGCCGCGATTTCACGGTTCCGGCAGGGATGCCCAGTTGGTCGGCGATCTCCTCGACGGAGAGGTCTCGCCAGAACCTCAGGACGATGGTGACTCGCTGGTCCGGGCTGAGGCGGGCGAAGGCCGGCTCGAGGGCCAGCCTGGTCGACGTGCGCCCGTGATCGTCGGCGGCAGGCACGTGGAACGCGTCGTCGATGGGAACGACGCGGATGGTCCTGGCGTGTCTCAGCCGGTTCCGGCAGATGTTCACCAGGATCCTGTCGAACCAGGCATCGAACCGGCTCGAGTCGCGCAGCGTTTCCCAACGCGACCATGCCTGTGCGATCGCTTCCTGCGTCGCATCCTCGGCTTCGTCGCGGCTGCGCAGGATCAGGGTCGCCAGCCGGTAGGCCGCCAGGAGCCGCGCCTCGTCGAGGACGGCGAAGGCCTCGAGACGACGGCGACGCCAGGCAGTGTCCGAAGGCTGGGCGGCAACGTCAAGGGCGGGGGCGGCGGACATCGAGGGCGCGACCTCGCGACCCCTCGAACCTCGAAGGCCCCTCAGCACCGGCAACGCAGCTCCCCCCAATTCAGTCGCCTCCGCGTCCGCGCCGTCCCGGCGCCTGTACCTATGACACGCGGCGGTAACGAAACGTTCAGGGCCGAGGAGTTGGCGGTCGACGCCCCGACGGACCCAGTCTAGGACGCATGCCGGTGGCCGCGTGGCCGCGTGGCCGCGGAGGTGCGAGTCCGCCGTCAGCCTGGGGACGCCTGGCCCGGCAGAATCCGTCCCAGGCCCAGTTGCTCCGCACGGGCCAGGATCGCGGAAGCGAACACGACGTCCGCCAGCCCAACGCCAAGGTGCGAGACCAGGATTCGGCCCTGCGGGCGCCCGCCGGCCGGCTCCGCGCCCACTGGCCCCTCGCCGCGTAGCAACTCTCCGATCGTGGCATCCGGGTCGGGGTAGCCCGCAAAGACGGGCCCGGAACGAGTGGCCAGGAACTGGTCGCGGTCGTCGACGACGAAGAGCGCTTCACGGGCCAGTGCGGCGGGCGCCTGCATGTCGTAGTCCGCGGCCACGAACAGGACATCGGGGCGGAGCCACGCTGCGTCCAGTGCCTGCCGGTCCGGGCCGAATGAGACAAGCGACACGACGACGTCGGCCGACTCGACCGCTTCACGCACACCCGCTACGGCTTCTGCGGAGCCGATACCAGCGACGCAGGCGGCATCCCTTGCCAGCGCGGCCGCCCGTTCCATGTCGATATCCGTCACGCGGACCCGGCAGCCGGGCAGAAGGTGGCCGAGGACCGGCACGTGGCTTCGGGCCTGAGCCCCGGCTCCGAGGATGGCGACGCTCACGGATCGCACGCCGCCGCCCGCCGCGCCGCCGCCTGCCGCGCCGCTCGCAAGAAAGTGGCGAATTGCCGTTCCGGAGATCGCGGCCGTCCGCTGGGCCGTGATCGTGGCGGCGTCCATGACCGCGAGCGGCTCGCCAGTCACGGGGTCGTTGAGCAGGACCAGGGCGTGGTACGTCGGCAGCCCGAGCCCCGGGTTGGACGGAAATCCAGTGATCCACTTCGCCCCGACCAGGTCCGCGGAGCCGTTTGCGGCCTCGCCCCGGAGCAAGGCCGGCATCGCGTGGGCCAGCGAGCCCGCCTGCCGCGGATGGACTCCGATCTTGGGCGGCAGTTCGGCCGCTCCTCCGAGAGCGCACATGGTCCGTTCGGCCAGGGCGAGCCGCTCGGGCAGAGGCGGCATCGCGGCTGTGACCTCGGCGGCGGATAGGTGTCGGAGCGGCTTCATCGGCCTTTATCGTCTTCGGAGGCGAGTTCCGGGATGGCTGGGAACCTTGGACCGGCGATCGGTCGGCGTGAATCCGACAAATCCGAACCGCCGGTGCGCACGTTCGGAGTCTAGCGGTACGATGGCGGCGAAGGCGCGGGCGTCACGAGTCCCGGTCATCGGCGAGTTCGTGCCGGATGGCCGGGCCGCGGGCCATGCCCGATGTGGCACCGCGAAGGGTCGCTCCCCGCGTGGCAGGGTCGCTTCCGGCGCGGTCGTCAAGGTGAGGAGAGTCACTTGCAGAAAGCTCGGGCGCTGATCGGCGCGACCATCGTGGGCCTGCCGCTCTGGTGCCTGCTCTTCTTCTCGCTTCACGCGACGCGTGAGATTGCAACCGTCGCCGCGGCTGGCGTCGGCCTGGCAATCTTCGCGGTTGTTGCCACGGGGACGGATGCCCGGGATGCCGAGGCCGACGCGGCATGGCGGGAGGCGGCACCCGATCTGCCGCCCGCCTCGGACCGAATCGCCCTGGACCGCAGTCTCGCGACCATGCCCGGGCCGGACCGGGGGAAACGAAACGGCCAGCGGCAACGAGATGAACGCCAAGGTGTCCATGCTGGTGACGCCGCCACGCCTGGAGCAAAGCCGAGATGAGCCCTGCCGTCGACCGAGCCCCGAGGGCCTCGTGGTATCCGCCTGGTCGAACCTGCCGGGCGAGCGGTTCGAGGGACACACCCACGACTACGACAAGGTGGTCGTCGTAGTCGTGGGCTCGCTCACATGTGGCCTGGTCGGCCACGGCGTAGGTTTCATGCTCAGCCCCGGAGAACGCCTCGACCTGCCGGCCAGCGTGTCGCACGACGCCGTTGCAGGCACCAGGGCCGTCACCTGCCTGGAGGCGCACCTTCCGGCCGGATCGTGCGGCAAGAAGGCGCGCGGTCGCGGATACCGCTGGTAGCCGACGGTAGACGCGACCGGCCGGGCCGCGCCCAAAGCCCGCCGCGCGGAGCCGGAATCGCCCGCTCGGGACCGGCTGGAGCGCCTCCTGGGCCTACCCATGTGGATTCTGCGGGGATCGGCTAGGCTGAAGTCCGAGGCGCGCAGGGGCGTCTCAACCATTCGGCCCGAGGACGGACACTGATGGGCTCTTTGGAACGGATCGACGAGACCGACGCTCGGATTCTCGAGCTGCTGCAGCGAGACGGTCGCGAGTCGTATGCCGAAGTGGGACAGGCTGTCGGCATGAGCGGGCCCTCGGCCCACGAGCGGGTCAAGAAGCTCGAGGCCCGGGGAGTCATCCGCGGCTATTCCGCGATGGTCGATCCTCCGCTCCTCGGCTACGGCGTGCTGGCCTTCATCTTCATCAAGCAGGTCCCGGGCACTATCGCCACGGACATGACGGGCGACTTCATCGGCATCGACGAGATCGAGGAGTGCCACCACCTCGCCGGTGAAGCGGACTACCTGCTGAAGGTTCGGGCGACCGATACGCGCCATCTCGAGCGCGTCCTGCACCTGATCCAGCAGGTCGGGCATGTCTTCACGACCGAGACGCAGGTAGTGTTCTCCAGCGCCTTCGAACGCCGGCCGATCCGCATCGTGCGCGAGGCCGAGCCGGTGCCTGGTTCGAACAACCCGTGACCGCGGCCCAGGACCCGGGCCAGGAAGCGGCTCGAGGAGCCGCGAACCGCGAGTCGGCCGACACGGCCGGCGCCCGTGAAGCGGCCGCGCAGGAAGTCGTCCGGACCGGCAACACCGTGCCCGAGCCCAGCGTCACCTCGATGTTCGATTCGATCGCGCCCGTCTACGACCGGATGAACACTCTGATGACGGCGGGCATGGATGGCCGGTGGCGACGAGCCGCGGTACGCGCCGCCAACCTGTCGAAGGGCGGCACCGCCCTGGACGTTGCCTGCGGGACCGGCAAGCTGACGGCTGCGCTGGCCGCGAAGGTCGGCCCGGAAGGCCGCGTCGAAGGAGTCGATCTCTCGCCGGCGATGCTGGATGAGGCCCGCCGCGCGTTCGGCGCGATGCGCGGCATCGAATTCGTGCTCGGCAACGCATTGTCGTTGCCCGTCGCCGACCGATCGTTCGACGCGGCCACGATCGCCTTCGGCCTGCGCAACCTGGCCAGCTTCGAGGACGGGTTCCGAGAGATGGCCCGCGCCGTCCGGAGTGGGGGACGGGTAGTGTGCCTGGAGTTGTCCGTGCCCCGGCCCCGGTTCATGGGCAGGTTCTACGTGGCACTGTTCCGGATCACGGCGCCGTTCATCGGCGCGCTCTTCCGCCGCCGCGCCGCCTACGCCTATCTGCCGAGTTCGCTCAAGGGATTCCCGCCGGCCGAGGAGATCGCGGCAACGATGCGCCACGTCGGCCTCAAGGACGTCGGGTTCAAGCGGTTGGGCCTGGGCACGGTTGCCCTGCACTGGGGGACTGTGGCCTAGACGTTCCCGGGCCCCCGGGGCCGCCGACGCGCCGGCGCGCTCCTTACTGGGGCCGAGCGGAACAGCGCCCTACTCGGCGTGCTCCTCCGCCGCCTTGGCCTGTACTCGGCTTTGCTCGACCTCGTCGCGTCGTTCCTGTGCCGCGGCCTGGGCCTCGCGGATCTTGCCGTCGACATACGCGCCGTGGAGGTTGAGCAGCCTGACGATCGTAGCCTCATCCAATTCGATGCCGTCCGCCGCCAACTCCTTGGCGAGCAGGCCCGCCTCGAGAAGATCGACCGGGCCGCCCGGCGTCTCGAGCGATTCGAAGGGGTGATCGGCCAGGAAGAACCACGTCAGCAGGCCGCCGATGACTAGGCCGAGAAGTCCGAAGAAGAAGTAGAACGGCATTTCGAGCCCTTCCGTGGGGCGGGTGGCGTCATTGCGCCTGGCAACACACCGGGCCGGCTGCTCGCAACCTCTGGAGTCGGAGTGTCGCCGCAAGTATACGGACCGCGACATCCGCGCGAGCCGAACCCCGCGGCCGGTACACTGTCCGACCATGATCGACTTCACGCCAAACCCGGTTGCTCTAGCTCTCGGCCCGCTCGAAGTCCGCTGGTATGGGATCGGCTACGTGGCCGCGATCCTCGCCGCGACGTGGCTCCTGTTCCGGGAGGCGCGCAAGAGGGGCGAGCGGACGGATTTCATCGTCGACAGCTTGATCATCGTTGCCGTGGCCGCGCTGATCGGCGGCCGGGCGTACCACGTGATCGACCAGTGGTCCACCGGCCTGGACTATAAGGACCATATCGCCCAGATATTCCTGCCGCCCTACAGCGGGCTGGGCATCTACGGCGGCGTATTGACCGGGATGATCGCGATCATCTGGCTGGCCCGCCACCACCACGTCTCGTTCTGGCGGTGGGCGGACCTGATCGTCCCGGCGGTGCTGCTGGCGCAGGTGGTCGGTCGCTGGGGCAACTTCATGAACCAGGAGCTCTACGGCCCGCCCACCACTCTGCCGTGGGGCATCGCTATCCAGTGCCAGAATCGGGTTCCGGAGTTCCACTGCCCCGGCTTTGCCGGGACGGGCGTGGGGGCCGCGATCGACGCCCACTTCATCCCGCTGTTCTTCTACGAGTCGATGCTGAGCCTGATCGGCATGTTCGTGATGTTGTTCCTGTGGCGGCGGTTCACGGCCCGCGGTCGGCTGCTGATCGCGGGTGACGTCGGTCTGCTCTACCTCGTCTGGTACGGGATCGAGCGCAGCGTCCTCGAGACCTTCCGCAGCGGCTGGAACTGGACGATCTTCGGTCTCGCCACCGCCCAGCTGATCGGGCTGGGTGCCGCGGCCGCTGCGATCGTCGCGATCATCGTCCGGCACTGGTGGGTTCGACACCACCCGGAGACCCCGCTTGGGTCCCTGCAGCCCGAGAAGCTTCTGCGGCGCGAGGAGCCCCTGCAGCCCGAGGAGCCCCTGCAGCCCGCGGAGTCCGAGCAGCCCGAGGAGCCCCTGCAGCCCGCGGAGTCGATCGTGCCCCTCCTCGCGATGTAACCGGCCGGGCGCGTCCACTACTCCTCCCGCTCCTGGTCGGGCGGACCGCGCCAAGAGGCGGCCCAGGGCACCGGGCCGAGGCATCGGCACGGCGCCCGTTTGCGCGAGTGCCCGTCTGCTTCGTACAATTCCACGGTCCCCGAAATACGTCGCAACCTTAGACAGAATGTCGCCCCGCCCGAGCACCTGGCTCCAGCCCGAAATGGCTTGCGCCGCGAGATGCGGGCCAGCCCACGGGATAGCTAGGAGAAGACGGTGACAACGATCGGCGCACGGGTAGAAGGGCAGCCGCAGGGCCTCACTGCCGCAGATCCCATCGTTCGCTGGGTGAACGAGATCGCGGCTCTGACTACCCCGGACGCCGTCTACTGGTGCGACGGCTCGGAGGCCGAGAACGAGCGCCTCTGCGGGCATCTCGTGGACACGGGGACATTCATTCGCCTCAACCCTGATCTGCGGCCGAACAGCTTTCTGGCGCGCTCCGATCCGTCGGACGTCGCGCGGGTCGAGGACCGGACTTTCATCTGCTCCGAGAAGGAAGAGGATGCCGGTCCCACGAACAACTGGCGCGCGCCGGCCGAGATGCGGGAGACGCTCAACGACCTCTTCCGCGGGTCGATGCGCGGCCGGACGATGTACGTCATCCCGTTTTCGATGGGCCCGGTCGGGTCGCCGATCGGCCGGCTCGGGATCGAGATCACGGACTCGCCGTACGTCGTGGTGAACATGCGGATCATGACCCGCATGGGCGAGGCGGCCCTGGCCGAGATCGTCAAGACCGGCGAGTTCGTGCCGGCCATCCATTCCGTCGGCAAGCCCCTGGCTCCCGGCGACAAGGACGTCACCTGGCCGTGCGACCCGGATACGAAGTACATCGTCCATTTCCCCGAGACTCGCGAGATCTGGTCGTACGGATCCGGCTATGGCGGCAACGCTCTTCTCGGCAAGAAGTGCTACGCGCTGCGNNTCGGTCATCGCCCGTGACGAAGGCTGGCTGGCCGAGCACATGCTGATCATCAAAGTCACGTCCCCGGACGGCCGCGTCAAGCACCTCACCGGCGCCTTCCCGTCGGCCTGCGGCAAGACGAACCTGGCCATGCTCGAACCGACGATCCCCGGCTGGAAGGTCGAGACGATCGGCGACGACATCTGCTGGATGAAGTTCGGGACGGACGGCAAGCTCTACGCCATCAACCCGGAAGCCGGCTTCTTCGGCGTCGCGCCCGGCACGAGCAAGTTCACCAACGCCAACGCGATCCGGACGCTGTACGCCAACTGCATTTACACCAACTGCGCCCTGACCGACGGCGGCGACGTCTGGTGGGAAGGGCTCACGAAGGAAGCCCCGGCGCACCTCGTGGACTGGACGGGCCAGGACTGGACGCCGGACTGCGGGCGCGTCGCGGCGCATGCCAATGCCCGCTTCACGGCCCCCGCTGGCCAGGATCCAGCCATCGACCCAAAGTGGGAAGACCCGGCCGGCGTCCCGATCGACGCGATCATGTTCGGCGGCCGCCGCGCCACCAACGTCCCGCTCGTTCGCGAGGGCTTCGACTGGGAGCACGGCGTCTTCCTCGGCTCGATCATGAGTTCTGAGATGACCGCCGCCGCGTTCGGCACCATCGGCAAGCTGCGCTTCGACCCGTTCGCCATGTTGCCCTTTTGCGGCTACAACATGGCGGACTACTGGGGCCACTGGCTCGAGGTCGGGCGCAAGGAAGGCGCCCAGCTGCCGCGAATCTACCTGGTCAACTGGTTCCGCAAGGACGAGAACGGGAAGTTCATGTGGCCCGGCTTCGGTGAGAACAGCCGGGTCATCGAATGGATCTTCGGCCGCTGCTCGGGCGAAGACGACGCCGTATCCACGCCGATCGGGTTCCTGCCCGCGCCCGGCGCCATCGACACGACCGGCCTGGACCTCAACGCCTCGGACCTGGCAAAGCTCTTCGCGGTCGATCCGGCCGCGTGGACCGCAGAAGCGGATGCCATCGCCGAGCACTACGCCAGGTTCGGTTCGAAGCTTCCGGCGGCGCTGGCCGCCCGGCTGGAGCAGATGAAGGCGGCCATCACCGCGGCCTGAGCGGCGGTCAACAGGCGAGGCTCGGCTGCCTTGTCTCGCCTGGTGTAGCACCTAGCGGTTTGGGTAGGCCTTCGGCTCCGTCGCGAGGCCGCTCGGACTAACATCCGCCCTGTTCGGCCGGCCAGTCTTCTCGCCGGCATTGGCCAGCGATCGGAATCGCGCCGGCTCCCTCCGCCGGCGTCCCGCAAGAGGGAGATCCAGATGCCAGTCTGTCGTCGCAAGGTAACCGTCATCGGGGCCGGCAATGTGGGCGCAACGGCGGCCCAGCGGATCGCCGAGGCGGGCGTCGCCGACGTCTACCTGATCGACGTCGTCGAAGGGCTCCCGCAGGGCAAGGCCCTCGACCTCGCGGAGTCGGCGCCCCTCCAGCACCACGACCAGATGATCTACGGCACCAACGACTACGCCGACACGACGGAGTCGGACGTGATCGTGGTGACCGCGGGATTGGCCCGCCAGCCGGGGATGTCCCGGGACGATCTGCTGATCAAGAACGCGGGCATCGTCCGGAGCGTGGTCAGCCAGGCCGTCCACTACTCACCGGACGCGATCATCGTCATGGTCACGAACCCGCTCGATGCCATGGTTCACGTCGCCCTCGAGACGAGCGGCTTCCCGCGAGAGCGGGTCATCGGCATGGCCGGCGTACTGGACAGCGGGCGGTTCCGGACCTTCATCGCCCAGGACCTGGGCGTCTCGTCGTCTGATGTCTCGGCTTTCGTGCTGGGCGGCCACGGTGACACCATGGTTCCGCTGCCGCGTCTCTCGACCGTGGCCGGTATCCCGCTGACCGAGTTGATGAAGCCGGAGCGGATCGAGGCCCTGGTCCAGCGCACGCGCAACGGCGGCGCCGAAGTCGTGGCCCTGCTCAAGTCCGGCAGCGCGTTTTACGCGCCGGCGTCGTCAGTCCTGCATATGGTCGACTCGATCCTCAACGACCGGAAGCGGGTCCTGCCGTGCGCGGTCCTGCTGCGCGGCGAGTACAAGATCGACGGCCTCGTGGTGGGCGTGCCGATCGTCCTCGGTGCATCGGGCGTCGAAAGGATCATCGAGGTGGCCCTGACCGAAGAGGAGCAGGCCGCTCTCCAGGCATCGGCCGGTTCCGTCCGAGGCCTCATCGAGACGATGCAGGCTGCGAAGAGCTGATCAGTCCGGGCGCCCTGGCCCGTCGGGCCTATTTGGGCGACGGCCCGCGGACCACGCGGCGAATGGCGAAATAGGAAAGCCCCGGCGGTCCCGTCCTGCCGGGGCTTCCCTGGCCCAATCGAGTTTAGGTGCGCCGGTCCCGGCCCCCCGGGATTCCGGGACCAGCGCCTTTCGCCCGTCCGATCCCCCTCGGTGGCGGTTCTCACCGCACATCGGGCGATTCCCCCGTAGAACACGGCGTGTGCCTGGGTCTGTCCCGGGTACTCAGCCGATATGCGTATGAAGCCACGCCTCGGCCCTCGGGAAGAGCGCCTGGGCGACATGTCCCGTGTCGGCCAGCCGACACTCCGGCCGGCGTCGGCCCCGGCAACCCCACCGGGAAGCGTCTCTGCCGGTACACTCGCCGAGTGCTAGCGACCGTCAAGCTTGACTTCGATCCCTCCACGTCCATCTTCGGCCTGTCCATGCGCTGGGAGACCCTGGCCCTGGCAGGGGTGGCATTTCTGGTACTCCTCCTGGCCGCGATCGGTGCCGGCCGGTCCGGAGCAGGCGCGGCCGCTGCGGATGACGACGCCCGGGGGCTCCTGCCCCGACTCCGGCGCGACGACCTGATCCTCGTTGCATTCGGGGCCGTGCCGGGTGCGGTCGTCGGCGGCCGCCTGGACTACGTCCTCACTCATCTCGACTACTACCAGGCGAACCAGAGCGCGATCACCGACCCATCGCAGGGGGGCTTCGGCCTGACACTGGCCGTGGTCCTTGGCACCATTACTGCCGCCGCAGTCGCCCGTCTGCTTGCCGCGCCGGTAGGCAGGTGGCTGGGCGTGGCCGCGGTTCCGGTGCTCCTGGGCCTCGGACTCGGCAAGCTTGCCATGGCGCTCGGTGGCGAAGGTCAGGGCTACTACTCGACCGCCTCCTGGTCCACGAGCTACGTCCACGCGGGCGATTGGGGCAGCATCAACCCGACGTTCCCGGCAACACCGTCGCAGCTGCTCGAGGGCGGCCTGCTGCTTGGCGCTGTCGTCCTGATGGTCGCGCCGCTGTTCCTCCTCAGGTTTCGGGTCCGCCGCTGGAAGGCGATCATCCGACCCGGCTTCGCGAGCAGGCACGACTGGCACTACATGACCGGCTGGCGCCGCTACCTTGTCGCGCTTGGGCTGTGGGCGATCGCCCACTTCGCCGTTGCGTCCACCTGGCGCGATGCGAAAGTCTGGCAGACGCTCAACGTCGAACAGATCATCGTCCTGGCTGTAGTCGTCGCCACCTTGGTTGTCCTGGCCATTCCGATCGTATTCAGGGGGATCCACCGGGGTTTGGTGGCGATCGCCCGGCGCATTGCCGCCGCCCGTGTCACGCGGTCCGCCGGGGCTGCCGCCGCGGCGGAGGCCGCCGAAACCGCCCGGGTCGCGGCCGAGGCGGAGGTCGCCCGGAAGGCCGAAGAAGCCGAAGCCGTCAGAGTCGCCGCCGAGGTCGACGCGGGCGCAGCGCGCAAGGCGGAGGAAGAAGAAGCCGCTCGACAGGCCGCCGATTGGGAAGCCGCCCGGGAAGCCGCCCGGGAAGCCGCCCGGGGAGCCGCCCGGAAAGCCGCCGCCCGACAGGCTCAGCAAGAGGAAGCCGCGCGAGTCGCCGCCGAAGCAGAAGCAGCCCGAGTCACGGCCGAAGCGGCCGCCGTCACCGAAGCCGAGGCGAAGACCTAGCTCGAGCAAGGTTCTGCTGCCTGACAGATGGTCGTCTTTCGCCCCGGAAAGCGTCGCCGGAGTATGCTCGAACCGGCCGGCCCCCAGGCCGCCGGCTCCCGGCTTTCGGTCGTAGCGGAGGGACCATGTCGCCGTCGCAATTCGGACCTGGCAGGGCCGACGGAACCGGACCGGATGAGCCGGACGCCAAGCCCGCCCTCTCGAAGATGCGGCCAACAGATTCGCTCGCGGGCCCCCAGCCGATTCCCGCGGCGATTCCGGGTCGCACGGCCGCGGTGAAGAACGTCCGCGCTCCCAGGCAACCAGTCCACGTTCCGGACCCGCCCCGGACGCCGCCGATCCTGGTTCGGCAGATTCGCGGCGACGTCGTCGAAGCCCGGCATCGCGGCTCGATCGTCGAGGTGGGCGTCGACGGCGCGGTCCGGCGGGTCGCCGGTGACCCCGACACGATCGTCAACCTTCGGTCGGCCGTGAAGCCGTTCGGCCTGGCGGCACTGGTCGAAGCCGGAGGGGTCGAGACGTTCGAGCTTTCGGACGCCGAATTGGCGATCATGGCCGGCTCGCACTCGGGCGAGGACCTCCACGTCAGGACGCTCCAGGCCGTCCTGCGCCGCGCCGGAGTCTCCCAGCAGTTTCTCGGCTGCGGGTCCGAGGGGATGCCGCTCGACGTTCTGACTTCGGCTCGCCTGGCTCGCGACGGCGAGAAGCCGGGACCGCTGCGCCACATGTGTTCGGGCCAGCACGCTTCGATGCTCCTTCTCTGCCGCATCTACGAGTGGCCGTTCGAGGAGTACTGGCTGCCGGACCATCCGGCCCAGAAACTGTATTCGACTACCGTGGCCCGGGCCTTCTCGACGGTGGTCGAATTGCTGATCACCTCCACCGACGCCTGCGGCGTGCCGACCTATGCGTTCCCGCTCCAGGAGGTTGCCCGGGCTTTCGCGATGCTCGCCGACCCGGCCGCGATTCCGCCCGAGGACACGCGATCCGGGCTCGCCGATGCCCTGTGCCGAATTCGCGACGCCATGATCGCCAGCCCGGACATGGTGGCAGGAACACGGGACCGCCTCGACACCTC
>PMJT01000264.1:258-18842 GCA_003158495.1 Chloroflexota bacterium | reverse complement strand
TGGCGCCGTCGTCGGCGAGCGGGACCCCGGCGCCGCCGGCTAATGCCTGTCCATCCAACTCCGTCGAGGACACGCCTCGGTTGATCCCCTGGGGGTTCTCGACGACGATCTCGTATCTGGCGGAGTGATACCGGAAGTCGATCTCGTACTTCGGCCAGGCGCGAGGTATGCAGGGGTCGAGGACGAGATTGGCACCGCGCAGCCGGAATCCGAGGATCCACTCGACGCCGGCCTGGTACATCCAGCCCGACGACGCGGTGTACCACGTCCACCCGCCGCGGCCGACATGCGGCGGCTCCGAGTAGAGGTCCGCGGCCATGACGTAAGGCTCGACCTTGTAGCGTTGGACCCCGGCCCGGGTGCTCGCATGGTTGATCGGGTTCAGAATGGAGAAGAGTTCGCCGGCCTTGTCGCCGTCGCCCAGCGCCGCGAAGGCGAGCGCCGACCAGATGGCGCCGTGGGTGTACTGGCCGCCATTCTCACGGATGCCCGGCAGATACCCCTTGACGTAGCCCGGATCGACGTTGGAGTGGTCGAACGGCGGCGTAAACAACAGGACGAGCCCGTCACCGCGACGGACGAGGTACTCCTCCACGGCGGCCATCGCCCGCTCCGCGTGGACCGGATCGGCAGCTCCCGACAGGACGGCCCAGGATTGGGCGATCGAATCGATCCGGCACTCGGCGTTGGCCGCGGAGCCGAGCGGAGTTCCATCGTCGAAAAATGCCCGCCGGTACCAGTCGCCGTCCCAGCCGTCGCCCTCGAGAGCCTGCTCGAGAGTTCCCATCTGAGCTCGCCAGCGCTCCGCCTCGGGACGCCGGCCGCGGGTCAGCGCGATCGGCGCGAAAGCATCCAGGACCGTGTGCAGGAACCAGCCGAGCCAGACACTCTCGCCCTTACCTTCGAATCCGACCCGGTTCATGCCGTCGTTCCAATCGCCCGAACCGATGAGCGGCAGGCCATGTACGCCAACGGAGAGGCTCCGCTCTATTGCGGCCACGCAGTGGTCGAAGAGTGATGCCGACTCGCGCGAGGGTTCCGGCTGGAAGTACGCGTCCGTCTGATCGGGTCGCAGCGCCGGACCTTCGATGTACTGGACGGCCTCGTCCAGGACTCCCGTGTCACCCGTGATCGAGATGTATCGAGCGACCACGTAGGGCAGCCAGAGGCGATCGTCCGAGATCCTGGTCCGGACGCCCCGACCGGACGGTGGATGCCACCAGTGCTGGGCGTCGCCCTCTACGAACTGGCGTCCCGCGGCTCTCAGAAGATGCTCGCGGGCCAGCGCCGGCTTTGAGGCCATCAGGGCGACAACGTCCTGCAGCTGGTCGCGGAAGCCATATGCGCCACCTGCCTGGTAGAACGCCGTCCGCGCCCAGAGTCGGCAGGCGAGCGTCTGATAGATCAGCCAGCCGTTGAGCAGGATGTCCATCGACCGGTCTGGTGTTCGCACCTGGATCGTGCCCTGCACGTCGTCCCAGAAGCTCGCCACGTCGCGCAGCGTCGCCTCGGGGTCCGCCTGTCGCCAGCGACGAACGAGGTCGGCCGCTGCCGGTGCCCCGGCCGCCTCGCCGAGCAGCACGAGCACCTGGGTCCGCGCCCCGTTGGCCAGCTCGAAGCTCGTCTGGAGAGCGGCGCATGGGTCAATACCAGCCCCGGTCACACCTGTGAGGCGGTGCCCCCTGTCCAGGCCGGCGGGACGCTCAGGTGCACCGTTGCGGCCCAGGAACTCGGTCCGGTCCGCCGTCCACGCTGTCTGCCGCCCGCCGAGGTCGAGGAATGCCACGCGACCGCCGAACTCCGTGTTCCAGGGGTTGCGCGCGAGGATCGCGTTAGTCTCCGGCTCCAATGACGTCACGATCCGAGGGCTGCTTTCTCCCCGGGATGTACCCAGGACCCACTCGACGTAGGCGGTTACCGAGAGACGCCTGGAGCGCCCCGATCGATTCTCCACAGTCAGAACGGAAACCTTGACTGCGTCGTCGAGCGGGACGAACTGGACGAGGTTCAACGCGATGCCGTCGTGTAGATGCTCGAACCGGCTGTATCCGGCGCCATGACGGGCCGTGTAGATGGAATCCTCCACCCGGATCGGCAGGGCCGTCGGACCCCACGACTCCCCGCTGTCGTCATCCCGGACGAAGATCGCCTCGCCCGCAGGGTCGCTCACGGGGTCGTTGGACCACGGGGTGAGCTGGTTCTCGCGGCTATTGCCGGACCACGCGTAGCCGGACCCGGACTCGGAGACCTGGAAGCCAAACGACGCGTTGGCTATNNACGTACTCACGGCCGTCCCGGGCAAAGCCACCCAGCCCGTTGGGAAACTCGAGCTCCGGACGCGGCGCGGGCGGCTCGTGCCTGCTCGGCCGCAAGACGGGCGCCGATGATGGCATGACGACCTTGTCTATCGGCCGCTCCAGGCGGATCACCTGGTCGGTGAGGCTGCCCCGGCGGCTCAACAGGACGGCCCGGGCGGCCGATTGGAGGAGCGTCCGGTCCTCGGCGGAGATGTGGTCGCCGCGCAGGATGAACACGCCGCCCCGTCCCTGGCGGCCATCTGGGGCGAGGCTGGATTGGCTCATCCGCACCAGAGCCTCGAGCGATTCCTGGAGCTCCTGGGCGTACGTGGCGACGTGCTCGTTCAGGATCACCAGGTCAACGTCCAGGAGCTTCAGTCGCCAGTACTCGTGGGCACGGAGCAACTGCCGAACGATGTCGAGGTCTTCGACTTCGTCGATCCGGACCATGACGATGGGCAGGTCGCCCGAGATGCCGTGTTGCCAGAGAGCCGACGCACCTCGCTCGTTGCGTGCCAACAGGCTCGACGCCGGACGAAGCGACGGATCCGAGAAGATGACGCGGTTGGCCAGGCGCTGGAAGAGGAGGGCCTCGTCAGCCTCTATCCCGAGGTGATGCAGCTGGACCTGGGCCTGTGTCCACGCGAGGGTCGTGGCCCGTTCGAAGGTGGCCGACTCGCGGTACTTGTCGGCGAGGTCCAGGACCTCCTCGCGCGACTCGGCCACGACCGTGGAGAAAATGGCGTGGGCGGTCGCGCCGGGGGCCAGCTCGACCCGGCACCTCAGGCTGAAGATCGGATCGAGCACGGGGCCGACGGTGTTCGAGAGCGGCCGTCCATCGATGACCGACACCGGTGAGCGAACCGACCGACCACGGCCCAGGAAGCGAGCGCGATCTGTTTCGTACTGGATTACCCCGCCCGTCTCGTCCTCGACTGCCGCGACGTGGGCAGCCCAGATCTGCTGTTCGCCCGCTGATCTCGGGCGGCGCGTCGCCAGGAGGGCTCCGATATTCGCCACGAACTCCGTCTGGACGAACAGGTTCTGGAAGGCGGGGTGCGCGACATCGGCCGCCTGCGGCGCCAGGGCGATCTCCGCGTAGGACGTGAGCTCGATCTGGCGGGTTTGCGAGCCGAGATTGGTCAATGAGACGCGCCTGATCTCGGCGTCATGCTCCGCCGACACCACCACCATCAGGCGCGTCGAGATAGACCCGTCGCGGCGGGTGAACTCGGCGTGTTCTTCCGAGTACGAAACCTCGTAGCTGTCAGCTTCCTTGCCGCTGGGTTGATGCCCGGCCGACCAGACCTCGCCGGAGTCCATGTCTCGTAGGAACAGGTAGCTGCCCCACGAGTCGCGGGTCACGTCTTCGCGCCAGCGGGTTATGGCGATGTCGCGCCAGCGGCTGTAGCCGGATCCCGCTGCCGTAACCATGACCGCGTACCGCCCATTGGACAGGAGATGCGTCCGTGGGATCGAACCGTGAGGAGAGGTGAAGCGGCGGAGGACCGGCGGGACGAGATCGCGCACGTCCGCCGCGCTCTTGACTTCCTCGGCGCGGGGCCTGGCGACCAGCACGTCACGGGGCATGCGCTCCTGGAGGAGCAGTTCCGTCGCTTCCACGATTGGGTCGGCGTGGAAGCGCTCCACCATGACTCGGTTGTTCAGGACGTTGCCAAGGGCCACGAGAGCCATCCCCTGGTGATGCGCCATATAGCTCTTCACTATCGCGACCGACGCACCTTCCGGCAGCCGGCGCGGGGTGTAGTCGAGGGACTCACGGAAGCCGTACCGGCCGCCCGCGCCGGCGCTGTCGAGCCGGGCAAAATTGCGGACGGCGGCCTCGGGCTGGATCATGGCCGCGAGCGCAGTCGCGTACGGGGCCACGACGATGTCCCCGCTCAAGCCTCGCTTGAGGCCCAGGCCGGGCACACCGAAGCTCGAGTACTGGTAGGTGAGTGCGAGGTCGCGCGCGTTGAAGGCTGACTCCGAGATCCCCCAGGGCACGCCGAGTCCGGCGGCGTAGCTCATCTGGCGGGCAACGACGAGCCTGTGCGTCTCGTCGAGCAGGCTGAGCGCGGGTGCGCGCATTACGAGGGCGGGCATCAGGTACTCGAACATGGAACCGGACCAGGAGATCAGGGCGGAGCCGCGCCCGACGGGCGTCATCGCGCGCCCGAGCTTGAACCAGTGGTCGGGTGCAACATCGCCCTTTGCGATCGCGAGGAAGCTCGTTAGGCGCGCCTCGGAGGCGAGGAGGTCGTAGTAGCTTGGGTCCAGGGCGCCGTCCTGGACCCGAAAGCCGATCGAGAAGAGCTTTCTGGTCGGGTCGAACAGGAAGCCGAAGTCCATCTCCCGGAAGAGCCGCTGTGCCTGGTCGGCGATAGCCTGGAGTCGGCGAACGAGCATCGCGGCAGACGGCGATCCCGTGGCGGCTTCCCCGCTCTGCGCATCTGACATCTCGGCGATGGTCAGGAAGTCGGTTTCACCCGGAGAGGGTCGGAGCAGCGCGAGATCCTTCGCGTGGCTGTCCACGGTCAGCAAGGTGGCGGTAGACCAGGCCACGAGATCGCCGTCCGGAGGGTCTCCCCGCTCAGCGGTGAGGGCGGCCGCGATGTCCGACAACGTCCGGCCGTACCCGGACAACTCCGCCAGGCGGGCCGCCCAGGCCTCGGGGGTCTCGGGGAGGGCCATGCCGGCACCCGATGGCAGCTCGAGAGCTGCGGCGAGGTGCCGCCGGTGGAGCGTTTGGCTTCTGCGATCGTCGCCGACCGCACCGGCAGCTTCGCGGGTAAGAGCAATGCCGTCCCCGATCCCCGCCAGAGCGGCCGCGACCGGCAACGGCTGGTCGATCATCTGGCGGCAGGCATTCGACAACGCGAGCAAGTGGCCGGCGAGATTCCCGCTGTCGACAGACGAGACGTAGGCGGGATCGAGCCGGCGCAGGTCGCGTGTGTCGTACCAGTTGTACAGGTGCCCGTGAACCCTCTCCAGCCGGCCGATTGTCGAGAGCGTCGCCTCCAGGCGCTCCGCCATGTCGAGCGTCCCGATCCAACCGAGGTCGCGAGCCGTCACGGTCGCCAGCAGGTACATCCCGATGTTCGTCGGTGAAGTGCGATGGGCGACAACCGGGGTCGGATCGTCCTGGTAGTTGTCGGGCGGCAGCCCGTTGTCGCCGGGGCCGACGAACGCCTCGAAGAACCGCCAGGTCCGGCGGGCGATCAGGCGGAGCGATCGGATGTCGGCCGGCGAAAGCTGCTCGGTGGCCGATTCGGGTGGCGGCAGGCTGATCGATCGGGCGATGGCGGGCGAGAGCAGCCACATGAAGATGAACGGTGCGGCGATCCACGCCGAGCCCGGCTTTGTCGCCAGAACGAGGATCGCCGCGACGACCGCAATCACGACGCTGCCGGCCATCTGCCGGTAGAACCCCAGCAGGTCGAGGTCGGGCCGGGCCTTGGCCTGCGCGGCCGTCGTCCACTCGAGGAGGTGGCGCCTGGTGGCATAGACCCGTAGCAGCGTTCTCGATATCGCGTCGACCATCAGCCACGCCTGGTGCGCCAGCAGGGTGATGCCGAGGCCCACGTGCGCAAATGCCAGGGCGATGTCCCCGCCCATGGCTCCCAGGTGGCTGCGCCTGGAGATGCCAACCCGCCTGGGCTTCAGCCCTGTCAGGACGGGCAATGCCTCCGGGACCATCAACCATGCAAGAACGAACGTGCTCCATATACCGGCCGAAACCGATGGCAACGTCCAGGCCGCAACGAGCGTCGCAAGCGTGAGCGGCGCGGACATCGTCCGGCGCAGGTTGTCGATCATCTTCCAGCGGGCAAGTCGAGGCATGGATTCGCGTCTCGTCCGGCCGGTCGCATCGAAGGCTCGGCCGAGGATCCAGGGCAGGAGCTGCCAGTCGCCCCGCGCCCAGCGATGCTGCCGGACGGTCGATGTCAGGTAGTTCGATGGGGATTCGTCGAACAGCTCGATGTCGGTCACCAGCCCGGCACGGGCGAAGACTCCCTCGAACAGATCGTGACTCAGGAGCACGTTCTCGGGCACGCGGTCGGCCATCGCCGCGCTGAACATGTCCAGGTCGTAGATGCCCTTACCGGTGAAGCTGCCCTCCTGGATCAGGTCCTGGTAGACGTCGGAGACTGCGGATGCGTAGGGGTCGATGCCGGCCGATCCCGAATAGAGCCGCTGGAAGAGCGATCCTCCGGGCTCGGCCGGGAGAGTTGAGGTGATGCGTGGCTGGAGAACCCCGTAGCCCTGGGTCACCCGCCCGACCCGCGGATCGAAGGTCGCTCGGTTGAGGGGATGGGCGATCGTCCCCACGAGGCGGCCTACTGCGCCCATCGGGAGTCTCGTGTCCGCATCGAGAGTGACCACGTACCGAACGCCCGTCGGTGGGGTCGACGACGCCCGGCCCGTCGTCAGGATCCCCGTGTCGGTAGACCCGCGCAGCAGGGCATTCAGTTCCAGAAGCTTGCCGCGCTTGCGCTCCCAGCCCATCCAGCAGCCCTCGGCCGCGTTCCAGCGCCTGGTCCGGTGAAAGATCAGGAATCGAGCGCCGCCGCCGGGGGCGTCGCCGTGACGTTCGTTGAGCCTGTCAATGGCCGCCGTTGCCGCCGAGAGAAGCTCGTCGTCGCCATGCACGTGCTCGGCCGGGGCGTCGAGCCAGTCGGAGAGCAGGGCGAACCGGATGTCGCCTTCGCGGTTCGCCAGGTAGTGAACCTCGAGTCGGCCGACAAGAGCCTCGACTTCGTCCCCACTACCCAGGAGCATCGGCACGACGACGAGCGTTCGCAGCCGAGTCGGCACGCCATCCTTGAGGTCGAGCCGTGGCAGAGCCCGGGGGCCCAGGACATGGGTGACTTCCCAGTTGACCAGGGCGATGGCCATGTCCGAGGCGGGCAGAATTGCGAGGAGGGCTATGACAAGGGCCGCGACCGGCGCGGTCCCAAACCCGGACAGGAACAACGGTACGGCGACGACCAAAGCCGTGACCAAAGCCAGCGATCCAAGATAGCCACGGCCACCAGCGCGGACATAGGTGCGGCGAATGCGGCCGGACAGCGGAGCCCGAACCTTGAGGACCCGCTCGAACTCGGAACGTCCACCGGAGATCAGGTAGTAGCCTGGATCTCGCCGCCGCTCGTCGACGGATGGTTCGACGTCTACGCTCGAAGCCACGCCCTCCGACATCGCCACGGCCTCCGACATCGCCACGGCTTTCCTGGCGACCTCGATCTCGGTGACACCCGAGACCCGCGACAGCTCTTCAACCGCGTGTCGGTATCGATCCCTGGTCGCGAAGTCCATCTCCCCGAAGGCGGTACGCTCGCGCAGGACCTCATCGACGAGGCTCACGCTTTCGACGAACTGAGCCCAGTCGAACCACGAGATCAGTCTCATGCTCGTGATTACGTTTCGGACCGTCACGTTCATGGTCGCCTGGCGCTGGTGCTCCAGGCGTACTGTTTCCTCGGCCGTTGTTCCTTGGGCCGCAAGGAGCTGCTCCACGCGGCCGAGGGCAGGCGTGGCCGCGGGATCCTGATCGCGCAGACGCTGGTACAGCTGCACGCGGGCGGCGGCCGTGAGAGACCCGGGTGACAGTCTGCGCAGGGCCGCCGCGGCGGATTCCGGACCGTCCTTTCCGAGACCGAGCAGACCGTCGGCCAGCTCGTCGGCTGTCTGGCGATCTGCCCGGCTGCGTACGATCAGCTCCGCGATGCGGCGCAGGTTATCGACGAGCAGGATCCGGAGGGTGATTGCGATTGCCCAGAGCTCGCCGATCGTCAACGGTTCCACGCCCTGGTAGGCGTGCACCATGCGCCGCAGGCTCTCGGGTTCGAAGCGGCTGTCCGTGTGCGCGATGTATGCCCAGGCAATGCCCATCACCCGCGGGTAACCCGCGAGATGACCCTCGGCCAGCTTGGGGAGCTCGCGGTAGTAGTCCGGAGGCAAGTCGTCGCGAATCTCCCTCAGCTGCTCGTCAACGATGTGGAAGTTGTCGAGGAGCCACTCGGCCGCAGGGGTGATCGATTGCTCGTCCTTGATCGCCCGGGCCAGGATGCCGTATGTCTCAAGCAGGACGCGGCCGTTCTCGGCGATGCGCGGTCCGACCGCGTGTCCCCGCCGGGGGGAGTCGGTCACCGTCTGGGCGGCGGCGAGGGTCTGCGCGTGCTGCTCGAGCCGCTCCACGCTGAATAGTTCCGCGAGGATAGGCTCGGCAAGTTCCGCTTTGGGCTGCGCCCGCCATCGACCTCGCCGCGGCGAATCCGGGAGGGCCCGGTCCGAGGTCACCGTTCGGGCCGGGCAGTCAGGGCAGACGCCATCTGATCCTTCCAGATCGCCGCGCCATGGGCGAACACTACTGGGAGTGGTCCGGGGCTGAAGCGCGCAGTCAGTCCACCATAAGGGTGGCTTGCCGCAGAAATCGCCTCATCGGGGTGTCGAGACCGGATCGCCCAAGGAGACTTTACTGGGTCGGGGAGCCGGAGGCCAGCGACGACCCGCAAGGCCTACTTCGGTCGTCCCGTCCCGACTCGTTTCTGCGCGGAGCGCGTCCGCCGATTCGCCGTGGGATACCCCGCGCGGCGGGAGTTCAGCCGGACCGCCTGACGCTCCAGCGGCACCCGAGAAGGTCCACGGATCGGTCGTCGCCGGCCGGCGATGCGAGGCTGATGACCGGCCGGCCGGGTGCGCCGTGTGCCGCCCGCAATCGCACGACCTGGCGGCCGAGGTTGGCGTCACGGGCGGAACCTCCGGTGAGTGAGGGACGGAACCGCAGGTCGGCGGCCCGGCCGAGCATGTTGACCGCGGCCGGCACATCCGGGAACGGAAGCTCCAGCACCTCTAGCCGCACCGGTCCCCCAACCGGATGATTCTGCGCGGCGCGGGCCGCTCGATCCTCCGTCGTCCATTCCGCGGAAGCGGGATCGTGCTCGATCAGGAAGGGCGGCTTGGCCGGCCCCAGCGACTCTCCGATCGCGAGCCGCCACCGCACAATCGTGCCGTCTGGCCGCTCTCGTTCGCCCGCGGTGGAGTCGCCCAGGCGGGCCCCGTTTGAGCGGAGCGCGGCGANNGCGATCGTCGGGATGCCGAGCCATGATCCTTCGGCGACGGCACGGTCGGCGATCGCGACAAGCTCGACGTACGTATCGCCGAGCCATGCCAGCCGGTTCTGCGTCCCCAGCGCGGAATGTCGGCCGCCGCCTGTCGCCGCCAGCCCAAGCCGCCGCTCAAGCTCGTCGGAGGCCTCGTCAAGGTCGCGGACAGCGATGACCAGGTGATCGATACCCAGCAACACCTGTCGATCGTAGCCGAACCGTGGCTTGCCTTCCGAGCTCGTGCCATCCCGCCGCGCCGCCCGGGCTCAGGACGTTACGCCGGGCGGCTCGGGCTGGGGTGCATTGGCTCGTAGATCGAGAGTTGGGCACCGCCGGGAATTGTCATGAGTGTGATCCGGCCCCAGCGCTCCTCGTGGACCGGGCCGAAAATAGCCCCGGAGGCGGATAGCCTGGCGATGGTGTCGGCCAGGTCTTCGCACATGAGGTAGAGCTCCTGGCTCGGAAGGTCCGCGGGGTGGACGGCGACTTCGGCGGGTGGCAGAGCGAAGATGAGCCAGCCCCCACCCGCATCGACGGACTCGAATCCCAACGCGTCGCGCAGAAACTTGCGTGTCGCCTCGACTGCGGGCGTGAACAGGATGATGTGTGCGCCGCTGATCATGGGTCGGCTAGAAGTCCGCGCTGGCCGGCGTGCGCGGGAAGGGAATGACGTCGCGAATGTTCGCCATCCCGGTGGCATACGCCACGGCCCGATCGAAACCCAATCCAAAGCCGGCGTGCGGCACGGTGCCGTATCGGCGCAGGTCGCGATACCACCAGTACGACGCGGTCTCGAGCCCAGTCTCGCGAATCCGGGCGTCGAGCACGTCGAGGCGCTCCTCGCGCTGGCTGCCGCCGATGATCTCGCCGATGCCGGGGGCGAGCACATCCATCGCCGCAACGGTCCGCCCGTCGTCGTTCACCCGCATGTAGAACGCCTTGATCTCCTTCGGATAGTTGACGACCACCACCGGCCGCTTCGCGTATTCCTCGCAGAGGTATCGTTCGTGCTCGGCCTGGAGGGCCACGCCCCACTCCACGGGAAACTCGAAGGAGCGGCCGGACCGCTTCAGAACGTCGATCGCCTCGGTGTACTCCATCCGGGCGAAGCTCGACTTGACGAGCTCCTCGAGCCGGGTGACCGCGTCCTTGTCGATCCGCTCGGCGAAGAACTTCATGTCGTCGGCGCGTTCGTCCAGCAGGGCGCGGAAGCTATACCGCAGCAGGTCTTCGGCCAGGTCGGCGTTGTCCGATATGTCGGCGAAGGCGATCTCCGGCTCGACCATCCAGAACTCGGAGAGATGCCGGCTGGTGTTCGAATGCTCGGCCCGGAATGTCGGCCCGAAGGTGTAGACCTTCGACAGGGCCAGGCAGTAGGTCTCGACGTTGAGCTGGCCGGATACCGTGAGATAGGCGGGCTTGCCGAAGAAGTCCTGCGAGTAGTCGACGCCGCCTTCGGGCGTGCGCGGCAGGTTTGCCAGGTCCAGGGTAGACACGCGGAACAGCTCGCCCGCGCCCTCGGCATCGCTGGCGGTGAGGATCGGTGTGGCGATCCAGTAGAAGCCGTGCTCGTCGAAGTAGCGATGTATCGCCATGGCGAGGCAATGCCGGACCCTCGCCACTGCGCCGAATGTGTTGGTTCGGGCGCGCAAATGGGCGACTTCGCGGAGGTACTCGAACGAGTGCCTTTTCTGCGAGATCGGGTACGTCTCCGGGTCGTCGACCCAGCCGACTACGACGACCGAATCGGCCAGCAACTCAACGGCCTGGCCCTGGGCGGGTGACGCTGTCACGGTCCCGGTGACGGTCACGGCGCAACCGACAGTCAAATGCATGATCTCGGCTTGGTAGTTGGCGAGTGTCGCCGGGGCCACGATCTGGAGAGCATCGAAGCAGGACCCGTCGTGGACGGCCAGGAAGGAGAGGCCGGCCTTCGAATCGCGGCGGGACCGAATCCAGCCCTTGACCGTCGCTGGGGCACCGACCGCCGTCCGGCCCGCCAGGATGTCGGCGATTCGTTCTCCCTTAGGCATATGTTCTCCTTAAGCTTCGAGATGACGGCGGTGTTGGGCCGTGATCGTCGAAGTGGTTACTCGACGGCGTGACTCTCTCAGAATGAACCAACCGGGCGGGCCGCGCTGATGCGAGCCGCCCGTTGCCTACTTCGTCCAGTACGTGACGATCGCCTGGCCGAAAGTCGTGGTCCCGACGAGCGTGTAGCCCGACTCGGTGAGGTGCGACCCTTCCGCCTGCACGACCCAGAGGTGACCGCCGGCCGCGGTCTCGGACGGGGCGCAGGTTTGGCCCTGCAAGTAGTACAGCATCGCGTCCTTCGACATCCCGTCATAGGCGATCCGGGCCGTGCAGTCCGTGGCGACCAGCGCGGCCGCGGCTCGGTAGTCCTGGTTGTGCGCGGCGGGTCCTCGAACCGCGACCTGCTGCGGCCAGACGAGGGCCAGGAGGATCGCCCCGAGCAGCAGGACCCGGCCTCTGCCCACACCCGCCAGCGCCGCCGCCATGAGGATGGCGACGCCCGGCGCTGCACCCAGCAGATACCGCGCCAGGTATAGCGGGGTGAAAAGGCCGAAGGCCCACAGCAGGACCGGGGCCGCGAGAGCCGTGGGCAGGCCGAGGGCCATGAGCCGCCGGTTGCCCCGGCCGCAGACGACGACGACGGCCAGGCCTCCAGTGACGGCCAAGCTGCCCGTGAGCACGGACGCCTGCGTCCATAGGTAATCCAACTGGGCAAGGGGTATCCAGCCGATCTGGCCCCGCTGCGCGTACCCGAGGACGGCGACTGGCAGGACTGCCATGAAGGCGGCGCCGGCCGCCGCCGCGAACGAGCGCAACCGGCCGCGATCGATGAGCAGCACGGCCATCAACTGCCCCGGCACTACCAGCAGCGAGAGCAAGTGGAAGTAGCCGACGACGACGAGGGCCGAGGCGTAGCCGACCCACCAGCGCCGCTCGTTCCGCGTCAGGGCTCGGAAGAGCATGAACGTAGAAACCGCAACCGCGGCCACGGCGAAGGCGTATGGCCGAGCCTCCTGCGCGTAGCGGGTGACGCCCGGCAGCGCGATCAGGACGAACCCGACGATGGCCGCGGTACTAGGTCCCGCGCCGTCGCCCGCCGTCTTCGAGGCTGCCCACACGGCGATGGCCATCGCCAGCGCCGACGGCAGGCGCAGGGCCAATTCCGAGTCTCCAGCGACGTCGATCCAGAAATGGAGGACGGCGTAGTACGCGGCTTCGACCGCGTTGGTGGAGCCGATGACGGTGCTCAGCATCGTGCCGAGCGGTTCGTGGGCGTACTGCCACGTGTGGCCCTCGTCGATCCAGAGCGACGGCCCGCCGATGCCGACGAGGAAAACGGCCAGCGCGGCCAACCCGCAGAGGGCCGGAATGCCCGGCCGAATGTGCGGCCATGAGACGGGCGGGTGCAACGACCCGGCAGTGTGTTCGCGGTCCCCGGTCATGGGGCTAGCGTATCGGCAACCGTCGCCTGCCATCGGGCCGGCGGTACGCCCGAGTACCATTGCGCCGCCCGGAGCTACCCCTTCAAAGATCCATCGCCCGGACCAGTCGACCCGTCACAGCAGGAAAGGGAACCGATGAACCTGGCTTTCGTGCTGCTGGCAGACGCCCGGCTCCCGAAGGATTCCGATATCGTCGACGCGTTCGTCGCATATGCCCACGGCGAGGAGCGGCTCGTGGCATCAGGCGACGATTCGACGGCGGCTCTGGGCGCGCTGCAATTCGAATTGACGCCGGGCGGCACGGTCATCATCGCGGCGATGGACGGCCCGGTGCCCAACAGAGAGGCCGACCAGGCCGCTCACTACAGCGTCTCGGCCTTCGGCACGGGCTGGGAGTTGCCGGCTCACGGGGCACACCTTGTTGTCATGCTTCGCAACATGGACCCGGCGCCCACGGTCGCGGTCCTCTCCGCATTCACCTCGTTCCTGGCGGCCGTCGCCAAGGCCTCCCAATCGGTCGGCATCTACTGGGGCGAGGCGGGCGCCACTCACGACGCCGGGTTCTTCTGTGGGCTCGCGGCGGAGCCTGAGGCCGGTTCTCGGATGATGCTCTGGACCGGGCTGACAATCGGTGCCGAGGCGGACGAGCGGCTCGGCCTGCTGAGCCTGGGTATGAAGCAGCTCGCCCTCCCGGACCTGCTGCTGGTCACGCCGCGCGCCGAGGCGAACGACGCTATCGGTACCTTCTTCGAGCTCCTTGGGTACGTGGCAGCATTGGGCAGGCCGCTCACCGAAGGCGAGACCGTTGGTCGCAGCGCCGCGGAGCGTCTGCCCGTTCGCTACGTCCCGTCGCCGATCGACGCTGACTCAAGGGTGTGGCGCGTGGAGCTTCCGTGAGAGCGACCGCATACTGACCCCGGCCGGCCGCGGGCGGCTCGCGCCGCGGGCGCGGCTTATTCTGGCAGCATGCTCCGAGTGGGATCGATCGTCATTCGCGTCGACGACCTCGCCCGTCAGAAGGCCTTCTGGACGGCGGCGCTGGACTACGTCGCCCGTGATGACGCGGCCGACGATTTTGCCCTGTTGCGGCCGCGCGATGGGCGCGGGCCCAACGTGTCCCTCGATCGCCACCGTGCCGAGCGCCAACTGCCGCCGCGAATCCACCTCGATCTCTATGCCGAGGACCAGGCCTCCGAGGTCGAACGGCTCCTCGGGCTGGGCGCATCCCGCGTCGAGTGGCGGGGGCGCCCTGACGACGCCGACTACGTGATCCTCGAAGACCCGGAAGGCAACCGATTCTGCGTGATCGATGCCTCCGAGCGGCCCGCGCCAGCCCCCGGACCGGCAACCGGCGGCTGACGTGCCAGTCGTTCGGCCAGCCTCTGGACCGCCGGGCTGAGATGGCTACAGTTGTAGCCATATGCCGGGCGGCAGATCGGGGGAGTGGTGCGATGCGACCGTGCGATCAGGTGGCGTGTCATCGATTTCCATGTGCAGACGTGAGGACCGAGTGCTATCTCGTCCCGGACGCCGACGTGCAGCCGGAGGACATATGGATCGTCCTCATTTCCGAGGCAGCTCCGCCGGACGCGGCGGACGGTTACTACGCCGGGGGTGACTCGCTGTTCGAACAAACGACGGTCCAGGCCTTCAAGGACGCGGGCGCCGACGTCGAGTCGATCGGCGACGTCTTGCACCTGGGTGTCTACCTGACCACCGCGGTGAAATGTGGAAAGACCGGCTACGGCATCTCGACCGCGACGGTCAAGGAGTGCTCGCTCCTGCTGGAGCGCGAGCTGTCCATCTTCTCGAATGCCAGGGCGTACCTGCTCATGGGCGACGTTGCCATCAGGTCCATCAACTACATCTCAACCCGCGCAGGCGGCGCCCGCGCGATCCCACCCGGCTCCACGTACAGAATCCGCGGCGCCGAGTACAGGTTCCGCGGCGGTCGAGCCTTCCCGTCCTACCTGCAGGCAGGGCCGAGCTTCTTCATCGAAAAGACCAAGCGCGCGATGATTGCCCAGGACATCGCCGCCGCCCTTGCCGTCGAGCGATAGCCGTTTCAGCTGCGCGGGTGATCCGCGGACCGGTCGCGCCCGAATGAGATTCGGGGAGCGGCTGGGTCAGCGGCCGACGGGACCCTTCGGCTCGAGCAGCTCCGTCTTCGACTCCTGGTGTGAAGTCGCGACGGTGTTCCGCCCCGAGGCCTTTGACCGGTACAGCGCGGAGTCCGCAGCGGCGACGCAGTCGGCTGTAGACGGGCGCTCTGAAGCGTACGCCGCGACGCCGGCGCTGACGGTGATCACGCCCCAGGGGATGTTCCGCTTGTGGACCAATCCCATGTTGGATATTCCCAACGCTACTCGCCGCGCCACTGTCTCAGCTTCCCCCAGGCCTGTCTCCGACAGAAGGACAAGGAACTCCTCGCCACCGTATCTATAGAGACGATCCATCGGCCGGATGTCACGCTGAATTCGCCCGGCGACCAAGCGCAGGACTTGGTCGCCGGCGGTATGGCCGTAGACGTCGTTGTAAGCCTTGAAATGGTCGATGTCGAGCATTACGACCGTCGCCGGGCGGCCGGAAGTTGCGACCGAGACCTGGGCTTCTTCGAGGTCGGCGTCCATGACCCGCCGGTTGTAGGCCCCTGTGAGCGGGTCACGGCGGACCGCCAGCTGGAGGTCGCCGGTGGCGATTTCGAGTGCCCGACGCTCCTTCGACAGCGTCGCAACGAGGCCCTGGAGGCTCGACGCTTCCGAGTTGAAGGTAGCCACGACCAGGCCCCGATCGACCGCCCCGTTCAGATAGGGAACGAGGGCCAGGTCGTACAAGGGCGTCGCGATCGCGTCGTAGCCCTCGGCGCAGAGGGCGTCGATGGCCGGCCCGCGGACGCCGACATCGAACTCGTCGTCGCTCTCCGGGACGAGCCAGTCGACCGACGCATTGCAGCGGGACAACTCGCGACCGGCGGCGATCACCCCGCTCCTGACCGGTTCCCAGAAGGGAGTGTCGTGTACGCCGAGCACGGCGATCCGGACGTGCCGGCTGGCGACGCCGAGCGGCCGGGGCCGGTGCTCGGCCGCGGCCGCAGAGCCGGCCATGCCGAGGTCGGGCTGCCAGTGCTCGCGGTAGTTGTCCCTGGTCACGGTCTCGGCGGTGCTGATCAGCCGAGTCTCGCTCGGCCGCCAGCCGCAGGCGACGGCGTTGAACAGGTGGACCGCGACGTCGTGACCCTGCCCGAAGGGATCCTGCGTGATCGTGGCGGCGATAATCCCCGCCCGGACGGCAGCCATCGTGCCGTCCACTGCGTCGTGACAGATGACCACGACGCGTCCGGTCCGGTTCAGTGCCTTGAGCGCATCGATGCAGCCGACGACGCCCATGGCCTCGGTGCAGTAGATGCCGGCAAGCTGCGGATGCGTCTGGATGAAAGACACGACCAGCCGCGAAGTGCGAGCCCGATCAAACCGGCTCTCGACGGCGCCCGCCACGTGTATTGCGGGGAAGCGCTCGCGCAGCGTGTTCTCGAAACCTCGCCGCCGGAGCTCGACTCCGGAGTGCCTGAACCGCGGCGTCATCAGCAGTACTGGCCCGCCGTTCGGCAACAGCGAACCCATGGCCTCGGCGCAACCGCAGCCGAGAAGGTAGTCGTCGGGGCCGACGTAGAACAGTCGCCTGCAGGATTCCTGCGACGCTGCGTGGAACTGGTGGACGCCGCCCTGGAGCCTGGCAATCGTGGTGTTCAGAGCCTCGGCCAGCCGCCGTGCGCTCGGATCTGCCGGCACGGCCACGGCCCTGGCGTGGACCTCGATCTGGCCCGGTGGCTCGCCGTCTGCCAGGTTGGCGAACTCGTCGACCAGCGCCAGGACGTCTCGAGCGGCGAGCGTCTCCATGGACGTGGCGACACGATCGATCGGGCGGCGCAGAGTGACGCCCACGATCAGCGAGGTCACCGCCCAGCCGGCGCCCATGCCCAGGCTGCCGATCAGTATCGGCGCCGCGACAGACATGCCGGTCGTCGACAGGACTGCCGCCGCGCCCACACCGGCGACGGCCAGCCACAGGCCCAGGTGCGTCCAACTCGCCCGCGGCCGTGCCAGCCGGAAACGGATCCGCTGAGGTAGGTTCGAGCGGAGCGCCTGCTCCGTGGCGGCATCCGGCCGCGCGATCAGCGGGACGGACACGCCCTCGTCCGACCCTGCTCGAATCACTTCGGCCTCCAGCGTCGATCCGCCGCCCGAAAGCGATTCCCTCAGCACAGGACAGAATCCGCGGGCGCACGGCTGCTGAGAGATGAGTCGGCTGCGGGGCGGCTAACGTTGACCAGCAATCGCCAGCGGACGCGGCGGAATGCGGCACGGGGCCGCCTCGGAATTGCCGCCGACCAATACCCCGTCAGTCGCCCAGACAGGTCCCCACGTGCCGGGCCGCCTGGATCCATGAGTGGTCGAGCGGGACCAGCTTGCGCTTACCGGCGACTTGTTCCAGCGGCACGGGCTCCGAGCCTTCTCCCCGTGCGGCAACCATCACTCCCGAGACGCCCTGGTAGATGAGATCTGCGCCGGCGCTGCCGAGGCGCGTCGCCAGCAATCTGTCCGCCGGCGATGGCGTGCCCCCACGCTGGACATAGCCGAGGATCGTGACCCGAGACTCGAGACCCGTGAGGGCCTCGAGCTGGGCGGCAAGCCGGAGCGTGTTGCCGGCGTGGGCCGACTCCACCGCAGCCAGCGATTCGACTGCGGCGGCGATTTCCTCGGGAGTGGCGGCGGCGCGTTTGCGGGTCTCGGCCTCCCGGAACGTTGCTGCATCCTCGGGGTTCCGCGCGCCCTCCGCCACCGCCACGATGCTGAAGTTGGATCCGCCCCGAACGCGCCGGCCGATCGCCTCGGCGATCGACTCGACGCTGTAGGGGATCTCCGGGATCAGGATTACGTCGGCGCCTCCGGCGATTCCCGCACCGAGTGTCAGCCAGCCGGCACGGTGGCCCATGATCTCCACGACGATGATCCGATGGTGGCTGTGGGCGGTGCTGTGCAGCCGGTCGATGGCGTCCGTCGCGATATCCAGCGCCGTAGCGAAACCAAAGGTTGCGTCGGTCATGACGAGATCGTTGTCTATCGTCTTGGGCAGCGTGATGACGTTGAGTCCGGCGCGGACGAGTCTCAGGCTGTTCTTCGCCGTGCCACCGCCGCCCAGGCAGACAAGCGCGTCCAGGCGATGTCTCTGGTAGGTTGCGACCACGGCCGCGGTCATGTCGATGATCCGACCGTCGATGAGCATCCGATGTGGCTTGTCGCGGCTGGTTCCCAGGATTGTGCCGCCGACCGTGAGAATCCCGGACAGCTTCCGGTCGAGCCGGACAGAACGGTCCTCGACCAGCCCACGGAAGCCGTCGCGGAACCCCACGACCTCCATGCCGTAGTGGTCTACGGCGGCCTTGCCGATGCCTCGAATGGCGGCATTGAGGCCGGGGCTGTCGCCCCCGGCGGTCAGGATGCCGATGCGCCGCGCACGGGCCATGTTCCGCTCCATTCCGTTCGCCCTGTCCGTGCCCGCTCTTCCGGGCCTTCGGGGACCTGTAGTCCGCCGAGGAGCATAGTCGAGACCGGACCAGTCCCTCTCCATCGGCTCGATTGAACGCGAAATCTCTGCGAGGCTCTCGCGGTTACTACGCGGGCCTGGCGCTCGCGTGACTCATC